>NZ_JBJQMA010000029.1:0-59046 GCF_046486065.1 Escherichia sp. WS547 | reverse complement strand
AAAGTATCGCCCCTGTACTGTCGCGGCCTACAAGCCCGTTAGGGGAGCAGGAAGCGCCAGCCGTTGCTGTTTTTTCAAGCTGTAAATACTCGCCTGTATAGAGGCGTCCATCAGCGCGTACAGTTCCACCTTTTACCTGGCCGCCAGTATAAATCCCTTTATTATTCACGCTGCGCAACCAGGACGAATCGGACATATACCAGCCGCCACCATAGGTACTGTTCATCCAGCCTTTGCTGTTTTTTGTGACCAGCCAGCCATTATTCGAAGTGATATCGCCGTTGGTTGTGGCTGTATTTCCTGAAATTGCGCCAGAGAACGTACCGTTACGTGCGCTGATATCGCCGGAGAGCGCGGCGGCGTTGCCGTTTAAAGTGCCGACGTTGTTCAGATTGTTGCTGTTCATATCAATCGCCGTATGCATCCTGTTAAGGTCGGGACGATTGGTTATGGAGTAACGATATAAACGGTCGCTTTCCTGCAAATCAGCGCCAACAAGTGCCATTGCAATATGCCCGGTCGCGCAGTTCAGCCCGTAATTTGAAGGCGTGTCAGACCAGCCGCCACCCGCGCCAATCGCCTGCTTGCTGCTGTTGATGTAGCCGCCAAGCCCTTCAATCATGCTTGCTACCGAGCGCATTCCGGCTTCTGACAGGGACTGACCGCCATTACTACAGGTCAGGGCTTCCAGACGGGATGTTTTGCTGTTCTTTGCAATACCGGTAATGTAGCTTTGTCCAAAATTGGATTCAGAAAAACCAGATTTCAGATAGCCTTTCTGAATGAGTGTTGCTGGCGTGATTGTTTTGGGTAAAGAGCCAGCAAGTAGTGTTGATGCATTGTCAGCAACATAATTACGAACAGCGGTGTTATAGGTATTTGCGTGTTCTGCTGCATTCTGCCAGCGAACATTATTCAGATGGTTTTCAATGTTTTCATAAACTTTAGGGATAACCATCACCATTATGCCGATGACAAGCAATACCTCAAGGAGAGATACACCTTTATCTGTCTTTTTCATTGCTCTTAATCCTCAGAATAATATTCCCGGTACGAGTGAGTAAACAAACATTCCGCCACAAAGAAATGGGCCAAATGGGATATATTTTTTTTGCTTGTTTAATCCGCCAAGAGTGAAGAAAATAATTCCGCCGATAACGGCAATAAATACAATTGAACAGGCAATCTCAGGCGTTGGAAACCATACGCCAGTTCCTGCAATAAGTAGCACATCTCCCATGCCGAAACTTTCCGTTCCGTTTTTATATGCAAAGTAAAGTCTTACAAACAGCATAATGAAGAACATCAGTATTGCACAAAACAAACCAGACAATATATTGTTATTCCATGTCTGATATAACAGGCCGGAGAAGATAAATGTCACGGTATAAAGGCGTGGTAGTAGAAATGAAAGAAGGTCTATACAGGCCATTAATGTAAGGAAAGCATAGAAAATAATCACTATTATAGATTGAATCAGTGATAGCTGATTTAATGAAAGATACATAACGGCAAGCGTTGTCAGTATCAGGCAGTAATATTTCTCTGCTCCGGTTTTATAAGATACATTAAGTTTATTTAAACGGAATTTAACTTCATTGTAGGCGTAGCATTGACAGACGATATTTGCACAGCAAAGTATCGCCGTATTAAATATGCTGTTTAGCATAAGTTACCTTACCATGTATTTATTGTAGACATAGCGTGCGTATTTGATTCTTTTCTGTTCGTTACTTTCTTTGAAACCAGCGTTATAACTGCCAAGACAACTCCAGTTTATGCCGCATTTCTGAAAATGTGTTGCCAGAATCCACGCGCCAATCTGTATATTGAGACAGGGGTTATCAATAAGCTCTGATTTGTCTTTTATTACGCCAAGTTTTTTCAGGTTAGGGATGTGTGATGAATTAATTTGCATTAGTCCGTAATCGGTGCTTAATATTTTTCCTTTTTCTTTGTTGTGATTTATCCGGTCTGGTATGAGTGAACTTTCTACAGTGGCAATGCTTTTCAGAAGCAGGGGGTCAATCAGGTAACGTTGCCCGGCTTGTGCAAAGCAGGCATCAAATCGGGTCGTTGTCGCTGAATATGCGGGTTGCAATGAAAAGATTAATGATGAAATACATGATAGCAGGATATAAAGAACAGAACGCACAATACTCCTCCTTAAACATGGAAAAAATAAGCGCCCGAAGGCGCTTATCCGATGCACATGAAAAATCAGGAATCAGTGCTGAAGGTCAGCGTATTGCTGTCAGATGCGCAAACAGTTGCTGCACTGACGGTTGATGTGGAAGTGTTGTTAATTTTGGAGATTGCGCTGGAAGAACGCAGGGCGTTTACCATTGCCATGCAGTTTTTCTGTGGGACATTGGCCTCTACAACATTGAAGGAGTATTTATCCGAAGAGGTGGTGATTGTAACGGAGCCGCCCCACGGGTTTTTCGCGCTTGCGCCAGTTGTATCTGCGATCATATCGGATGGCAGTAATCCTTGCGCGTAGAGAGTCTTAATATAGTTACTGTCAGTATAACGCCCCTGGAATTTCAGTGATTTCATGTTGGCAATCACTGTCAGGACATTGTTTTGTTCATTGGATGATTGAATGTTGGATTGTACCATTGAATAGAGTTTATATGCACTTGCTGCAAGTACAACAATAACACCAACAACCAATAACACTTCCATCAGTGTTGCCCCTTTGTCCTGTTCTTTTTCTTTTCTACGATGTGCAGAAAAAGAAGATAAAACAGAACGCATATTTAAAAAATTAATAGAAGACATAATAAATAACTCCTTGTTTAATGAGGGGTTGAAAAGAATATATTAGGGATTAGTGTTGCAGGACGTTACTGACATCGTAGAGAGCAGTAATCATCATGACAATAAATGCGAAAACAATTAATGCGGATACTACAGTTATCCAGACTCCTGTTGATTTGACTTTTCCTTTTGCTTCCTCCAGCCATTTATCAGCATAGTTAGACATCATCAATGCATTGTCAGCATTTTCAGAATGAAGTAATAGTTTGTTAATGCATAATTTCGATGGGAAGTCATAACCGCAACTTTTCATTGCCATTGCAAGTGACTGTCCAAGTAAAACATATCTCCTGATTTCTTTTATTCGTTCGAGTAGCCATCTGTTTTGAGTGCTGTTTTTCTCCAGCCTTTCCAGTGCTTTTGCAACGGGAATATCAATACTTAACATGGAGGCCATGTTGAAGAGAAAACTTACACCATTAAATGTTTTATAAAGTGACCAGGGGGGAATGTAATCAAGATACTGACGGCCCGGTCCTGTATAACGCGCAAGCGAATATCTGATCAGGAAAAACAGTACGATGCAGAAGCAGAGAATATACGTTCCGTTTTCTATCAGGAAACCAGACGTATCTGTCAGTAATCGCATAGAACTTGTCCAGCGTTCTTTCGGTGCGAGAGAAAGGAAAACAGGTGTTATGGTATCGTGGACCATATACATGTTTGCCAGACAACCAAAAACCAGTACGGATGGATAAATCATCGACATAACAAGAGTCATTGTCATTTCAGAACGACTTCTGACAATTTTTATGGCCTGAACTAACCCTCCCGCAAGGTCGCCGCGAATTTCACCGCTGGATATTAATTGATATTCATCCTCCTTTATATATTTTTTTAATGCTGAAGATATTGCCCCTGTGTTATTCAGTGCATTAAGGCACTCACAACAAATATAGTAGGTTGCAGAAGACCCCGTTTTCTTCCCGTAGTCTGTTTCTACATCAATCAGGTGTGTAAGAGCACGCTTTACATTTATGCCATCATTTAACATTCCAGATAAATCTTCATATAAACTTATTCTGGAATACCTGAATGTGTATTTTGCCAGCCAGTGGGATATTCCAGAGAAATCAATTTCTATCGAATTGAGTTTCTCAAATATATCTTTTATCGCCATGTCCCCTCCGGGAGCATTGAGTATTTATCTTCGTCAATGGGGGATATGAAGTGTGCGGACAGCGGATCTACCAGGCCATGATTAATCAGGTGTAATAAGTGCTGATTACGGGTAATTCCTCCAAGTTCATAGTGCCAGTATGATTTTGCTTCCAGACGCCCGGACTGACGATATAACTGAAAAAAACGTGCGTCGGGTGAGACGACTTCTGCTATAACCGTTCTTCCCGTTACGCCTTTATAACAGTGCTCGCAACCGTCAAGATTGCGCAACCGGACCTGTTCCGGCAGGCAATTTTCCTCAATGAGTTTCCGTTCTTCTGTACTCAGTTTGTCTGCCATTTCAGCATAAGTGCGCTTACAGTAAGGACAGAGTTTTTGTACCAGCCGTTGACTCAGCAGACCGATAAACAGAAGAGGATCTGCAATTAGCCTGGCCTGAATATTCTCCATTTCAAGGCGCTCAATAATATTCAGGGCATCGTTGGCGTGTAAGGTCGTCAACAGAAGGTGGCCTGTCATCGAGGCTTTGATTGCTGCTAATGCCGATGCGTGATCACGAATTTCGCCGTTCAGTATCGCGTCTGGATCAAGTCGCATAGCGGATTTAATCGCGTCAACCCAGCCATCGACGGAATCCCTGACTGCCGTCTGTATTGCGCCGGGAATGCGGCCCTCCGGCGGTGATTCAATGGTGAAAAGGCGTTTTCGGGGGAGACGCATATTATCGTTATGGTTGAAACCAAACGTGCTCAGATAGGCTTCTGAAGCCGTTCTCAGAGTCGTTGACTTACCGGACCCTGTAGGGCCGGATAAAACGATAATTCCTTCCGGGCGTTGTAACATTCGCCTGATTGTCTGGATTTGTTGTGGCATGTAGCCAAGTTCTTCGAAAGTGGGAATATCCTCGCTGTCATCTTTAATCAGGCGGAAGACCGCGTACACACCACCCACGCACGGATAATGCGAATAGCGCGCCCCAAAAAGATTTACAGGCTTCAGAAAATTCTCTGCGATACGTGCATCCTGCGGTATTGCCGGGTCAAACTGCGTACCTTTGATAACATCGCTCATTCCAGAATAGGCAGCACCCAGCAATTCCAGCCCTTCTTTACGCGGGATGACATCCAGAATTTCCAGTTCCCCATGCACGCGTGCTTCGACATAAGTGAACTCGGAACCGTCCCGACCAGGTGTGATGTGCAAATCGGAACTTCCCAGGTTGTTTGCTTTCGCCAGGTAGCTAATGACCTTTTCCTGGTTGCTGTTTAAGTGTTGTGATGAGTTTGAATCAGACCTTCTTTCGCTGTCCTGGTAGCGGGATGCGATAACATCAAGAGTGGTCCAGGTTATATTTACCTTTCCGGGATATTTAACATTCAGAGTGCCAATATAAGCCTGAACAGCACGCTGTCCTTTACTGTTATCAGCGATATAAACATGAACAGGTTTATCGTCTTTTTCAGATATACTGACGTATACAACATCAGAAATATCTTTTCCGGGATAGTCTGCGTCAGAAAAAAACATTATGTGTCGTCTCTTTCAATAGCATTAAAGAATAAGCTGGCGTTTCTCTGTACCATTCTGAATCCAGACGCCATTACCGGTGATTGATGCCACCTTATAAGAAGTACCAGGAATACTTTGCCCGACCTTGACATCAGTTACTGACCCGTCCAGGAGAGAAATTCGTGCTGACATTTGTTGTGGTGTACCAAATATTTCAATAACACGAAGTGATTTAGCGGCTACACGTTGCGCTGGTATATCGGTATCTGCAAGAGAAGAATACCCGGAAGAGGGCGTTATTGCTGGCGTTGCGGACGCTACACCATTCAAATCAAGATTACGCAATTCACTGACAGCCTTCTGACGCGCCAGCTTTGCTTCGTAAATTACCGTTTCAGCCTGAATCTGCTCTACCTGTAAAATGGTCGGAGATGAATATTTTATTTCGTCTTTTGGCGTGCTTTCAGATTCTGTTGCGTAAGCAAGTGAACTGAAAAAACAGACAGAAATAATCGTTGGTTTAATTATTTTTAACATAGAATGCACCTTTAATCTCATAATTCAGTCTTCCTTCTTCCAGTTTTATTCCTGCATACTGGAAGCGAACGGCAGGTTCATGAAAGTTAGCGAAAAGTATTGAAGGCGGGGTGCTGGTCTGAATCATTAATTCATACTCGTTCCACGGGAGAATTATTGGACGGCCTTCTTCATCTGTTTTTGTGTTTTCAATTTCCTGCCAGGTGAGTTTTAACCTCATTTTTTGTGCAAATGTTGTCAGGCGTTCCTGAATATCTGTTGCCTGTGGCAATGTGTCCGGGGTAATTGGATCAGGTGAAACGTCAAAACTGACAGGAAGAGAAAATCCCCCGGCGCTGCCTTCTGGCAATACAAAAGTTGCTGTGGTTGTCCCCTGGAATATTTCTCGTATCCGTGTGCTGAAGTCCTCGACCGTAACGCCGCTCAGTTCCTTATATGATGTGCGTAACAGCCCGTCATTACCGGATGTGCTGCATTCAGCAAGGTCAAAACGCCATCCGGCGATCGATAAGGGCAGTGCATCCCATTTATCAATGCATTTATCAATAAATGGTTTTATTTCAGGTAAATGTTGCCACGGTGGGGCAATCTGTATTGCCTGTTTGTCTGCCATTTCTTTTGCCAGACGAAGACGTGCAGCTTCTGCCGCAGCTTCTTTTTCCCGGTATTCCTGGTACATGGTGATCCCGTTCCAGAGCAGTATGGCCAGAATGGCACTTCCGCCATAAATCATGAACTGACGTTTTCGGGATACGCGAGTAAACGCCGCCTCTTTCGGCGGTTTTTTTACGTCAATCAACGCAGACAGAGTGAGTGAGGGGAGTGCCTGGCTGATATCCCATGATTCAGGCTGGTATAGTTTCCAGCCGGGTTCTGGTGTTTCATTAAACTCAAGAAATGTTGTCAGAGCACTCATGATCTGACTTTTGTTACCTACAACATCGTTGACGAGAACGTTATTGACGCAGGAAACAAAGCCATAAAGATCACCGAGTTCGCAGATAGCGTATCCGTCAGGTTCGATGAGGGGTTTTATCATCAGTGCCAGTGACCAGAATGAGGACGCCCCTGTGGGAAGATCCTCTTTTCTGATAAATGCCACCATCGTTTTGGTTTCATTTTCTGAATCCTGATACTGACAGGAGAGAAAATATTCAGCGTCGTTTTTTCTTGCGAATGTACGCGCATTCTTTTCTTCTGAAGGAAGCGTTTTCCAGTCCAGACCGGAGAAAAAAGCACGCTTGTTTTTAATAACCGAAGTGAAATTCCGGTTATTCTGATTATTCTCAGACAAAGTGACCTCCAAAAAAACTCCCTGTGTTTTTTCAGGGAGTTTTCAGTTAATTAGTTCACATTTTTTATTACTGCACTGGAGCCGGAATTAAGCACATTTGGTGTAATCAAAACGACCAGAATCGTGTCGCCGTCTTCGCTGTTAATGCCACCCCCAAGTCCAAAGAAGGAGGGGGTTATTACACCTTGCTTACTGGTTTTCCGGTTTGATTGCTGGAATCCACTCAGAATAACTGTCTGGCCTGATTTCAGGTCAATAGTCTGATTAATTGTTTTCAAATCCACATTCGGTGTTTGTGCTTTACTGCCGCCACTTTCGAACACCTCAAAAGTAGGTTTGTCAGACAGACTCATTGAGAACAGCAATTGCAGGTTTTGTGAATCCGGCTGAATGTATGGAAGCAGAGTCATATTGAATCCGGTCGTTATTGTTGCCGCATTCAGTGACGTGGATGATCCCACATTGGCGGTGGAATCGGTTGTGACACTTTCAATGAAGCCCTGCTGATTGGCAATTTGCATAGGGACGGGCGTCAGGTTTTTAGTCACAGCGGAGTTTTGCGTTACGACACTGACGCTGCCTTGTGACGACAGGGCTTTCAGAAATGCTTTTGAGCCAGCCAGCTTACCGTCCACGATGGATACACCACTGGTAATAACATTCTCGGCGGCATTACCAAATGAGCCACCAAGACTCAGACCAAGATGACCATCATTAAATACTGCGTTCCAGTCGATTCCCGCCTGTTCCTGGCTTGATTTCTTGATACTCAGGATTTCAACGTTCAGCACAACCTGACGACTCATTTCATTATTGCGCTTGTTCACAATCTCCTGAACGCTGTCCAGTACATCCGGGGTATCTGTTACTGTCAGTGAACCAGTGGACAGATACATGCGCCCTGTGCCTGGTGTCAGCATTGAGGAAACTTCGCTTTTCAGGTCGTTGTACAGCGATGATTTCATTTCCACGGTTGTAGTTTGCGTATTTGATGCGTCGCCAGTCATACCGCCAGAGCTGGTAGAGCCGGTACTGCCGCTGGAAGACATTGTGCCGCTCACAACTTTTGAGTTGTATGCCACATTGCTGTCCATATATGTGATCGGGAATGAGCGCGTTTCCAGATAGAAGAATGTGATACGACCTTTATCGTATTTCCAGGATATTCCCAGCCGTGAGGATACGGTTTGCAGTAGGGCAGGAAGCCCGGAGATATTCAGTTCCGGGAGTGATGTACCGCCAGAAGAGACTTTTACTGGCTGACTGCCTACTGACGCCAGAGGAACCATTCCATTTGCATCCGGTGCTGGAATTGATCCTGTCATTTGTTGTGTTGAGCCAGTGCCTGTACCGTTCAGATAGGTCCAGACATCGGCGCTGATTCGTACCGGGATATGACAGGTTTGTGTGATGCGTTGTGCGATCTGGCGTAGCTCAATATCTGAACGAGTATTAATCACAATCGGGCAGGGCGGCGCTGATTGCTTTACCTGCTTTTCAATAATTGGCGTTGTATTAATCCATTGTTTTGTTGAGTCCTGGATAACCGGGTTATTACGAATTTTTTTCGCGTATTCAGTCGCTTTTTGTGCGTCTTTTTCGGCTGCAAGTTCATTAGTATTGATTTTTTTGAAGTTTGCACAGCCTGATAATAAAAAAGAGGATATTAATAAACAAAGCAATTTTTTATTCATATTTAATTAACTCCGGTACTGGAATGATAACTGTGCATCCTATTTCATCGTGAGAGCGGGTTAACGATATAACTGTGTCGAAAAGGTTTTGTATCTGCACGCCGCCATCTGAAGGAGTCGTGACAACAATAAGACGTTTGCCACGTTTCCTGGCTGTTTTAATAAATCGAACAATAAACTGAACAACTTTTGATTCCCGTAAGTTGTTACCGATGGCTACACTATTAAGAACCAACGTTTTTTCAGGTGCAGATAAAAAGTCAAAATAATCAAAATTTTCATCGCAAAGATAATGGTGTTTTAGAAGGGGAAGGTGTTCATGGCGTTTATAAATATCACAGAAATCAAAATATTTAACGTCAGTGTCATTGATTAGCAATTCTGCTAAAAGTGTTGATTTTCCAGTTCCAGTTTCGCCTATAATCAGAATATGTTTTTCAGAGTTTATCAAAACATCAATGGCTTCTTTCATCATATTCATATTCATATTCATATTCATATTCATATTTATCATATTCGAGTGTTTTATTCTCATAATAGAATCCTGTCTTTGCTAATCAATAGTATCTTTATTGCGAGGATTATTCAGATACGTCTGTTTTATCGTGATTATCAAGGTCTGGATTAGTAATCACATTGCCTCCGGCAACCATGACTTTTTTTCCTCCAGCTTTAGGGAGATAAATTTCTGCAATTTTTGCTATTTCATCCATGACTTCTTGTGTAAACAGGTTTGGAATGTCAACATGATTGTTACGGGCGATATCCACGCGGCGTTTAAACTCTGGTTCTTCAAACCAGATTATTTTGTTGGCAATAAATGGTCGGCTAAATTCACTGGTTATAATTTCACGGATTGCAATATTTCTGGCTTTATTCTTCTTATCCCGGAGAGACACAATTTCTTCAGGAAGAAGAACCGGGCGCTCTATTACATCATCATTCCGTGTACGTGAACTTCCTCCCTTACCACCACCACTGGATATTGAGCGTTTGGATATTTTCATATCACGCACCCCAATCTCTTCTGAAATCTTTTTAGCCAGAGCATTTTTTGATTTCGGCGGATAGTAAAGCACAACAGCACTGTTTTCAGTGAATGTGGTCCATCCTTCCTGACCGTACATATCGCTTTTTTGCCCTTGTCCTTCATTCTGAAGAATGAACATAAAGCGAAGGTTATAACCTGCTGTAAAACCAACAGCGCGTTCAATGACCTCCGATTTACCCATTGATGTAAATTCATCCAGGAGAATAAGGCACTGGTATTTCAGGTCCGGGTTATGTTCCGGCAGTTCACGACAGTTTTCATTAACCAGTAATGAGAAGAAAAGGTTTACAATTTTCTCATGAGTGATTAAGGCATCCGGTGTCAGACCAAGATAAATTGACATGGGTTTTTTACGAATATCCCGGATATCAAAATCACTGAAATTCGTCGCTTCAGCAGTAACAGGGTTGCTGAATATATTCAGTGGTGATGAAAAGTTCGTTTTTATACTTCCCCTTGTGCGATCTGGTGCTGACATGAACTCAAAGAAGAATGATTTTGTTTTATCGCTAATCCAGCTACGATTTTCAACTTCCTGTCCCATCCATGCGGCGAGATCTTTTCCATTATCGGGAATCGACGTTTTCAGTATGGCGCTGATGGAAACAAGGACGTCCGGTGCATTATGACCTTTGGCTTTCTGGTCCAGGTGAAAACGCTCCTTGTCCAGCAGGTAAAGCCCTAACCCGACAAAAAGGTTGCGTGCAGAATCAGACCATATAGGATCATCACTTGCCGGGATAAGGATTGCGGCAATTTTTGCCAGGTCCGTTTCACGAAGTAAATCACTGCGACTGACGCAATCCAGAGGATTCCAGCGGTGAGAGCGTATCTGTCCTTTAATTGCCTGGTCGATAGTTTCCGCGTATCCGGCGGGCGCAAAGAGAAAGCATTTTTGCCCTAATTCTTTTTGCCTGAATCCGGCTGATAAAAACCAGTTTTCAAGTTTGATATCCAGTATGACCATACTTCCTGGATAGTTTACGCAGTTGGGGATAACAATCCCCACCCCTTTACCAGAACGTGTCGGGGCATAAAGAATTAAAAATTGTTGTCCGGCGAAATAAATAAATTGTTTTTTGTATCTCCCCTTGAACATTTTACCGATGAGTATTGGTGGATGTTTGTAAGGTGATTTTTTATCCGGGAAAAAACCTGATTTACTCAGGTCCATATCAGTTGCGAGCCGGGCGTCACCGTAGATGACTTTTTTAGGCATAATCCCAATCACGACAATTAACATGAATATGGCAAAGAATATTAATGGAACGCTGAATCCAAACCATGCCATAAAAACGAGTTTTTTATATTGTGGGTTGCCAGAAAATGTTGAGATTACAGAATGGAATGTATCCCACTTGAGCAAAGACATATCAACGGATGAATATCTTAATGCTGTGTATCCACCGAGATAGTTTGAGGCTATAAGCACACCCACAAGAAGCAGTAACAGGAAGAGAATTAACCCCCCCATCTTTTTTGCATTCATAGTTATCTCCACAATTTACATTGTGCTCAAAAAACGATTTTTTTCTTCGGGTTCGTAATACAGTTCAGTCATTCTGGTATGGTTGAAAAAAAGAATGACATCAATTGATGTTTTTATCGTGCGCATGATGAGGTCCATATCAACAGTCATACCAACATCAGATTGTTTTACAATACTTGCCAGTCGTGAAAATGAGGCATAAGTATTATTAGCATGAATGGTACTGATTGAGCCTTCATGCCCTGTATTAAGCGCCTCCAGATAACTCCATGCTTCGTTACCCCTAAGTTCAGCAAGAAAGATGTGATCTGGCTTTAATCGCATACACGCTTCAATGATTTCCTTCGCTTCAACGGTATTTTTTTTGTAGAAAAGCCGGATATGGTTTGGATGCAGCGGCAGAGACATTTCCGGTACATCTTCAACGGTTATATAACGCCGTTCAGGTGGAAAGATATCTGCAATTGCCTTTGCTATAGTTGTCTTACCGGAGCCAGTCCCACCGACGATTAAAAAATTAAGACGGTCTTTAACTGCCTCTCTTAAAAATCGAGCTTTAGATTGACCATCTGGACGCCGGGATAATTCATACAGGTAGCGTTGCCGTTCAGTCAGGATGGCTTCGTGTTTCGTCGCAATCCTGACATTATCAAAACGCCCTGTTCGGACATAATCATCTATAGTAAAGCGCGTTAATGATGGCTTACGGATAGATATCACAACGCTGTTATTTTCTGTTGCAGGTGGAATGATGATTTGTCCACGTTCCCCACCGGGAAGAACTACCGATACAATGGGATTATCATGGCTAAGTGGTATTTTTATCTTTGATAAGTTCGTCAGAGTTTTGGCAAGTGTCATTAAATTATCAAAAGTCGCGTCTGGCGCATCTTTAGATTCCCAGCCATTTTTCCCTTCAAACCATATTGTTCCTGGCTTATTCACAGATATTTCTGTGACATGTTCAATATTAAGAACAGACTGGATACCCGTCATATCCAGATATCGTCTTGCGGTTTTACTGTTATCTCGTGGTTGTGATGTATTACTGGTATCTCTGATGTTATTCATATCAATTGCTTTACTGAATTACTGAAGTTCATATACGGATGAAAAGTCGATATTTCGCGGAACAATAACAGACAATACAGTCCCCTGATTAATATATGCCGTGGGGGGAATATTTATCGTATTGTCCAGCGTTGTTTTTGCCATTTCTTTTGTTGCGTCAGATGTGTTTTCGTAGGTGATATTGCTGTTTGAGCCTGTTTGTTGCGTGCTGTTTTTCAGAATATCTAAACCATCACCAAGTAATGACAGCAGCAATGCACCACCAAAACGCTGACCAAAATGATTATCGACCCATGCAGGAAGGCCGGAAGCACCCAGACTGTCAGTGCCAAGTGCGCCAATGCGCACATTGACATTTTCATCTTTGAGCGTTGTCCAGTTAACGAACACACGGGCTACTCCCTGTGTCATGACTTTATTCTGCTCCCCGATCAGTAATGCTCCTTTACGGGCAAGAAGCACTTCGCCGTTATCCGACCAGACGTCTCGTGTTAACTGACACATTGTGATACCGGGATAAGAGGTTACGATTTTCGTTTTGAGCACACAGGATAATGCTGTTCCCGCAGATAACAGATATCGGCGGTTCAGCACAGGGGATACCTTTCCGTCTGCGTACTGACTGCCCTGTAAATCATCTCTTTCCTGGTTTTTTTCGCCTTGTTCCTGATTGTCGATCTTCACCATTGTGTCGCCCATCAGTTGTCGGACGGATTTTGGCAATGGTTGTGGTTGGTTTGGATCTCCACTGGCGGTTTGGGGAGTGCCGTTGGCTATCACATTGACGGCTGTTTGATCGGCCTTTTGTGATGCTGGCGCTGACGGGGCATTGTCTGCCTGTTTCTGTTCTTGCTCCTCCTGTGCTTTCCTGCGGTTAGCGGCATCGAGTTTTTCCTTTTCTTCGATGTTTTTCATCATTGTTGTCAGTGAAACGCCATTGTTGGTATTTGTGACCAGTGTCTCGTCAGACTTCTCAAGAGGTGTTTGCTGAACGACCTGTTCTCGTGAAAGAACTTTAAACAAGATAATGATCACAAATAACGCGGCAATCAGTAATATGATGAGGATTAATATTTTTTTTGGTGCTGCTTTACCTTTTACTTCGATAATTCCGCGATTTCCCGCGTCATTATTTTTTTCATCATCTTTATTTTTCATAGCTGAACTTCTCTACTCGTGTTTTTCCGTTTGACGTACCTTTTTTATTCCACGGACGATTAACGATTGATGATGTTCTGATATCTGCAACCTGATCACCCAGGCGCAAACGGAGATTTTCAGCCACGTCATAGTAAACCATTGTGTTTTTATTTCTGTCTCCGTTAACCAGATGTTCATTTCCATCGGCATCAACACGATAAAGGACCGGAATTTCCTGTTTATTAGTCCATCTCATACATGTAAATTCGCCATTATCCCATACCTGATAAGGGAAAATTGATTTGTCCCCCTTGAGTTGATAATGACCATTAATTATTCCACCATCAGTGCATGGAAATGGCTTTTCAGTCATTACGGTAGCTGACGGTGGTTTCGGATAATTAAAACGCAGAATATACGTGGGTTGTTTCGTGGTTGATATCAGGTAAAGAGGATATATATGCTTATTGGTCTGAACGGTAACGTTTGTATCCGGTTCTTCTGCTTTTGGACGCAGAAACAGAGTGTTGTCCCTGACCGATACTGACCAGGCTTCTGGATCACCAATTCCGACATCTTTTATTGTTTCGTCTTGTCCGAACTTAATTGTTGTTTGTGCGCCTGCTTTTACGCGCACATTAAATACATCCTGCTCGTTATAATCTACGGTCTGAATACGCCCGTCTCGTTCCGATGGTGTGCCGTACATAGCTGCTAAAGCACCAGGTACTTGTAGCATCGACAAAAGAACTATCGCAGTAGTGCGTTTAAGCATCATTTTATAACCTCTGGATCAGGTTGGTAGCTCAGAACTTGCAGTCCCAGCGGATTCACAAGGCGCTCTTTTTCTGTTTTGATATCTTTATCCCAGTCAAAAGAAATCGTCGAAATCCACTCTGTTGCTCTGTATCCGGGGGCGGGTTTACCAGATAAATCCAGTACCATTTTTTTGAAACGCACCTGCGCCATATCCTTCCTTAGAAGGATTACTGAATTAATCTGGACCTTAATTTTGTAGTTGTTTTTCAGAATGTTCAGTGGTGAGGAATCAGCACGAATCATGGTGTCATAAGCTGAAAACACCTTTTGGGAAGACATTGTTTTTACTGTATCGGCCTGTTCCTGGATAGTCTGCCAGTCGTATGCTTCATAGTTAATGAGATATTTTGACAGGAAATATTTAGTCTCAACATCCTGATAACTTTCCTTAGCATCAGATAATTGAGGGGCAATATCAGTATATCCAGTGCTGTTATCCACTCGCACAAGGAACGGTACAGCGGTTTTTAATGGAGCAAGGGAGGCTATTGCGAAACCAAGAATGCAAATTACAACAAATTCACCAATGGCGAGAATGGTAAATGTTTTTGCCTTTTTCTTTATGATTTCAATTTCACTACGCTCAAAGTCACGTATGGCCTTGAAATAATCCTTTTTTTCGTTCTTTTCTTCAAATTTCTTTTTGGAGGCTTCTTTTTTTGAATGTTCATAATAGTTTGTGTTTTCCATTAATAATCACCTGCTTTGATCTGTTCAATTGCTGTGTTTAACTCAAACCATCCCCCTTTTTTCTGCACAGGATTGGGGGTGTGAGAACATGCACTAATTAATAGCGCGGAGGCAATTATGAGGGGGATTTTCATATTGTTTTCCGTTCTGTATAAAACAGAGAAATTAACCGTTCAGGCGTTTCAGGAGTTCTGGTATCCAGATATCAGGAGCTACATCTCCTTTTTCAGCAATAATCTCATCAAAAATAGACAGGCCAGTTTCAGAGCCAGAAAGCACGGGGATAAACTCATCGAATCCAAACAAATCCATTTTGGCGAAAACAGAAGAGCCAGATTGCTTGATGAGCATGGTCCTTGACTCCTTCGTCAGTTCTTTGAGTTTTTCAAACTCTTTTTCAGTAAGCCCAATTTCTTTATATCCTTCCCATTTTGCATCGGGATTGGGCAGGAGAATTTTCGTTGCGGTTTGTTGTACCAGCGCCGCAAAAATTGCGCAGTTTATGGCGTCTTCCGGGGACTGTGATGTTAACCACATCATTTCACCTTTCATGCGCCCCGCTTTCAGTGCGCTTTTAATCATGCTTTGTGTCATGGGAAAGTTTGCTGGCATCCAGAACTCTTCAATAATGGAGAGCATCAGATTGCCGCCGCGTTGCATGATTTCTTTGTAGAAAAACAGGACCGCGAGTAAAGGTTCACAGGCAGGATGAATACCGTTTTTTGTGTCCAGGACAACGGTTGTATCAAATCCCACTTTTTTATGATGCAGTGGATTGAAGGTATTCCGGGGGGAATCCACCGCCCAGGCATATTCGCCGTTGTCGCACCATTTGGCGAGACGCGTCTGAAGTTCAGGACTGACTATATCGAGAAGAAGGGCTGTCCGGCGTTCTTCGACAGGCATTCGCATAATGCTTTCCACGGCAGCGTTTAATTCAATGCCATGTTCATCAGAACAGGGGTTGCCCTGATTGTCTCGTGCCAGAACCTGTGTCCAGCGTTTCAGAAATGCGAGAAGTCTGTGCCAGACGGGAGATTCCGGGCCTTCTGCCAGTTGCCACGGATTGCAGCCTGTATAGATACCTTCCTGCAACGTGAAATAGCTCCCTCCGTATGCGCGGACAAAAAGTTCGGTAGAACGGTTGTAATCCACAACAAACATTAAAGGGTCAAAGCGTTGAAGAAAGCCGCTGGCTGTTGCTTCAAATGTTGTTTTCCCTGTGCCTGTTGCGCCAAGAAACATTGCGTGTCCGGCAATTTTTTGTCCGGTAACATTTTTTTCCGGTGGGCTGTAATGTGTATTGAACCAGTAAACGCTGCCTGAATCCGTTTTTAAAGGCATTATGGCGGAGCCATCACCAATAGGATTGCCTGATTTTTTCCCGGAGGAATAATTGTGAAAAGACATCAGACAGGCCAGGTTGGTAATTGTTCTTCGGGTATCCAGTGGACGCCTCTTATTCAGCGGCATATGACTGAAAAAAACAAAAGGTGATGCGAGTGAGGCGCGACTGAAGCGGAATCCCTTACCCGAAGTAATAAACTCAGCAGAGAGCTTTATACCATTGCTTCTGGCCTGATCTGGTGTATCACCGAATACCGTTAATGCGCAGTGTAGTGAACCAAACAACGTAATTCCGGCTGCGACCGCTTCTTTACCAGCTTCGAGTTCTTCCTGCTGTATTTTGGCTGCATCATTAGCTGATTGTAGTTTGTTTAACTGTGAATCGATATTCTTCAGGGTTTTTGTTGGTGACTCAAAAATAAAGGATTGAGTAAGAATAAATTCATAGGGTTGTTTGAGAAGGAAATCCCATTGTCCGGGGGTTGTTTCTATCGGGAAATCCTTCAAAATATAATTCGTTGCGAATTTTTTACTATCCGATTCGTTGTTACGCAGTTCAAGAACATCAGCACCAAAATACCATTCAGAATCACAAATGCTGGATGATAAGGGGGTGGATGATAAAGGAATCATGTTGTGTTCTGCATTTAGCAATAGTGATAGATAGTCTGCCACCTCACTAATATAAGTATTGTAAACGGATAATAAAGAAGCGTTAAATGGTAGAAGTGCTTTTTGCGCCTGTTGTGTCATTTCATTCATGCGCTCGATTCCGGTATCAACATCATCGTAGGGTATCCCAAATGTCAGATACCATGTTGATTTATAGAATGCGCTGGATGTGAACAGAGCAAGGTATTTTTTTGAAAACCTGCTTAGAAAATCATTGTCAAAATTCCATTCTCCATTGATGGTTGCTCTTTTCTTGATAAGATGAGTCCATAAATACAGGTCGCCTTCCTTTCCTAACCCAATCAGGAAGTTTTTAACGCTGTTAAATAAATTTGTAAGAACATTATCGTTCTCTGTCTCAAATGGAATGCCTGCTACAACAAGTGAAGCCAGCATTTTCCTGTCAGAAGTAAAGATAATACTGTCTGTTATATGGAAGCGATAATCGGGATATTCACGAGCAACATCCATATTGTCACTGTTTTTTAATTTGATTTTGTGCATATATGTTACCTGACAGATGAATAACCAATAATTAAATCTCTGTGGCGGATTTTTAACAAAAGCCCCATAAGGTTTAAACGGATGACTCTTAGTGCGTTTGAGTCATTTTCACAGGCCAGTTTTACTATAAAAAGAAACAGCGCACATATGACAGGAATAATTATCCCTTTTATACCCCAAAGGAAAATAGCGGGGAAGCCTGTCAGAACAGCGAAAAAAGCCGTGAACAATAACAACATTAAGGGTATACCAGCAATTAACGCAGGACGGTTAAACCCGTTATAAGTCATGAATGACTCACTGACATGTTCATTTACTTTGTCCATAACTCACCATGAAAAAAGCCGCAATTCACACATAAGGTAAATATGCGGCACAGTTGTATATATGGATTACTTATTTGAAGAGTTCCAGCGCCCAGTTCCCGGCGTAAAGTGCACCGCCAGCGAGGGAACAATAGACAAGCGCCATTCCTACATCAGACCAGCTTTTCTTCTCCATGAATGCCATGATGACGTTATAGATCAGGTAACACAAAGCACAAACACCACCAAAGCTAAATGCCCATGTCTTAAGTTCTGTCATGGTATTTGTTGCGGTGTCGAGTCCACCTGCATAGGCAACGGAGGCAGTTAGTGACAGGAAAAACGCCAGAATAAAATACTGCAAAGTTGATTTGACTTTCATTAACTAAAATCTCCAAAAACATCCCAGTCCGGTGATGTTTTCTCTTCATCGTTCGGGGGGGTTATTTCTGATTCATCAGTTTTTTCACGGATTGATGGCACGATATAGTTATTCGCGTTACGAATAACCCGTTCCAGATAAGAAGTGTTGTTAAATTTCTTTTCTTTTATAAATCCTGTTGATTCGTTACCCGAATAATACAAAGATAAAGCGCGGAGAATTTTTTGATTACTACTACCCTCCTTTTGTCTCAGATAATTGTCCGTCAGGACTGCCGCTCCTGCTTTTATATTTGTACACGGGTCAAAAACTGTTTTATTAGTCAGATTGAGTGATGGGAAATTTTTGCTGTATATCTGTGTCAGACCTGCACTAAACCTTTTATTTTCTGCTGTTAATTTTTCTGCATATTCAATAGCTCCTTTTTCATCTTTAAAATACTTACTTGTTCCGTCAGAAACATTCGCTATTACATATGGATTAGCCCCTGATTCAGTCATAATCAGGGCATTCATCGTATCGGGTGATACATCAGGGGCACACTGACTTATCAGTGCTGCCAGAACAGCCGCTGATAACTGCATAAGGGATTTATCTCCTGATATTAAATTCGTGAAGATCGTTTTTTCCTGCGGGGGCGACGAACGATACTGTCCAGCTCATTAGCGCCGGAAAGAAGTTCTTTCAGCGAGACAATTTTTTCCCTGACAGGTATAAGGGATTTTGCCCCCGGACATTGTTCAAAGTCTGATTTGTACAGGTCGTATAAAACAAGCGTATGTTTTACATCCTGTGACAGATAATTATGTTTATTCTGGATGTTACCTTGTTCGATATTTTTGATAACATCTGCTGAACGATGAATTAAATCTGTGTAGATTCGGGTGTTTTTAAGAGGATTTATTTTTATATATTCAGAAGCAAGCTGAATAAGATTGCATCGTAAGATAAGGACTTCACGAGTGGCAATATCAAGCTCGCTGACATCATCATTATCCTGCATGGGTATCTCCGGTAAAGATTTTCTGGACTGAAGTCCGCGCCGTAGCGATATATCCGGCCCACATAATGATGTGTCGGATATGCAGACTCCAGTTCAGAATCCCCTTGTCAGGGGATATTTAGTTAATGAGTACAATAGCCTCTTCTGGAATGGAGGAAGGAACGGGAACGCCCATATCATTCCCCTGATTATCGACAATCTTCTTATTTTTTACTTTTCCTAACATTGCTGAATGTTTTGTTTGCTGCTGCAAAGCAGACATCAGACCTTCTGTATCGGCAGACCAGATATAAACTCGCTTACCGTAAATAATATGATGAATATCATAAACGGGTGTTATACCGATTTGCTCAGATGTTAACGTTCCTCCTGAATTACGTTTGTCTGGATATTTATAAAGATAGTCATTGATAACATTTGCGAAATGGACAAATTCAATTGCTTCCTGTTTTGCAGGAAGCAACTTCATTCGCTGTATGGTTTGGTTATTGTTATCTGTCAGATAGTAACTGCCTATTGACAGGAATATCAGGAGCAAGCTGAAGAACCAACCCATAGCGATTACTCCTGTTGTGTGTCTTTAATTGTGATTACGCATTGTGCAATATTCCTGAATGCGTATAACGGTTTATCTGCTGAAAGATAAAGCATCAGCGTATCTTTTAATGCAGATTCAAAGTTTCCCCGGAAAATAAGAGGAGCATCTATTCTGTAGTTCACAGGAGTATCCCATACAAGATTCCAGGTTGAATTACCACACGGCGAACTTGACGCCCATTCTGTGAGGCCATCCCGCAGCGTCGAACCTTTTTTAAGATTCCAGGTGAGTTTTTCTGTCTGTTTTTGCGGAACGGTGACAGGCGTTAGCGATTTTTGAGGTAACTTGTCAGAGGAAACTGGTGTCCTGACAGGAGATGCAGGGGTTTTGTCAGGAGATACAGGTGCTTTTTGTGATGTTTTCCCTTTCTGTTGTTGAAAATCAATCAGAAGATGTCTTTTTTCGGTGTTCTTAATTACCGTCAGACCGTAGTTGCGAAGCATTTTATCCAGGACATAAGGCCATTGATCGTTGCCCTGCCAGGATATCGTGCGACGGAAAGTTTTCGTTACCTCCGGGGATATTTCAGCCGTCCAGTCCGATGGGACAATTTCTTTTAATGCTTTTTGCAGCGAGCCTTTACCATCATGGCGAACAAAGTAAATTTGCTTTTCAGGTGTTGATGGGCCTGTAAGCGTGGTGGCCGGAACAGCGTTGTTAGCGTTTTTTTTCAGAAAACCGCTTTTTGACATTAGCGGTGGTTGTTCAGGACGCGGTTTTGTCTGCTGATCAGTCTTTTGTGCCGTTTGTGCCTGATGGTTGTTGCTACTGATTGGCTTTGCGGGAGGGAGTGCTGGTTGTTCAGAATGCTGTTCAGTTGCTCCTTTGGCTGCTGTTTTTATCTCACCAGATGAAGTTATGCTGTTTGTTGTTGGCTTCAGAAAACTATTATTGCTGCCCTGGTTTTTTGGCGCTGTCGCTGATTGCTCAGAACGTGGTTTTACGGTTTCTGCAATACGAGGCGCGGGAGTTACGTTTATGGCTTCCTTTTTGAGATAATTATCATTGCTGTATTGAACAGTGCTGTTTGGCTGTGACACGGGCTGCTGAAGGACCACCCCGTTATAGTATGTGTCTGCCCTTACCTGCTCAATTGTGGTATTCAGTTCATACCAACCTCCTTTTGCCTGTGCGGGTTCAGGGGCATGGGAACACGCATTCAGCAATAATGTGGTGGGAATAATAATGATCTTTTTCATGGTTAACCCCAGGAACGTCCGAACTTACTCATGATTTTTGAGATCGCCGCAGGGTCTGCGGTCGTGCATTGATTAAGAAACGCTTTTCGGGCATCAAAGGTTTTGCTCCAGCGAATAGATCCCTTTTTCTTTTTGATGATATTAAAGAAGTCCTTTTCGGCGCTTTTGCATTCGCTCCCGCCGCCGCTACCGATAGCTTTACCGTACAGACAAAGAACGGAAGCACACGGATCAGACGCATATACGGGGGCAGAGAGTGCGATAGCACTTGCGGCAACCATCGATAAAATGATGGATTTCATGGTGTTCCTCCATATTTCAGGCAAAAGAAAACCCGCACGAGGCGGGTATGAATGAGCCATTAAAGGCGGAATTGCACTCTTTGTTTAGTTTTGATATCTATCCTGGTGCATCATCAGAACAGAATACTGGAGTTAAGTTGGCTATGGCGCGGTTTTATTTAAATGTTCCGTTTGAAGAAAAGGATTTGGCTAAACAAAAAGGGGCGCAATGGGACCAAGAACAACGGAAATGGTTTGTTCCACAGGGGAAAAATCCAATTTATTTTATTCGGTGGATAAAAGAATTAAATGAACATGATTACAATGTTTTTTCGCAACGTTTTTATATTGCGGAAAGTCACCAGTCTTGTTGGCGCTGTAAGAAAACAACTCCTGTGTTTGGTATTTTTTTACCTCGTTGGTATAAGTATAGAGACGTTATTTGGGGAGTTGATCCTGCCGAATGGGAAGATTGTATATTAGATGAATGGTATGAAACATCCTCCCCTAAGGGTATGGAGTATTTTGATTCAAAGAAAAATATGATTTATCGGTGGTTAACCAGTAGAGTATGGTGGACTGATTTAACGAAAATTGAAATAATTTCAACCTCTGCTCTCTCAAGGATTAATGAGTATTCAAAATTATATTATCCATCCCATAGCAAAACAGCAAAAATGAAGTATTACGCGAATCATTGTTGTCATTGTAACGCAATGCAAGGTGATTTTATGATGTTTAATGAGCCAGGGGGCGTGTTCTTCCCTGTAACATATGAACAGGCGGAGAAAATAAGATTCCATGAAGTCAATGAAACAATATTTGCCAAAGCAAGTTATAGTTTAATACCCGAAGCCGGAGGTTTCATAGATCTTTAAGCAAGATAAGACCCGCACGAGGCGGGTATTCTTTTAAATAGAATCACCTTGCTATAGGGAAGGTGATTCTATTGTAAACGTTCCATTAGATCCCGCACTGTCTTCTTGTACTCTTCTTTTTGTGCGTTGTTCTAATGCAGCACGAACATTAGAACTATTTATCAACTGGTCACTGCGTACAGCCAAAAAAAGCCCGCTTTGCGAGCTGTTTTTAATGAAGGATTATTGCATCATATTTTTAAATGCTTTACCCGATTGCTCTTTTTGAATGGCTTCACGCGCATTTTCGCAGTTTTGACCAGACATATCCCCTTTGCTGCATTTTTCGACAACATCTTGGGCTTGTTCAAGATGTTCAGTGTAGTAACTGACATCATAAACTTTGTCTTCACAAGCAGCTAAAAGGAAGCATGACAAGATAGTTAAAGTGCTTATGAATTTTTTCATTCGAACACCTATTGCATCATTAATTTAAACTTTTCTCGACTAACAGCCTCTTGTCTTGCATTTTCAGACGCGATTAGCTGTCTCTCTGCAATATCATATTGCTTCAATTGTAGCTCCATTGTCAATTTTTCTGTATTCAATTGGTTAGATAAGTCAGCTTTTTTTTGCGGAGTATCTGCTGACGCGAACTCCTTCTGTAACGTGGTTAATCTCTTAGCCCTTTCCTGCATTTCATTGTTGAAATTTTCATAGAATTTGATCTTAGCCAGGATTGCATCATATTTTTGTTGCGTCTCTGCAATGTTGCTTGATAAGTCATATTGCGATCGCAAAGAGCTAAGATCTGATTTTGCACTATTTGTTATTGTTGATAGAGAATCCTTCATATAGCTGGATGCGCTATCAAAGCCATTGCTGAAATCAGTGAAGCCTTCGAGTCTTTTCTTCTGTTCTTCAGCGTATCTTATGGTCTGTTCATATTGTTGCTTGAGTTGCTCAAGCTGTCTTGCCGCTTCAGCGGCACGATTTAGCCCTTCTTCAACTGTTTTAGCTATCGCTGTAACGTCTACTACTGGAATACCAGATGCAAAGATTGATGGTGATGTTACGGTAATTATTCCAGCAAAGAGAAATGATAATACTTTATCTTTCATGTTAATCACCCCGCTTTAAGTTTACTTCCACGGTTTAATCCCTGAACTAATGCTGATGCAGAACGACTTCCTGCATTAAAGAATGGATTTGGCATTTTGCTGGCAAATCCATTGGTGAAAGATCGGAGTCCTGATGCTCGCATAAAACCAGATGCAACCTTACCTCCAAAGCCATTAGCGGCTGATGTAAGGCCATTTATACCTACCCCACCTGTTAATGTAGAACAGAGTGTGCCAACTTGTTCTATAAGGAATATGGAAATAATAGTAATAAGGAAAAAGTAAACTACAATAGATAGTTTTATATCTCCATTAACAGGGACAACTGATTCAACGAAACTAATTAAGAAACTAAATGATATGCTATAGAATAAATTTAACAGTATATAGTTGAGACAACTGCCGACCCATGCAGTAAACATATTTCTGGTCGATGAAAATAGAGCGAAACAAATGAATAAAATGCCAGCGGAAAGAAGAATTCCAACCATGAAAGTTGATAGTGTCAAGAAAACAGTAGTGTAATAGATGAGAAGCATTCCGCCGATATAGCCAATCCCCCATACTAGATAAACCCCCATTTTCTCAGCAATTTGGAACTTTCCATAAATACTCATACTTGTATCAAGGAAGTTGTTTAAATTCGTAGATAGAGCGTTCCACAAATTATCAACACTGGTTGCAGTTCCTGAACCTCCAGTAACAGCAGCAGAAAGGTCGGAGCCAGCGTGCATTACAAAAGGAATAACAAACTGGCTGTAATAAGGCGCTGAATAAGTGAATGCACCAACCAGGGCGAATGCACCGATATTCTTCGTCACCTCGTTCATAAGGATGTCACGTTGGGCATACGTGATTTCATATATTAGATAAATAACGTATAAGGCTATAGCCGCAAAAAATGTAGGAGATATTGCCTGTGCGACCTTAGCGGCGTTCGTCGCCGCTGTGGATTCAACAATGGTTGTTACTTTCTCAAGAAATTCTGAAACAATGTTCATAGCTTAGTCCTTCTGGCAGATGAAGAGTTCACCAGAGGCACTAATATTTGGCTTCAGCTTAATTACCAGGTCTGTGCCGAAAAAAATTGCTTCTCCAATTTTTTGGAAATTTAATGTGGATTCTTCTTTATTGTAACTATAAACGTTGTGGGTCGCTGTCGATGTTTTGGTTTTACGTGGTGTAAACGCTTTTTTAATGATGTAATCGAGAGCGTGGCTGTTATGAGATGGTAAAGTGATTAAATCGTCGTTTTTTTTCATAATGTAGTTCTGATTTTTGAGGTTGAAGATAATTGTCGGTCAATGCTTTTGATTTTTTTTCGTATCTCAATTGGATTCGCCTCAGATAAGTTAGCAATGGATAAAGCCAGTTCGATTTGTAAAATTTTCCTTGTTTCGATGAGATTGATTTTTACTTGTGGTATATCACGGAAGACACCACAGCCGGTAATTGCTTTTGAAACGACACGTTCTGTATTCGCTATGCTTTTCTTTACTGTTCGAGGGGGGACATAACGTGCACGGCGAAGTTTTCTCAGATTAGCTTTTGCTTGAGTCATATTTGTATGCCATGAATAAATAAATGCTTTCTTCAAAGCCTGAATAAGCATAAACCAGTAATATGGTGGCTAAAGGCAAAGAAAAGGTGAAATGAATAACGGCATTCAGAACTGAACCGGTTAATGTATATAAGACAAACGGTGCTGAAAGTATGAAAGCACCCAGCAGGAAAGAAAAAACATTGCACGCCATTTTTAATAAAAATATTTTTATTAGGTGATGTTTTTTTCTGTACATTTCATCGTATCCTTCAGGGGGCTGTCACCTTCTCACGTTGTTGCTTCCATCGCGAGAGCTTCAACAAGTTCATTGATACAAGTCCGTTCTGCCGGAACTTCCCGACCTGTAACCGGGTCGAAAACGATATGCTCATTTTCAACGTAACGCAGGCGATCGTAGATTTTTTGACGAGCTTTTATCTTAATCACGTCCAGCTCTGCATGTTTTAACTTTTCTCGTCTATCGCCGATGAAAAATATTATCCATATGACAGCCATGATAATTGCCGTACAGGGGAGCATGTAGCTTAATACTTTTACAGCCACAGCAAATGTATCTTTGGCCCTTCCTGCTGCTGATTCAAGGATAAAAAAAGCTACAGTTATTATTATGACTGTGTATGTCTCGTATTTATTTACACCTCTAATACCAAATTTGCGTAATGTGGCTTTAGTTACAATCTCTGAAAGAGAAACACCTTCATTTGCGTTTCGCATTGAATTTTCCTCATACTATTCCTGTGACACTTAACACCATCAATAAAATATGTAATGCAGTAATGTTTTTTAGCGTTTTTTTGTAGGCTTCAATAAAATCCTTATCCAGAAGTCTGATAATAAAAATACATAGTGCATTCATCGCTGCTCCTGTAAGCGGAATTAACAACGAAAGATGCATGATTTATTCCTTGTTTTCACTCTTGTCTTCGATGGTCATTACTTTAAGAGTTATTCCTTGCATGTCTGTAACAATAACTCTTGTTCCCGCAGGGTAGTTTTCATTGTGTAACGTCTCAACAGGCCAGAATGTATCACCAATGAGTAATTGCCCCTTGCCGTTAACAATATCGTCACTGAGCGTAAATTCTTTTCCTTTAAAACGTGAATGCCCTGTGTTCACCAGGAGAGTGTCTAATTTCTTATGTTTTTTGTCATAGAAGAACTTAATTATCGACGCCAGTATGCTGATTGACGCAAAGAAACATATATTGGCTTCTTGTGATATCGGAAGAAAAAAGCCCATAATGGCGCTTGATAATGCACCAAGACTGATTAAGAGTAACCATCCCGTTCCGGTTATAATTTCAAGTGCAATACACAGAAGAAACAGTGTAAACCATAACATGGCTAATCTCCATGATAAAAGGCGGAGAGTGAATAAAGATAATAAAGGTGGTAACAAACGGCTAATACATTAAACAACAGACATAAACCGAAGAATATGCCATTCAAACTCCATATAAGCAGAGGCATCGTTGCTATCATGAGCGTCGAAGATCCCCAGTCTAGCCATCTTGGAAATATGGAGTCGATAATATGCTGTAGTCTTTCTCTTTCATTATTATCTCTTGTGATAGAAAGGAGAAAAAACCATGTTGACATGGGAATTATATACAAAATGATAATGATGCATGTATAAGTTTTCATTTTAATGGCTCACTCAGGAGTTAAGATAAGGACGGTGATTAAAATAATATTGTCACCGTCCGCTATCTTTTTTAAGACAAATATTGTTGAGCCTGTTTCATATCAACTTTGGGAGTATCCTGTGATACGTTTTTTAGCAGTTCACTGATACCTGCAACCGAACTCACCAGGCTACTTGAATCAAGCGGCATCATAACCAGTTTACTGTTTGATGCTGTGCCAATTGCCTGGAGTGCTTCAGTGTATTTCTGCGCAATAAAGTAATTAACAGACTGAACATCACCTTCAGCGATTGCATCCGACACCAGTTTTGTTGCGCGAGCTTCCGCTTCTGCCTGACGTTCGCGTGCTTCAGACTGAAGAAATGCTGATTGCCGTTCCCCTTCCGCTTTCAGTATTTGAGACTGTTTTTCCCCTTCTGCCTTCAGAATTTCTGACTGGCGTATACCTTCCGCTTCAAGAATCCGGGCACGCTTAGTTCGTTCCGCTTTCATTTGCGCGTTCATCGCTTCAGTCAGTTCTTTTGGTGGTTTAACATCCCGAATTTCAATACGTGTGACCTTAATTCCCCACGGGTCAGTCGCATAATCGACAACCGTTAACAGTTTAGAATTGATGCTGTCACGTTGAGAAAGCATATCGTCGAGATTCATTCCACCAACGACAGTTCGGATATTGGTCATAACAAGATTTGAAATAGCTGATGCAAGATTATCGACTTCATAAGCTGCCTTCGCTGCATCAATGACCTGGACAAAACAAACAGCATCGATAGTTACGTTTGCATTGTCTTTCGAAATAACTTCCTGTTTAGGAATATCCAGGACGGTTTCCATCATGTTGATCCGTTGACCTATGCGGTCCATAAACGGGATCAGGAAGTGAAGACCGGGGGAAAGCGTATGGGTATATTTACCAAAGCGTTCCACTGTCCAGGCATTACCTTGCGGCACGATTTTGACGGCAGATTTAACGAATATCAGCGCGACTAAAATTAATAAGAGTAACGGAATAGATGTAACTATTGGCGTAATTATAGCGTCAATCATGATTAATCCTCTCCCCATTCATCACAATATGCTTCAACCGGAGTTTTTCCTGCTTCATAATCACCGCGCCATGCTTCCGCATCGGCGGCATTTCCACCGCGTAACTCTGCGTAATCCATTAATAGCTCGTGCCATTCTTCAAATGTTACGGTTTGTTTAGTGGAACCAAAATCAGCCATATGTATTTCCTGCATTTTGTGGAGGTATCTCTTTGCAAATGAAATCTGAAATATGAACATCAACAGAAAAACACTTTCCTGCTTCTTTTTCTTTTGAGAAGTTTTTTCTGCATTCTTCAGCGGTCATAGGGAAGTCGCTGTAATGAGTCCATTTCACGGGGCCACCACCTGGTTTTTTGATGGTTGCGTTTATTTGGTACTTAGGCATTCAAAAATACCTCCACTCGATCACCTGTCTTTCTTGAACACATCCAGCGGCGCAGTTCTGTAAAACTATCCTGGATCTCACAACGGGTACTTTTCATTGTGACAGTTGGTATATTGTCGTAGCTGGCATATGCAATCTCTTTTTTGGGTGTGCGCAATATGCCTTTGTCAATATCAAGAATCCTGAACGCGCTAATTCTTCTTTTGTGCTCGTTAAATAGTGTTCGTTTAGTTGCTGTTATCTGCTTCTGTGCTTCCTGGTAAATGTAGGTAAGCACATCATAAGATTGTTGCTGTGTAATAAGGAAATTACGGCTAACATCCGTTGTTGTGAGCGTTTTATTATTTCTTAATCCCCAATAGGCCACGATGATATAGAGTGGATATCCTTTCAAATCTGCCACACATTCAGGAATGACAGGATTAATTTTTAACTTACGCGCCATATTTTCTCCCGGTTGTTTGTCTGAAATAGAAACATCCCCGGAATACAGCGTCATAAGCTAATTATGAAAAGTTGCAGCCACTCACTACAGGCTCTTTATCTGATTGTTCATCATCATGCATAGCTAAACCCCCTTACCTGGAGTGGAGACTGGCAAATCTGGTGTACTTCTGCGTTGCAGCCTGTACGACTTGCTCAGGGAGAGAGTGAGTGAGATTAACTCAACGCGAGTTCACCAAATAAGGGGGTTTAAGTATGCAGAATGATATTTGCGGATAAAGAGTCGTTACCTGTGTAGATGGCGCGGCACGTCACTCTGTTACGTAGCCCGTTGCTGACAGATGCCAGCGGTGCTTGAAATGCACGAATAATAACCTCCTTATGCCAGGGCTTTAGGCAATGACCGCTGTCCGGGGTTGTTAAAGAGCATGAGATGACAAGCGTTCTAACGGGCGTCAAAGAGTGCTCATTTTCCAGGCAATGAGCACAAAAAACGCGATGAACGAGCTTTTTACAATCATCTGGATAGTATTGTGTGTGCGACATTTAAAACCTGTCAATGCCACAAGAGCGATCTAATGATCTGGATAACATCTAAAAAACAGAATAATATTCTGTTTGTTAAATGATGTACGATCTAAAAATCTAGATAATACTGTTTGTGTGGTTTATTCGATCGTGTGAGTGGGTGTATGCAGTCAAAAAAACTTTTTTGAATATACAAAATTCTGAATTTCTGATTTTGTAAGGTTTTGTATGGGGAACGTCAGTAAAGAAGGGGCTTCAGTAGCTGTTCTGAAAACGATTTTGAAGCAGTCAGAGATGTGTGCTGAATCAAAAAGGAAACGAGCCAGGCTTGAACATCGTTGATCGATTGCGCCCATGCTGCTAAATTTGCAGGCAAGTTTTCCGCGATTTGTAAATGCAGAAAACGAGGTGCTGAAATTTTGTTCAAGAACGTAAATTTCAGATAAAGAAAACCCCCGTAATCTCGTGTTTTCCAGGCAGCGAAGATTAGCGGGGGCTGACATCAAGGCAGAGCCTTGAGCTTATTTATTTCAGGTATGCTTGTTACCTGAAATGGAGTTTAATTCCATGAGAAGGAAATATCAACTCTTACAGTGCAAGCTAAGTGCAGCTTGCTGTGATTAGCAAACGTCACTGGTCTGAACTATCACCGGAAGAGCAGGTCCGTTTCTGGCAGGACTACGAAGCGGGAATTGAAAGCTCATTCCTGGTCCCCCAGGAAAACAAAGGCGGAACAACAAAACGTCGCCGGGGTGAACATTCCACTAAGCCAAAGTGTGAGAATCCAGCCTGGTTCCGTCCCGACAGCTATAAGGCGCTGGGCGGACAGTTGGGCCACGCTTACAATCGTCTCGTTAAAAAAGACCCGGTAACTGGTCAGTACACACTCAGAATGCACATGTCGTTGCATCCATTTTATGTGCTGAAACGTCAGAGTGTCGGTCGCAAATATAAGTTCCGACCGGAAAAACAGCGGCTGCTCGACGCAATATGGGTTGTACTTGTGAGTTTTTGTGATCGTGGATTGCACACTGTCGGCATGTCTGTCTCCCGCCTGGCAGAAGAAATAAGTCCAAAAGACAGTAAGGGAAACGTTATTCCTGAAACCGCAGTCACAGTATCGCGCCTTTCCCGTCTGCTGGCAGAGCAGGTTTGCTTTGGCACGTTGGGAACGTCAGAAAAGACGATATGGGATCGTGAATCCCGCCAGCGACTGCCGAAATACGTCTGGATCACCGAAACTGGCTGGAAAATGCTGGGAGTTGATCTGGTGAAACTTCAGGAACAGCAACGTAAACGCCTTGCAGAAAGTGAAATCCGTCTGCAACTGATTAAAGAAGGCGTTATCCGCGAGGGCGAGGAAATCTCTGTTCACTCGGCTCGTAAACGCTGGTATGCGCAGCGTTCTCTCGATGCCATCAAGTTCCGACGAGAGAAAGCAGCAAAGCGCAAACGTGCCAATCGCCTTGCAAAACTGCCGTATGATGAACAGCGAAACGAAATTGCACGGTTTATTCTGAAACGTATGCCGCCGGACGAAGCGTACTGGTGCACTAAAGAAAGATTAGAGCAACTGGTAGCCAGGGATCTACGTCAGCTTGAACTGGCCCTGACAGCTTCGCCACCCCACTAGTTTAGCTGCCTGATACAATCGGCACTCTCTTCAGCCCCTTCGGGGCTTTTCGTGTTGCCTGCATTTCATGAAATTCCTCATTTTTGACGACCGTTTTTCATTTTGTCCCGCTCTGACAGTTTTTTGATGGCCACAATCGGGTATCGGAGCTAAACCGCCTTCGGTTATTAACAAAAACCCGCAAACGAATAACTTCAGAAAGCAGCAAACGTAGAAGATCAAACCCGCAATATATTCTTAACCCCTGTTCTTTAATCCCCTGCGTTGCTTCGCCGCAGGGAAAATATTTATCTTTGAAACAACTGTGGATAATTACAAAAATGCCTTCGCTTGCAGCGGCTAACGCCGCGCCGCTCAGAATATAAAAGTACCTCCCACCGCTTCGCGGCGGGCATATGGACTTCTGCCTAATGAAAAACAAAGCCCCTCCAACCCTCCTACAAAAAAACGCTGCAAATACTCAGCCACAGCGCCCAACCCATCACTGAAAAGCGCCGCCGCCCCCGCCCGAAGGGCGGGAACAACATCGCTTTCAATAATGGATGTTGTAACTAAGAAATTACATGGCTGTCAGTCTTCTGGCTGGAAGTACCAAGTACACGCTCGTAAGCGGTCCTGGCGGCCCGCTAACGCGGAGATACGCCCCGACTGCGGGTAAACCCTTGTCGGGACCACTCCGACCGCGCACAAAAGCTATTTCATGGCTGAAAGCGGGTATGGCTTAGCAGGATGGGGATAGGTAAGGTGAAACCTATCAATCAGTACCGGCTTACGCCGGGCTTCGGCGGTTTTACTCCAGTATCATATGTAACAACGGAGTGCCGCCTTCCATGCCGCTGGCGCGGCATCAAAAAAGAAAGCCTCCCAATGACGGGGGAAATAGCGTTTTGATCAAAATAATAATGCTAGTGTGCTTCTTGCGTGCCATTCCAGGCACAAACTAAATTTAACGTTTCGTTAACTACAAAGAAATCCGATGAGTTAATCACTTGCGAAATAAAAATCATATAGTAAATTACTATATGATTTTGCGTTGTTTCGGAGAATTAAAAAATGCCTTTGATTGAATACATCAACAAGTTCTATCGGGGGAATCAGGCATCGTTCGCCAGGCTGACCGGAGTTCAACCTGCGCAGGTAACACAGTGGATCAACAAAGGATTCATCGTGGTGAATCACACACTGTATAGTCCACGCCGAAAGCTGGGAATTTAATTCCTGGTCAATATTTGACATCCTCCACGCCCTGAAGGACGGGGATATAAGGCGCACTGTATCCTGTTGTCTGGCAGAAAAAAGAAAGCCCCGTAGTTAATTTTTCATTAACCCACGAGGCGATCCCAATACTTCAACAACACCAGGATAGACTTTTACCGCCCTTTACGCAATACCATGTATTTTCAAGTTTCTGGTCGATATATAATGTTGTTGGCGCTTGAGGCTTTCTGCCTCATGGCGAAAAGGTGGTTTGTATCTTGTTGTGCGGCAGAAAGAAGAAAGCCCCGTAGTTAATTTTTCATTAACCCACGAGGCGATCCCAATGCTTGAACAACATCAGGATAGCCTCTTACCGCGCGTTACGCAAGGAGAAGAAGGCCATGAAACAGCCGAAAAACGCCCTGACCTGGTGTTTATTAATCGTGTGCTGCACATTGTTAATATTCACGTATCTGACCCGGAATCGTTTGTGCGAGGTCCGGCTGAAAGACGGAGACAGGGAGGTTACGGCAAGTCTGGCTTACGAATCCAACGGTAAGTAGCAACCCGGAGGCGGGCGAAAGCCCGCCTTTTTGGGGATGATGTGGTTCTGGCATTAAGCGCCTTTACAAAGGGGGTATTCTGTACGGATACCCCCTTTTTCCATGTATTTTCAGGATATTAACTGGTGAATATGGTATAATTAGTCAATATGACAGCAATTATTGAGGCGAGTATGCAGCCCAAAAAAACACCCGTGATTGTGGTCAAAAAACGCCGCGTTCTGGTCATGCCAGAAAATCCTGTGGTGAATGAAAAGCCGCAGGAAGTACAAAAATCAGCAGTTAATGAAAACAAGAAAGTACAGAAGAAAGATGCTGTAGCAGAGAAAACACGTAAAAAGCAGCCTCAGCCCTGGTATTTGAAAAAACAAATCACTTTTCCCCCAAAATATCCGAAAGAATATTTTGAAAAGTGTTTCAATAAAGTTCGTGCTGTTTTTCCTGAACTATGGACAGACGAAAAAAAGAACTTGCCCCTGAAAAGCGGGATTCTCCAGGACGTTGAGAAATACCTGGCGGATAACCCGGATGTGGATCTGACGATTGAAGAGTGGAATTGTGCGGTTCAGGTGATGACGTTCCGGTGGCAATATCTTCAGAATTGTACTGTACCAGGCGCAACACGTTACGACCTTTACGGGAAACCTGCTGGTACAGTAAAAAAAGCACACGCAACTTATGCGCAACTGGTTCTCGATGCCCGTAAGAAAGCCAGCGAGAAGAAACAATTAAAACGTAAGGGATAAAGCCCCGAAGGGCTTTATCATTTCAGCCTGGCTGACTGTAGAATCCAGTGATTTTTTCCGTTTTCGTCCAGGCCGTGTTCGTAAGCTGCAAGAGCCGCTTTCATTATTGCTGTTTTTGTCTGGCCTGTTCGCAGTGCTTCCCGTTCCAGAATATCTTCGTAAACGTCCCCAAGCCGGACATTGGTCACTTTAGTTGCTCCCGATTTTTTGCGGGTAGCTTCATTGATGAATCGGGCTGTGTCTGCATTGGTTTGTTCTGTTTTTTGTCCTGGTATTACCGGAGTTTTCAAGTCAAGAGCCATTATATCACCTTTCGTGTGTTACATTAGCTTTACTGTGTAAAGCTAATGATGTAAAGCGATCGTATTACATCCATTAGGGATTGATGCCTAACTCTTGCGCCAAAAGCTCTATTTGTGCTTTAGCTGTAGAAAGGCTGGATGCGCGACGTACATCATGAACGCCAGCGCCTTCATTACAGGCCGCTTCAAAAATATCTAAATCTGAAATACGTGTACGAAGTGGCTGTATCCACACCGGGTTCTCCCGGAGTAACTTGTCGAGATCAATCGCTGCTTTTCTGTGGCGTGGTTTTGTCGTGTTAATTCTCGTGAAAAGTACCCAGGGTTGCAGGTCTGGATTGATCTGTTGAGCTGTGCGAACTTTTTCTGTTACATGAGTCAGCGTTTCTGCTTCGAAATCTGAAGACGGCTTAACGAGAGTAAGCAGAGTGTCAGCTACAGTTAAGGCGCTGCGAAATTCCTTGCTGTCATGACCTGGACAGTCAATGATCAGCACTTCACATATTTTTTTCAGGCGCTTAATGACTTCTGATACATCGCCATACTCTTCATAAACAGGAACCGGTAATAAGCCATTCTGCTTTCTTTTTTCGTTCCAGCTAAGAATATCATTGTTTTTATCGGTCTTCAGAATGATGACCGTTCGTGAATTATTTACCAGATAAGAAGCCAGGTTTGTTGCTGTGGTGCTTTTTCCTACACCGCCTTTATCTGATGCGACAAGTAATGCTCTCCCCATAGAAACCTCGGATATACAGTGTAAAGGTTTATTTGTCTTTACATTGTATTCATTATAGTTACGTTGTAAAGATGTTTGTGTCTTTACAATGTAATTGCTTTTGTGCTTTACATTGTGTGTATGTTACAGGGTAACTTTTCAGGATGCGATTTTGCCTGGTGTGTTGTTGCGCCCGTAGCTCGCTGACGCTCACACGCGCAGTACAGCGCCCCGCCCTGCTGCAATGCACCAGGACGGCGTAAACTCGCTGGCGCTCGCGCTAACTGCGGCATTCTGCGGCGCAAATCAGCATTATCATGGCCTGTTGGTCTGTCCTGGCTTTGCAGGGCGAAGGGATGGCCCTGTGCATCCTGGTATGTTCGTCAGCGGCTGCGCCGCGCTTCGGGGCGATGTGGCCCCGCTGCTCCCTGGTATTTTCTTTCGCCCCTTCTATCCGCTGGCGCGGATTAAAAAATGAGCAAACCATCAAATAACTTGCTGTTTTCAGGCAATAAATCTTGATAATACATCTAAATAGATGTATTATTGTTTCATCGAAAGGGGATTGGCTCCTTTCCTTCTTAAGTCCAAACGGACAGGAGATTTAAAATGAAAACATTGACTTTTAATAACGGCACTGTTTCTGTTGGCGATGTGTTTGTATCTTCCTGGGGATATGAGCAAACGAACGTTAATTTCTACCAGGTTATTTCTGTTCATGGCAAAAAAACAGTAACTGTTCAGGAGATTCGCGCTTCAGTTCATCGGACTCATTCAATGAGCGGATATAAGACTCCATTACTTAATGATTTCTGTGGTGAGCCATTAAAACGGCGAGTGCGTGATTATTACAGTTCGCCAGCAATTGAAATTGAGGAATTCGAAACAGCATATAAAGGATCACCGGAAGAAAAACACGAGTTCACATCATACTACTAAGAAAATAGTTGCAGGGGGTATCCCCTGCAACCATGTTAAAAATGTTAATAGTAGTATTTACCCAGGGGGTTTTAGTATGAATGATGGGGTAAAACTCCGTCCTTCAGGGCGTGGAGAATGCCGGGCTAATGCAGCAATGTAATGTTGCGCCCGTAGCTCGCTGACGCTCACACACGCAGTACAGCGCCGCGCTTCGGGGCGATGTGGCCCCGCTGTTCCCTGGTATTTCCTTTCGCCCCTTCTATCCGCTGACGCGGATTAAGAAACGAGCAAATCATCAAGTAAATTGCTGTTTTCAGGAAATAAATCTTGATAATACATCTAAATAGATGTATTATTGTTTCATCGAAAGGGGATTGGCTCCTTTCCTTCTTAAGTCCAAACGGACAGGAGATTTAAAATGAATATCCAGGAAGCATTAAACGTTTTTGGATTATCCGGCGAATTAACTGAAAAAGATATCAAAGCAGCATACAGAAAAGCCGCTTTAAAATATCATCCAGATCGTAACCCGTTAGGGGCTGAACTGATGAAAGCGGTAAATGCAGCTTTTGATGTCTTGATGGCAAATATTGATAAAATAAATCAGTTCCAGAGCGCTGATGAACATGCACGATATAATTACGGTGATGACCTGGAAAAAGTATTAAACGTTCTTTCTGGTTTATCTGGTCTGGTATTTGAAGTGATAGGTAACTGGGTATGGATTAGTGGAGAAACTATTACACATAAGGAAACTTTAAAAGAAATCGGGTGTAAATGGGCGGCAAAGAAAAAACAATGGTTTTATCGTCCAGACGAACATAAAAGTTACTGGAATCGTGAAGAACACACGATAGAAGAAATCCGCGCAAAATACGGTACAACCGGACAGCGCAGGGCGACAGGGTGGCAACGCGTGGAAACCAGAGCGTAACCAGAACGGGGGCGAGAAGCCCCCGATATCATACCAGCCCGTCTTTTGGGGCATCGAACCCAAAAAGACGGGAACAGCAGCCACGTAGCAAAAAGGGAAACAGATGAACTCTTTTTTTGAACAGTATCACCCTGTCTTTGAAGTTGTCTGCCGTATCCTGGGGAACGGCTGGCGCGTGAACAAACTTGATGATTGTCCGTCTCGTATAAAACTGACGTCACCGCAGTTTAAAAATTACTCTGTGCATATTCGGATGGAAAAAGACCGATTTTCTGTTGTGGGGAGTGTGGATAGTCGTTCCTGGAGTAGTCCGTATCATGTTTGTACGTTATCCAGGAAGCGGAATCCCGTTGATATAGCAGCCAATATCGAACGAAAAATTTTGCTAAATGCTTCGCAGGAGGTGTTACAGGCGATTGAGTATGAGAAACGCCAGGCGGCAAAAAAGGACGAAATTCTGATCCTGAAAGGTATGTTATCGCAACTTGTCCAGCTTGAAAGCTGGTATGGGGCATTGACAGGCTTTAAAGCTGAAAATGGATTGAACGGTAAAGTCACCGAGCAGGGCGAGCGTTATGATTTGCAGATTAGGGGTTTGAGTATAGATCAACTTGTTAAAATTACAGGATATTTGAAACAGTTATGAGAAAAAACAAAGGGCGATTGACTTATTATCTTGAAGTGATTGATAAAAAATACCATTTTGTAAAAAAAATAAGCAGTTATTCAAAGGAGTTCACTGACGGAAAAACAAAAAGAACAAAGAGAACGTTAAGTGAGCTGGTTTTTAATGAAAGTGAGGTCGAGGCAATAGACTTTACAAAAAATGGTTTAAGACCTGTTGATAAGAATATTCTCTTAACTATGGTGAAAGAATATAAGGAGAGTGATGCATGACTATTGAAAATACACCGGAAAACATAAAGAAATTACGAAAAAAAATTGGCCTTACCCAGACAGAGTGCGGTGAGATTTTTGGCGTAGGCTTAAGTACATGGCAGAAAAAAGAAGCTAAAACCCACAACCAGCTTAATTTATCGAAAGGTGAATTTGAGTACCTGTTATTACTTGCAGGGGAGCACCCTGAATACGTCCTGCATAAAAAAGCTGAATCCCGCTCACCGGAGGAACCGTGAGCGAGAAGAAAAACACCACGACGCAGAAATCTAAGATATACAGTGTAAAGGTTTATTTGTCTTTACATTGTAATTGTTCTTTGTCTTTACACAGTGTGTGTTTGTAACAGGGCGACTTTACATAATTGCGATTTTGCCTGGTGTGTTGTTGCGCCCGTAGCTCGCTGACGCTCACACGCGCAGTACAGCGCCCCGCCCTGCTGCAATGCACCAGGACGGCGTGAACTCGCTGGCGCTCGCGCTAACTGCGGCATTCTGCGGCGCAAATCAGCATGATCATAGCCTGTTGGTCTGTTCTGGCTTTGCAGGGCGAAGGGATGGCCCTGTGCATCCTGGTATGTTCGTCAGCGGCTGCGCCGCGCTTCGGGGCGATGTGGCCCCGCTGCTCCCTGGTATTTTTTTTCGCCCCTTCTATCCGCTGGCGCGGATTAAAAAATGAGCAAACCATCAAATAACTTGCTGTTTTCAGGCAATAAATCTTGATAATACATCTAAATAGATGTATTATTATTTCATCGAAAGGGGATTGGCTCCTTTCCTTCTTAAGTCCAAACGGACAGGAGATTTAAAATGAAATTCACTTCAACCACGAATCATGTTTTCACATTCGAACGAGTAACGCTTTGCACGATTGTTCTTATTCATAAGGATACGGGACAACAGTATGTTGTCATATTTACGGATAACAATAAAATTCGTGACTATAAGACCGGAATTGTTTCTCAGTTTGGTGAACTTAAGCAGAGTGATATTGATTTAATTCTTTTCTATCGGGACGAATATGAAAAATATTTTGACTCGTTAAATAATGGCGAGGAGTATTTGAGTTTTAAAGAATATATCGGATGTATAAGGGGAAAATAAATTATGAAAGGTGTGTTCAGGTTGCTGGAACAACCTGAACACGTTATCGACAATCAAAACTGAATGAGGTTTTTAAATGTCAACACGACAGATCGTACAGCTTGCTGACTCCCTTGTCAAAGGCTGGGAAACCAGAATTCCGGCAATGACGTGCACGGAGTGGGATCAATTCCGGTGGTGGTTAAACTACCTGCAAGGGTATGAAATGTTTTAAATAACCGGGATAAATTCATATATGGGGAGAGTGTCATGCTCTCCCTTTCTTATTGGGTAGCGAGTTGTATTACATATTTAGCTTTACGTTGTAAAGATTTTATTGTCTTTACAGTGTGGTGTGTTTTCCGGCGGTTGCGCTGCGCTTAGGGGTATGTGGCTTCGCTGCTCCCTGGTATTTTCTTTCACCCTCCTATTTGTCCGATGACTTTTGACAACAACGCTATTTGTAACTATAATTAGTTGCATGTTGGCAAGGGATGGGATTATAGCGTATGGGGAAAGCAGATAAGCTACTGGCAAAATTTTTAAACAGTAAAAAAACGTTTGAATGGGATGAACTCGTTGTTTTGTTTTCTTCTCTAGGATATGTCAAAAAGGAAATGCAGGGATCAAGAGTGCGATTTTTCAATGCTGAAATTAATCACACAATATTAATGCATCGCCCACATCCAGAAAGTTATATTAAAGGTGGAACGCTGAAAGCTATTAAACAGAACTTGAAAGAGGCTGGGGTTTTATGAAACATTTAAAATATAAAGGATATTTAGGTACGGTTGAGCCGGATTTTGAAAATAATATCCTGTATGGAAAGCTGGCATTTATTCGTGATCTGGTGACTTATGAGGCAGAAACATTGGCTGACCTGGAACGGGAATTTAAAACATCGGTTGATTTGTATTTACAGTCCTGTGTGGAGGACGGAAAGGAGCCTGACACGCCCTTTAAAGGTGTGTTTAACGTCAGGCTTGATCCAGAGCTGCATCGTCGGGTCGCTGAAATGGCGATGGAAGAAGATTTGTCGCTGAATGCCTTTGTCAATAAGGCACTGGAAAAAGAAGTCAGTCATCATCGCGCAGGGGCTTAATCGCCCCTTTTTGTTGCTCGCAGGCGTTGATGTTTCTTGGTATTACGGTGTAGTGTGTTGTATTTACAAACAATGCTTTACGGTGTATTACGATGCATACTCTTTAATTGCTTGCAATCTCTTTTCACGTTCGTTGCTTTGTTCAGCTTTTTTCAATTCACTGAATATGTACTCTTCATCTTTACCCGTGAGTTTTGAACCGGAGAGCAAGCGATTAACAACTTTACGTCGAATTGCAGGGTAATCTTTGGTTTTATCGAGTATGGACAATATGCGGTCACTACTAAGAATCTGGCCTTTCCCTGATTCCACATAATGTAGAAAAAATGCGATTGCGGACACGCCCAAAAGCACTGTAAGGACGGCTACACCATCAAGACGAAACTTTGATATAAAGGAATACGCGACCACTCCAATAATTGCTAAGCAGAGACATAAATAAATTAAGAGGTTTTTGTTGCGTTGTTTTTTTTGTGCGCGATCATGATCATCTATGATTGCCAGTATCTTTTCTGGAGTTGCTTGAGCCATTTTTTTTCCTTATCAGGGAGACGGAGTGTTCAATCATCTGGCTTTACAATGTAAAGCTGTGTTTGTCTTTACGGTGTAAATAATGAGATGTGCAGTTAAAAGTGTCAATCAGGTATCATATAGTAAAACACTATATGATTTTTCTGTAATAGGCTTAAAAAATTCTCGCTTACATTGTAAAGGTCTTTGTGTCTTTACAGTGCACCACGTTGTAAATCACTGCCTTCTGTGGAGATAATCATGTTTTTTTCTGTTGGTGTCGAAACACCGAAAGATGATCAGACTGCATACGGCATCACTGTTCCGGCTTTTGATTGTTTTGGTTTTGGATGTGTTTCTGCGGCTGATTCTCAGGCAGAAATACCCGCTATGGCGCGTGAAGCGATATTGGCAATCGTGGAAGATATGGTATTAAGCGGTGCTTATTCTGTTGATGATATTCATGATGAAGGGTGTTTGACTTATTCGGATCACTCCAATTATAAGCACTGTGATAGCTGGTTTTTGGTTGATGTCGATTTAACATTAGACATGCCGTAGTCCGGCTATCGGGTCATGAGGACGCTGAAGAATATCGCAGGCATATATTTACAGTGTAAAGGTGTTTCTGTCTTTACATTGTAAGGCTTATTGAATACTACACTGTAGTGCAATGTATGTGTTTTTATGACCTATCCCCGCGTTGTGCGGGGATTTTTTTTGATAGCTAACCGCTCGCCGCAGTCTAGCGACCGAGCATAGCGAGCGAGTGACGAGGAAGCGGAAGATCCACCGTTGCCAGGAGAAAAGCAGGTACGCACTATGCATTCTGCCCTAGTGATGCTTTCACAAACCACGCGGCCTGAACTATTACGCCATGAATCCAGCGCAAATCGGCATCACGATTTTCTTTTTTCATTTTTTCGCCACTTAAAGCCTTGCTTACGTGACTTTTTACCAGATTTTCGTGTAATTCTTTTGCTTCTTCAATTGTGAAACCACCAGGCAAATTTGGCGCTTCTGCTTCCAGTGATGCCAGAGCAATTTCATAAGCCCGGCGCTCAATATTGTCTCGCACGTCCAGGCTGCCGATTCGCTCCCTGATTTCTTTAATTAGTTTCTTGTCGTCGTCGGTAAATGTTGTCATCTCACTCTCCTTTGGCGTCAATGTTTACAGCCTGGCAAGCCTCTTTGAGCACCCAGTCAATAGCGTCTTTCCATGCCCCTGTTTCGACGAGAGGATTCGTGTGCTTTACCTGATCGTAGAAGCGTACTGCGTTTACCAGTCCTCTTGTTGGTGCTGCTATCGCAGGTGGTAAGTTGTAGAGTTCCTGAATTTCATAGTTCGGCCTGTCGTTGCAGTCTTCTTTTGTCGGCACGTATTTCCAGTCACCAACCCACGTTTTACCCTGAGAGTCCGTAACGTCTTTTTTCACGTAACGATACCTCCATGCAACAACCCCAGCTTCCAGCGATGCCAGTGCGATTTCATAAGCCCGGCGTTCAATATTGTCTCGCACGTCCAAGCTGCCGATTCGCTCTCTGATTTCTTTAATCAGTCCCTTGTCGTCGTCGGTAAAAGTTGTCATTAGTGACTCCTTTTCATATCTATGGTTTTCTTGAATCAATTTCGTCTAGTTTGAGTTTTATATTTTGCTGGTCTGATTTTGGTAATTTTCTCATGCTCTCTTCAGTTATTTTTTTCATATCAAGAAAAGCTCTTGCATAGAAGCGCAGGCTTGCCTCTTTTTCATGTTGTGCAACATACCAGGTTGCGCCAGAAAATGCCGCAGACAGGCATAATGTGCACAAGGCACAAATTGCAATGGCTGTTCTTGTACTGAAGGGTTTTACAGCCTTAGATAATGACTTCAACTTTTCTTCATATAATTTGTTGTTTTTTTCCTGGTTGCGTTTAATTCCAGATATGAGTTCAATAATATCATCTGTTAATTTTTCTTTTACCTCAACACTTGTTTCTTTTAGATCGTTTTTTCCCTCTTCTACTTTTTCTTTTATTTCATTATCCAGATCGCCGCACGTCTCAACAATATTCTTGAATCTTTGAATATAGTCATTTTCTACAGATGAAACGACCTGTCTGAAGCCCTCAGACAGGGCAGTGAAGTTAGCTTGTAACTCATTGCTGAATTTTTCCTGTATCTTTTGGTTCAGAAAAATTAATGAAATAACTGGATCATCTTTTGATATTTTATGCCCTGTCTCCTTGAATACATCAACAATAAAATTATCAATATCTTCACTGGAAACAGCCTTTTCAGGCTGTTTTAATTCTGGCTGATTAACTGTACTCATATTATTCACCGTGTTCATCGTCATAGATGCTATCTAATTGTTTGTAAATGTCATTGAAGACTCGTTTTAATCGTGATTTAGCCATTAATCCAAAATGGTCGGACTCAAGAGCTTCTTTCAGTGTTAGTGATTTTTCTGTTAGCTCTTTGATGTCAGAGGCAAAGGCATCACTTTTTCTGTCCTGAATAACCACAACGCCAGCGATTACATCCTTGTTTTTTTCAATGAATTTAGTTTCTATTAATGGGATATTTTCAAGTGCTGGAATACCCTGAAATTCATTTATCCAGACAATAAGTTTTACCTTACTTCCTTTAACCAGTTCTTTCAGTTCTTCAAATCCCTGCAAGGTATCCGCAAGAGCTTGTCCACCAACGATAACAGTATGGATATAAACGTCTTGTTCTACATCTTCAAACATGTCCATAACACAGTTATCATTGAAATACTGAATTAACGGTAAAAATGTAGATGCGCCATTGTCAATAACAAAAGTATTCTGACTATTGGTCAGCATTGATTCGAACATTGGATCGAATTTGGATTGTATTACTTTGCTGTTTTCAGTGATTTGTATCAAATCTGCATTTAATCTTTTTACTTTAACCGTAGTTGTATTAACCGGGTCTGTGTCACCGACTACGATATTATCCATGTGATTTTCATCAATAAAGTATTGTGCCAGTATTGCGGTCGCGAATGATTTTCCAACACCACCTTTACCCTGAAGGATGAAATTGATTGAGTTTTTCATTTATAATGCTCCTTTACTTAAAGATATTTATTTATGAATTTTTCATTCGTAGCACTTGGATCGTGCTCTATTTCTTTTTTGTTCTCACTAATGTTTGAAAAAAAACCTTTTACCCCCCCTCTCGGTTCATCGCCTTTAGCTTCATTCTGATCAATTACATCTATGGTTTTTGCCTGTTCTTTTGGTTCAGTGCATTTTTGTCTTTTTTTAGCCCTCTCTGTCATATTTATATAAGTCTTTTGGGCTAGTTCTGTCTTGGTGTTGTTGTTTATGTAATCAGCTATTTGCTCCCATGTATAATATTTCTTTGCTTCAAGTATATTTTGCAAATACATATTGAAGACAGCCTGTTTTGATTTCGATTTTGTTTCGTTTATAGCCTCGCATATTGGAGATAATAAACTCTCGATCTTTTTCATTTGTTACATTTCCTCTCTCTCTCTACCTCCTACATTGGCATAATACCTTATTTAAAGCAATTTGCTCGCCGTTTGTGTTGGGTGATTATGTGGGTTGTTTTGTGGGTTGTCAATGGGGGTGTGGTCTTTTTTGTGGGTTAAAGTGTGGGTGATTATGTGGGTTGTGTGTTTTTGGTTGTGGGTTATTATGTGAGTCATTGTGTGGGCTGTATGCACGGCATTTTTTGTTCTTCTAAAACACAGGCACGATACCGATTGTACACAAGACCGTTCCGGTCATGTTACAATCGTGTGCCAAAGGGGGACGCCCCTTTGAAACCCCGAACGATGCAGCCGTTCTTATGCGGTTCTACGAACCTTGAGGACATATGAAGAAAAAAACCAACAAAAACGTTCATGTAACATTCAGACTTACCGAAGAAGAATATGCTCCGTTCGATAGGGCTATAAAAGAGCTTAATATTAGTAAGTCTGAATTTTTCAGGCTGCTTACTATTGGTAAAATAAACACATATGCATCTGATAAACGTAACATACCAGAATACAAACGTTGTCTTTCTCAGTTGAGTTGGGCAGGAAACAACATAAATCAAATAGCGCACCGATTAAATTCAGATCATTTAAAAGGTATTATATCAGAATCGCTTTATAAAAAGGTTTTAAATGGACTAATCGGTATTCGTGATCGCCTTCAGGAGATAGCTAAATGATTGTCAGATACGGTGGTGGTAATGATGGTATCGTTGATTATCTGATAAATGGTCGCAAAGCAGAACGCCAGTACACGCGTGATGAACTTGATCATCGTGTTGTTCTTGATGGTGATTTACAGACTACAGATAAGATTATTGATTCTATTGAAAACAAAAGTCAGGAACGTTATTTGCACATTACTCTGTCTTTTCATGAAAGTCATGTGTCGAATGAAGTGTTAAAGGCTGTTGTTGATGATTATAAAAAATTATTGATGAATGCTTATCATCCTGATGAATACTCTTTTTATGCGGAAGCTCATTTGCCTAAAATTCGTCATATCCAGGATAATAGCACTGGTGAACTTGTTGAAAGAAAACCACATATTCATATTGTAATTCCTAAAGTAAATTTGATTACTGAAAAGTTCCTGAATCCAGTGGGAGATGTTACCAAAGGGCATACAATTGAACAGCTTGATGCTATACAGGAATTTATTAATAATAAATATAATCTTGATAGCCCTAAAGACTATCCGCGTAAAGATGCGGATTACGGAAAAATTATAAGTAGAGTTAAGGGGGATCTTTACAAAGAGCATCACTCTGAATTGAAAGGTGAGTTGCTTTCGCGTATAGAGAACGAGAAAATTGAAAATTACTCTGTATTCAAAGATATTGTTGCAGAGTATGGTGAACTTCGTATAAGAAATGCTGGTAAAACCAATGAGTATCTGGCTGTAAAATTGCCTGGAGATAAAAAATACATAAACTTAAAAAGTCCTCTTTTTCGTCAGAATTACATTGAGACAAGGACATTAACACTTGAGAAACCAACACACAAAGAGATAGAAAAGAGACTTAATACCTGGTTAAATAAAACAAGCCAAGAGATTAAGCATATTTTTAACCAGGCGGAGAAAACAAGGGAACTTTACAAGACATTAAGCCCTTCACAACAAATTGATTTCCTGCAAGAGAGGATAAAAGAATATGACTCAAGAGAAAAACTTAACGAAAGAAATTCTCAGCAAACGTCAGGACGAGCGGGAGGTTACAAGTCGTGTCCTAAAAAGTTTGCCAGAATCCGTCAATCTGAAGCAACAGTCGGATTGTCACGTATGCCCCAACGCGGTATGGTTTACGGAATCAATGGATTCACAAGACCCGACTCTGTCAGTGTATTGTCAGATATTTCGCAGCGTGATCTGGCAGAGCAATTATCGCAAAGAGAACATCCTGGTCAGGATGTGCGACGGGATTATGATAGACAATTCACAGAGTCAGGAATAAAAAGTCTTGAACGCTCTTCTTTTTTGTGTGAAACGATGTTTCAGACTCTGAATGAGGCGGCAGAGAAAAACGAAATTGCAACGATGGCAGAAATTCGCAGAAATATTGATCCTGTCAGGTTTCTGTCTTCTGCCGCCGAGCGTTTTAATATTATTCCAGCGCAGCATAAAATCAGAACAGCAAAGGACGGTTCCCCCCGGTTTTCTGTGGGGAATCGTAATATGAACGCATCTGATTTTCTGACAAAGCATATTAATCTTGCCTGGAAAGATGCGAAATCCTTTCTGCTTGAAGTTTATTCACAGCAGTTAGAAAACACGCCATATACGCGCTATCCAACCTACAGACGCCTTACGCATCATGAAGCCCGTGAGCGTCTTAACTCACTGAATTTATCGGAAAAAACATTACGAAATACTATCAGGTTTGAGCGTGGCAAGCTGTATAATGATCTGCGAGAGATGAGACGCGAGTTGAAGTTAATACCACGTGAACAGCGTGATATTGCCGTGGGTGTGATTGTTTACAAAAAACTAACCACACTTGAGCGTCTTTCTGAACTCGACACAGAGGGGCGACACATAATTCGTCAATATCATGCTGACTGGCATAAGGATAAAGATGAAATGAAAGCCCTTGAACGTCTCAAAAGCTATCTCAACTTCGATGAAATCAACGCCATTTCTGCTGACGAACCCGAACTTTCGCTTCAGAAAGCGGTGGATTCCCAGCGCCGCTTAGAAGAGGCGAAAAAGGTTAACTCCAAACTAAAAGATCTTGTGATGGATAAGCAGGATTCCAGGATTGTTTATCGCGATCAGGAATCGGAAAAGCCTGTCTTTACCGACAAAGGGAACTTTGTCGTTGCGGGTAAAAATCCTTCAAAAGAAGAGATCGGAATAATGCTTGAGTATTCCAGGGAAAAGTTTGGTGGTGTACTCAAACTTACCGGCTCTGAAGATTTCAAAAAAATGTGCGCTGAAGTTGCCGCAGAGCAGGACATGAAGATTATTTTACGCCCGGAGCAGTATCAACAGATGATGCTGGAATTAAAAGCAGAACTTCAGGGTAATAAGTTTGAGCAGGTGGAAACACAGGAAAATAGCCAGGAGTCCGAATCCAGAATAGAGAAAGGTGATGCATTGAAGGAACAGGCCACCGAACAGGAACAGGCTACAGAGCAGGCACAGGCTACAGAGCAGGCACAGGCTACAGAACAGGCACAGGCTACAGAGCAGGCACAGGCTACAGAGCAGGAACAGGCCACCGAACAGGAACAGGTCACCGAACAGGAACAGGCTACCGAACAGGAACAGGCTACCGAACAGGCACAGGCCACAGAGCAGGCACAGGCCACAGAGCAAGCACAGGTCGCAGCGCAGGCCACATCTTCATATGATCCTGGTGTTATTACCAGGGCAAACACCCTGGATTCACAGATGCTTAGTAAAGGCACAAATGGTGAATTTGGCTATTTGAAATCTCTGGATAGCGATGAAAATGAGATTTGGGAAGTGCTGGGACATGTACCTGGAGACAGCGATGATATTTTTGACGTTGCCAGTTTTGATAATGAAAACGACGCAAAAGAATTTTGCAAAATTGTGAATGAGTTAGGTATTGACAGAACACAGGCTCTGATTCAGGAGCAGCTTACTACTCAACACGATCAGGCTACTGCGCAGGTGCATAATAAACAGGAAATTTATTGTATAAACTTTAGTCGCTTCCATGATTTGAATGAAGGTATCGTCTTTCATTCTAAAGATGCGGCTATTCAGTGTTATGAGGAAAGCAAATCTTCTGCAATAGAAAAATATGAAAGCAATTATTTAAATGGTGATGGTTTTGATACTGTTGTGCTTATGTCTAAAACTGTCTCAACCGATGAATTATCCTCTTATCCAGAGGGGGCATTAGTAACGTTTGATAGGCCATTTGAAATAATTGCCAATTCATATGAAGAATACCGTACTCCAGTGTATGCGGTTTCTTTTTCGAAGGATGAGTTTAGTGAAGATATTAAGACTTTTGAGTCATTGCACGACGCATCTGAATATAAAAATAAGATGCTTCAGGAGCACGGGCTTAACCAGGATGATATCTTAATCACACCTGTAACAAGAGAAGAAATCGCCTTTAAAGGAATTAAGGACGCTGTTAATGACGCTAATATGGCAGTGATGGAACAGGCGGGGGATTCGTCCAGAGAATCACCAGAAGAGATACTCGCCAGTATTTCAGCTAACGAGCATATGATCTCCGGGCTTGAAAACTTCCTGGTTAAAGACCGTTCTCAGTTCAGTTCCTGCAATGGGGATATCGTTGTGGAGGCGGAAATTACCAGGGGGGAAGGTGGTCTTTATCACCTTGCGGTCGCTGGTAAGCATGGCTTAGAGCGTGGTGATGCAGTTGCCAGAGTGGATGTTACGGAGCAGCAATTTGCCGCGATCACTGGAAAAACACCTTCTGAAGTTTTAACGGGGGACCAAACATCGGCTCGTGTTCCGGTAATTACAGGTATCCATTTCAGTACAAGGGCTATTGAAAATGTGAATAAACTGGAACAACAGAAGGATTATGTCTATTTCTCAACACATGAAGGCCTGAATGCTGAAATAAAAGATTTCAGCTCTCTCAAGGATGCTATTGAGTGGGGCCGGGTTGAATGCGAGCTACATGATCTCAATAAGCGCGATACTGTCATTTATCGCGTCGAGTCTGAACATATTTCTCAGGGGATTGACGCTGTAATGAAAAATGCTGAACGCGTGGAGCGTCATGAAATTGAGAAAGCACAGGGACGGGATTGCACGCCGGAAGACGGCAAGATTCTTGAGGCAATTGATCGCTTTGAGGACAAGTTCAGAGGGGAAGGACTGAAGTTCGAAAGGGAGAAGGCCGAATCCGATTTGCTTAATCACGGATTCACTCGTGAAATGGCAGAAGATGCTCTTGGAAAACAATTTGTCCAGGCCAGAGAAGAACATCTGGAATTGCAGCAACAGCGTGACAATTCACAGGACATGCACTAATTAAGAAAAAAGCCCGGTTTTCGGGCTTTTTAAGATACAAATTATAAATACTCTCAAGTGTATATTCAGTATGGGATTGCGCAATGATTGCCTAATAAAATTTCTGAAATATTTCTGTATCGCATAATTTTTTATATCAGATAAATTGTACTGGATTTCTTAAAAAATTGCAGTATAATTGCCACAATTATCCCACCGTTTATTTTTTGATTAGTTTCTCATGATGCAGCATACTTCTGTGTGGTACCGACGCTCGGTCAGTCCGTTTGTTCTTGTGGCGAGTGTTGCCGTTTTCTTGACCGCGACCGCCAATCTTACCTTTTTTGATAAAATCAGCCAAACCTATCCCATCGCGGACAATCTCGGCTTTGTGCTGACGATCGCTGTCGTGCTCTTTGGCGCGATGCTACTGATCACCACGCTGTTATCATCGTATCGCTATGTGCTAAAGCCTGTGTTGATTTTGCTATTAATCATGGGCGCGGTGACCAGTTATTTTACTGACACTTATGGCACGGTCTATGATACGACCATGCTCCAAAATGCCCTACAGACCGACCAAGCCGAGACCAAGGATCTATTAAACGCAGCGTTTATCATGCGTATCATTGGTTTGGGTGTGCTACCAAGTTTGCTTGTGGCTTTTGTTAAGGTGGATTATCCGACTTGGGGCAAGGGTTTGATGCGCCGATTGGGCTTGATCGTGGCAAGTCTTGCGCTGATTTTACTGCCTGTGGTGGCGTTCAGCAGTCATTATGCCAGTTTCTTTCGCGTGCATAAGCCGCTGCGTAGCTATGTCAATCCGATCATGCCAATCTACTCGGTGGGTAAGCTTGCCAGTATTGAGTATAAAAAAGCCAGTGCGCCAAAAGATACCATTTATCACGCCAAAGACGCGGTACAAGCAACCAAGCCTGATATGCGTAAGCCACGCCTAGTGGTGTTCGTCGTCGGTGAGACGGCACGCGCCGATCATGTCAGCTTCAATGGCTATGAGCGCGATACTTTCCCACAGCTTGCCAAGATCGATGGCGTGACCAATTTTAGCAATGTCACATCGTGCGGCACATCGACGGCGTATTCTGTGCCGTGTATGTTCAGCTATCTGGGCGCGGATGAGTATGATGTCGATACCGCCAAATACCAAGAAAATGTGCTGGATACGCTGGATCGCTTGGGCGTAAGTATCTTGTGGCGTGATAATAATTCGGACTCAAAAGGCGTGATGGATAAGCTGCCAAAAGCGCAATTTGCCGATTATAAATCCGCGACCAACAACGCCATCTGCAACACCAATCCTTATAACGAATGCCGCGATGTCGGTATGCTCGTTGGCTTAGATGACTTTGTCGCTGCCAATAACGGCAAAGATATGCTGATCATGCTGCACCAAATGGGCAATCACGGGCCTGCGTATTTTAAGCGATATGATGAAAAGTTTGCCAAATTCACGCCAGTGTGTGAAGGTAATGAGCTTGCCAAGTGCGAACATCAGTCCTTGATCAATGCTTATGACAATGCCTTGCTTGCCACCGATGATTTCATCGCTCAAAGTATCCAGTGGCTGCAGACGCACAGCAATGCCTATGATGTCTCAATGCTGTATGTCAGCGATCATGGCGAAAGTCTGGGTGAGAACGGTGTCTATCTACATGGTATGCCAAATGCCTTTGCACCAAAAGAACAGCGCAGTGTGCCTGCATTTTTCTGGACGGATAAGCAAACTGGCATCACGCCAATGGCAACCGATACCGTCCTGACCCATGACGCGATCACGCCGACATTATTAAAGCTGTTTGATGTCACCGCGGACAAAGTCAAAGACCGCACCGCATTCATCCGCTGATTTCTCCCTGTATTTTTTCCAAACCCACCGCACACTCCATTCGTATTATGGGCGGTGGGGTGGGGTTTGTTATGCCGTATTTATCAAATAAACGCCTACTTGCTGAGATGAGTATCGCTCTTGTCATGGCGATCGTTGCCACGCTGACCCTTGAGCACAGTCAGATTGATCTGATGGTCGCTGATTGGTTTTATCTGGGTATGGGGCATTGGATGGTTGCCAAGCAAGCTTTTTTGCCAGATTTGCTACTGTATTCTGGACTAAAAAAGCTGCTGATGGCGATGCTGATCTACTTGCTGGTTGCGACCATTTGCCGTGCTTATCATGAGAAAAAGGGCAATGCTATCACTGCCAAGTGGCTTGTCCCAGTGACAAAATTTCGCGTGCGTGAGCTTGCGTATCTGGTGCTGACTTTGATCCTAGTGCCGACAGTTGTCGCGTCATTGAAGGCATATACTCATGTGGTCTGCCCTGTGCATTTGACGATTTTTGATGGTACGCTGCCGTATTTGCCGATGCTTGATAGTATGCGTAACACCATTCCTGATAAGTGCTTTCCTGCGGCGCATGCCAGTAGCGGATTTGCGCTGTTTGCCTTTGCGTTTGCGCCAAGTTTGCGCCGCCGTCGTGGTGCGATCATCATCGTGGTGATGGCATTGGGCTGGGCGATGGGCTGCTATAAGATGATTATTGGCGATCATTTTTTGAGCCATACGGTGGTGTCGATGATGCTTGCGTGGGCGATGTCGGCAGGGCTTGCGTGGGTGTTTTTTAAGAAGGGTGAACAATTCAAGGAAAAAAAATCAACCCCAAACAGAAATAACAGCTACAAAAATGGACAGTAATAATGCAATAAAAGTAATGTTGAGCCATATGTTGGACGAGTCTTTTAAGACTAATGAGGCTGTTAATGCCATTGTAATGAAACTAATGATAATAATGGCTGCAAATAAATATTGTACAATGTTTTTTATTGTACTTGGTTGCTCCCCAATTCTTTCTCTGTAATTTGCATCAACATTAGATATCCATTGAAGTAATAGAGCAATAAAACAGCCTACTCCGCAAACGGTGAATTGCACAGACGTCGGGTTTGAATCAAACAACGAGATCGCTAAGTTATATAAGTATACCGCGCCTGAAATCACCCCGACAACTAAAATAGAGATGAGTATAATCCGAAGAACTAATGTATTGCTTTCCTTTAAGGAATATATTAAAGCCGCTTTTTCGTATTCTTTCATGATTTAATCCAGTCTATAAGTATAAGAACCAACAAAACTGTCCAGGATTCATTTTCTGTGAGCATATGAAATCCCATCCAGAGTGATGATACTGGCAGAAACACGCCCACAGCCGGAATTATTAGTCTGGCGGAGAATATCCTTATCAGGAGTATCAATAGTGATAAGAACAGAAAAAGAGTGATCATGTGGAAAAACATTCACATCACCTATAACACTATTAAGATAGCCTGCCAGATATCCATTTCAGACAGGCTATATACAGGGTTCAATTCATTCTATGAAAGGTGTATAGGGATTGCTGATGTTTGTGTCGATCAAAAATCTAATATTAATAGATGAGAACTAATATACATATTTCCAGACGGATGGGGGGATTTTATCGTAGAGTTTATTCATTGTGAGTTCTGCAAGCCTGTGATCGGCGGCGGCATTAAACGACTCAAGCTCAGAAGGAGGGAGGCTGTTTTGGTTTTTTTCAATAATCTTTTCAAGTGTGTCGAGTGTTGAGCAACGTCTTAACTGAAAGAGCCAGTCTTGTTTTGTTTTCATTGTACAATTCCTGAAGAACATCCTTGTCCTATAGTAGCTACAACGATGTTTGATTTCTACTGCTGGATTTATTTCTTACTTTTTTGTGTAAACTCAAATCCCAGTTTCCCGGTTGCTTTGTCAACCAGTTTTACTTTTGCTGAAAATTCTTTGTTTGTTTTTTGACTAATGAAACCTTTCAATTCACTTGTAACTCCTTTTGTTATTAACGTTTCAATTTGTTTATCGGTTAATGATTTGCCGCAGAAATCTTTCCATATCTTAAATTCACATCCTGTACAGAAATAACCTTTTGGTCTGATAACAATCTGTTTACCACAGGAAGGACAAGGAGAGGGCAGGCGTTGTGACTGACCAGACGGCGCGCTGGGGGCAACTTTTATTTCAGCACTGTTCGCATTACTAATCATCGGTATCAGATCATTGTACAGTTCGTCAACGAACTGTTCGATGGTCATTTCTCCGTTTTCAATGAGTGTCTGTTTTTCCGCCCATAATGCCGTCATATCTGGATTAACAGCTATATCCGGCAGAGCATCAATAAGCGCATACCCGGTATCAGTCGGAATAAGTTTTCCTTTTTCCAGGGTGATATAGTTCCGTTTTTTCAGTGTTTCCAATATGGAAGCCCGCGTAGCTGGCGTACCAATACCGCCATGTTCGTCTTTTTTATCCCGATCTTTATCCTTCAGTAACTTTTTAATCACTGGATCAGTGACAAAATCTGCGACACGAACAAGCGCGGCAAGTAAAGTGGCTTCGGTGAATAATGGCGGTGGCGTTGTTTTCTTCTCATTCACAACCACTTCTTTTGTCGTCACTGTTTCTCCTGTGCGAATTTTACAGAGCAGATCAAAAGCGGAATCATCATTTTCGGCTTCTGATTCCTCATCCCCGGTATTTTCCTCACCAAGAAACGCTTCAAATCCGCTGTCTGTTGTTTTCCTGGCACGGGCATAAAACGACTCATCACCACACTGAATGGCAACGGATACTTCCTGGTATGTTTTTTCAGGCATGAACTGAACAAGATAGTGTTGTGCGATTGCCAGGTAAACATTGCGCTCGTCACTGCTCAGCGCGTTTACATCCGGTACGTTAACGGTCGGGATTATCGCCGTATGCGCAGTCACTTTCGCACTGTTAAACGCCTTGCTTTTACGTGTCGAATCAACGTCCAGTGGCTGATCGAATACTGACTTCAGGGCATCGAGAACCTGTGGTGCTTCGCTGAATTGTTCATCAGAAAGATATGAGCAATCTGAACGGTTGTAAGTAATTGCTTTGTATTTTTCACGTAGCTGCTGTGTGATATCCAGCGTTTGTTGTGCCGTCATTTTGAACTTCTTGTTCATGTACTGCTGAAGCCGGACCAGGTTAAAGGGCAATGGCGCAGCCGTTTTTTTATCGTCTGTTGCTGCTGCTTCAACTGTCGCTGGTTTTCCTGCAAGGGAAGCCGCTGTTCCATTCGCCCACGCCTTATCAAGTAATTTACGGTCTGTCAGTGGTGCGAACTCACCAGGTTTCCAGTTCGCCCTGATAACATCAACGCCGCGTTGAAAATGCCCGGTCATGGTGTAGTAGAAACTGGATTTATGATTCTTGTTGGCACGGGTGCGATTTACTATCAGGCCAAGAATAGGCGTCTGAACACGCCCGACCGAAAGTGTCCCTTTATAGCCTTTAGCCCGTGCCGGGATCGTATAAGCACGCGTCATGGATAAACCGTATATCGCGTCGGCTACAGAACGCGCCAGAGCCTTGAGATAGAGTCCTCTGAAGTCACGGTTATTTTTGGGATTTGCCAGTGCCTTTTTCACTGCCGGAAGGGTGTTGTCGTTGATCAGAACGCGCTTAACGGGTTTTGTGTTGCCTGCATATTCCAGGACCTCATCGACAAGTAGCTGTCCTTCGTCATCTGGATCGCCAGCATGAATAATTTCGGTCACATCGGCACGCCTGATAAGCTCAATAATCGTTTTAACTTGTTTTGCGGCGCTTTCTACTGGCTGGTATTTTACGGGATAAAGACGCAAAGGGAGTGTTTCAATCTTCCACTCTTTGTATTCAGGATTATAGTTTTCGGGGGGCTGTGATTCGATAATATGACCAAAACAGTTAGTCACAATAGTATTATCACTTTCAAACCAGCCATCATGACGGGTAAAATTGCCACCAAGCGCCTTAACAATATCATTCGCTACTGCGGGTTTTTCTGCGATAAAAAGTTTCATTTTGTTATCCTTTACATTGAATTAATCTTTTGGCACAACGGATAGCACGTTCTTCTGATACTGCCTGTTGCCAGTTATCTTCACTTACTGGATGTCTGAATCTGCGTTCACAGCCATTAAAAGCAAAAATCCCCTCACGGTTAAGTATATTAGTTGCAATATCCTGGTCTTTAATTCTCAAAAAGGCTGTTACGGCAAAACCAGAATACGAAGAAATTTTTGAAATGATGCATTCATCAGCTTTTATTAACGCGGCAAAAGGAACTATCTTTTGATGACCACACGAAATCAGAGGGAGTGTGTGAATATCATAATAAGCTATTGAATGACAATCCATGCGGGTATCATCAATAGCTGCCAGCCAGAATCCTGTCTGGTCTTTTATTTTTCTGCTAATATCTGAATCTGAAACACCAGGATTTAATAAATATCCACCATAACAGACATGGAAGGGGTGAGCAGATTCATCAATATCAGGAAGTTCTTTTACCGGATTTTCTTTCCAGTCCTTCAGAACACCGAATTCAAGAGCATCCAGCAAAAACTTTCGTTCAAATCCATCAAGCAATGCATATTGCATGTTAAACCTCTCAAAGAAGCTCTGATTTGTTGACCTCATGGTGAACCAGTTCACCATTGCGTAAGACAAACAGGTAAGAAAACTTTCTTTCCTTATCTTTCAGTCAGTTTTTGTATTCAGAAAGAATAAACACCCAGTCATCGGTGCTGTAATGAGATGCGATGACTCATTATCTTTTTAGTGATGAGTTGATTATTTTTAAAATATGCCTGCCTTTAATTAGCATGTTTCTGGAAACAGCCTGATTACGAATACCTCTCATCTGGTCAAACTGATAGGTTAAATCATGTTCTTTTCGTGAAAGTCCAAGAGTGGCTCTTTCATTATCCATCAGGACTGAAATTGCAATATATTCTCCAGATGCACACCAGTCTGCATAACTGGCAACGCAATGTTCCATCTCCTGACCTTCCTGACACAGAGCATCAAATGTAATTAATTCATTTACACCGTTATCAACTTTCTGCCAGTTTATCCCAGTTCCTTTCCATTTTGGGATTACGGGAATAACGTTATTCTTCACTTGTCGCGTCCATTCATCAGATAGTCTCCAGAAAGAAGGCCACTCCTGGTTTTTATGAATTAACCGTTCTTCTGCTAACAACCAGTCAATTGCATGACACAACTGATTCGTTTCCATTTCCCAGCGTGATGTTTGCCTGGATTCAGTATTACGGTCATAAAAGCCAATGTTTTTAAATAAATCACGATGATATTCTAGCCATTTTGAGCATATACGATAAATATCATTTTCTTTTTCTGAGTAAGCTCGAATGCTAATATAATCGATAATCCAGTAAATTGCTCTCACAGGATAGTTCTTGATAAGTGGATGGCGTAATAATCTGACTGTAAATCTGAATGATGCATTATCATGTTTATCATTTAAAGCATATACTAATGACAAACTAACATGTCGTAAACTTCTGAACTCACCATAACTAAGTTTGCAGGGAAAACTGATTTTTTCATATAACTCTTTTGTCTTTCCAGATAGTATAAACTGACCATTTTTATGTTGTTGTCTTAGACGACCAACCATAGGCCACAATCCGAAAAAATCCATATCATTCACAATATGGATTCGCTTTGAAAAATCCAGATAGTCCTCAAATAATGCCTGACGAATTGAATTGTAAGCTATCGAACAATGTGAAGCTCTGGCATATTGTGCAAATATCTTTTTATCTACCATTATCCATATAGCTTTACTCAATGCTTTTGAAGCATTAAATTCATTATCCACCCCTATAATTTTTAATGCTCTCTGATAAATTTTGTTTTTTATCTCTGCGAGTAAAATATGTCTGCTGATATATCGTGTATTATAGGGGTAGTTGAATGATGCTATTTTACCAAGGCAATGAACAATGTCATGTATTCCATACTCATATGAGTAATATACATTGGATGGATATAGTGTGGAAATATAACGACTCTCACTGTTTTCCTCTTCCTCTCCAATGCGTAACAAATAGAGTTTGTCTTCAATTGAATATCCAGCCTCAATCAATGATTTGATGATGTAGCTAATCGCATATTTTAACCAGTCGTCCATGTCGTATGCAGATTTTTTAGACCAGAATAAAAAAATCTTACCAGGAAATGAATTTCTTCTGGTCCATACCCCAGTGTGCTTATCTCTTAGCTTGTATCCCCACAAAGTGATTTTGTTATTCTTTTTGTTTTTTCTAATACGAAAAACGCCACAAATGATAATGGAGATGTACTTTTCATTCTCCTCTGTTTTTACAAGACGAAGCCCCCCTGTATTTTGATAGATTTTAAAAACATCATGCAACGTAAGAATATTATTGTCCCTTGTCTGTTGATTAATTACATACATGCCGCCCCCTGTTAAAAAGAAGCCTTTAATATTGCACAAAGATAAAAAGACAGAATCATGGCAAACCAAAAGAAGAATGCATTTTCTTGCCCCCTTAATTTCTGATACGCCATTCCCACGGTGGAACCGGATTTGCATCGGCCCACAAACCACGTTTTTGTTCCTGCGCTTCCCGTTGCAGAGCCGGTAATGACTCATCCACGTTGTAACGTTCATATACCCATGCAGCGCCAGACTGAACCATAAAGCGGCTGGCATCCGTGCCGTTCGTCGTGAACACATGACCGATAATGCGTCCGTAGCGGTCTTTATGTGAATAAGAGACTGTCACCTGTTTACCTGCAACCAGAGTTTTAAGCTGACTAGTTGACCAGCGTCCAAAAGGTTGTTTCTTTTCAGGGGCATCGATGTTTATCAATCGGACTCGGATCGGAACTTCATACACAACAATTTTTGCGGGTAGTGTTTTAATTTCTATGGTGTCGCCATCGAGAACGCGAATAACTTTCCCCTGAAGAATTTTCTGGTTAAATGTATAAGGTATTCCACCTGCATTTGCAGACTGAAAAGCGGTAAGCAGATAAATAAATATTGTTAATAAGATTTTCATAAAAGATTAACGTTAATTTGTCTGTGCAATGGATAGAGCGTTATTCTTATTTTCTTCCTGCCGCTTCATCGAAAAATGATGATTTTCCTACTGCTGCGGCATCATACTGAAATGAATATCCAAAATCATCGTCATGCTCAAAACCTGTATTTTCTCCATTTTTTAGTCTGGAAAGAATAATCTCAAGTTGACTGATTATATCTTCCCTTTCACTATGACGAGTGCCTTGTAAGAGAATAGTTACTTGTTGCAAAGGATATGCATGTTCAATCCATGCCTGGCTAGGTCCAGAGTGCGTTGTATATAAATTTTTTTGTGCCGAAATATTATTCAGAAAACAGTTTAAGTCATCATTGGAATAAATTTCTTTAATATTGTTGATGTTGGATGTTAGTTTTCCAAGTTGGAATGGTGGAGAATTTTTGTCTTCATTGTTGTCTCCTTTATCGTATTCTGGAAACACAATTAACAAAGGTGCACCATTAGTTCTCTTCATAAAACGGGTTACTAGCCGCCCAATATATTTATTGGACATATGCTGTTCAATGTCCAGGACAGCATATTCCTCCGCTGGGAACATTTTGTTTTTTTCGATGGATTTAATTTTTCTGGTAAGATGAATGTTTCTGATAAGCAAACCTACTATCAGGAAGTAAATAAATATCCAGAATAAAAAATCACTCTGTAGTTGTTCTATCATAAGTGAATCCTCTAATTTGTTAATGGACAAATCATTACCCGTTCATCAATGTTTGTAGGAAGTTCGCCAGGAGTAGGGACGCGTTCTCCTCGCTGGGCGGCTTGTGCCAGTGTTCGTAGCAGCAACACGCTGGCATGAAATATGGCCTGTTCTTTTGTGGCTGCGCTTGTTTCCAGGTCGAAATCACTCAGAGTCACAACGACTTGCCCGTTTCTGTTCTCGACCGTTGCCGGGTAGGGAACAAAATAGGGAGCGATTTTGCTGGTTTGCTTGCGTCGGGCATCGAGTTTACTGACAAGTTGATAAGCCCGAAGGTGTGTGTATCGTTTCAACATGTTCAGGGAGCGATGGCCTGAAATAGCGGCAACCTCAATGACGTTCAATGTACCAAGTTCGAAAAATCGGCTGATAGCCTCATGACGGAGGTCATGAAAATGCAAGTTTTCTATCTTCAGTTCCTGAAGTGCTGTTCGCCAGGCACTTTTGAATCCCGAAGAGGTATAAGAAAAAATATTACCGTTAAGCTGTGTCGGCAGCATTTGCAGGTAATTACGGGCTTTCCTGGATAGCGGAACATCGCGTGGAGCACCGTTTTTGGTTGTTGGAAGATGAGCTACCCCATGTTGCAGATCGACGTGTTCCCAACGCAATGACAAGATTTCACCTTGTCGCATTGCTGTTTCCAGCGCCAGATGAAAAATGACGTAAAGAGCCTGATTTTTTTCTTTGAAATACCGCGAAAGTCGGCGTTCTTCTCCTGAAGTCAGGCGACGATCGCGCCCGCTACTGATTTTGGGTTTTCTGACCAGTTCGACAGGATTCATGCGGCATGTTCCCCATTCCACACGGGCGATATTGAATAATGATGACAACAGGGCAAGTTCAAGACGGACGGTGTTTCCGGTTATTTGACGCCCCGTTCGTGGGTTAATTTGCGCCAACCGTTGATCCCGATAATTGGCAATATCAACAGTGGTAATGTCATCCATATAGCGTTCAGCAATAGGGTGACGTTTAATCACATTTACGCGATAAAACTCCTGTAGATGGCCTTTTTTGTGGATGGATACTGTCTTCAGGTATTTGTCCAGCGCCCGGCTGATTGTCATTTTGCGAATTTTGATTTTCTGAAACATATCCCCTCCAGACAAAAAAGGGGGGAAGGTAGAGATTCTTGCTTCGAAATGCAATATCAC
>NZ_JBJQMA010000028.1:0-72659 GCF_046486065.1 Escherichia sp. WS547 | reverse complement strand
ACGGCTGGGACGGAAGTCGCTGTCGTTCTCAAAATCGGTGGAGCTGCATGACAAAGTCATCGGGCATTATCTGAACATAAAACACTATCAATAAGTTGGAGTCATTACCGGCTACTGGGTATTTTATTGGGTAACACGAAAAACAACCCGTTTCTGATAAAACAACGCCCATACGAAAACTGCGGATCATTCATGTCAATACTGAATGTATTATCCGATGCCATCCTGTCACAGAAGAAAGTAAATTTTAATTACAAAGATAAAGAGTTTCGGGCTGTTGAGGCATACAGGCTGGTTAATGACAAAGGGTTGTGGTACCTAGCAGCCTCCCATAACAGCACATTAAAAAGCTTTGTTATCTCATCTATCAAAGATGTTTGCGTGAGTAATATCGCTTTCAGTATACTCCCCGAAATTAATGAAAAAATAGAAAAAACAGATGGTATCTGGTATGGCGAAGATCTTATCGAAGTTCTCATTTCAGTTTCCGCACATGTTGCTCCGTGGTTTACCCGCCGTCATCTATTACCGAGGCAGGAAATAATTCATACTTCCTGGAATGGCGATTTACTGATAATATCACGTGTAGCACACACAAATCAGATAATACCTTTAATGAAATACTGGATGCCGGATATCGAAGTAATACGACCCCTCTCAGTCCGTCAACAACTTACTGAAGATATACAATCCGCACTGAAACGTTACACCCAGCCAAGTAACGCCCCGTAGAGACTCGGGTAATATCATTATCACTGAATGCTATTTCTGTAAGCTAAATAAATGGAGTTACCATGAATAAATACCCAGTTCTTATTGTTGTATCAGGATTTCTGACCGAAAATGACATTTCATGGTTAAACCGAATTGAAGCAGGGTGTGACCTTGATGTCAGGTACTTTCAATGGGAATCAGCAAATCTACTATCCATATTAAGTTCTGACATAGCGAATAAATGGGGATTATATACTCTCCTCCCCCTGAGAACGCCCCCTTTATTGTCATCAATCTCCATCCCATTTAAAGCGCGTCAGGCCTGGTATAATGCAACGAAAGCAGCAGTTAATAACAGAGAAAAATTAGCACACGTAATAAACGAGATATACGTTAAAGAAAAGCGTAATGTGATCATAATGGGTCATTCTTTAGGGACTCGATTAATAAACAATACATTACCCTATATTAAAAATGATAATATTCTCTTAACAATCTCTATGGCCGGAGCCACCCCAATAACAAGTTATACAGAGAATATAATGAAAATGGCTTACGGTTCAAAAATGGGGCATTTAAATATCTACAGTGAACATGATAAAGTACTTAACACGATATACCCTCTCGTTGAGTCAGTAACACCAATTGGGGTTCGGGAGGTGAGATTCAGACCTGCTCGGGTGATCAACTGGAAGTGGGATATTGGTCACACTGAATATATTACTTCAAACAGGATTGATTCATTAACACACTGGTTAAATGTTACCTGTGCCGATTTAGCTGATCCAGACGTAAAGCTCACTGACGACGACATAAAATTGTTTCATGATATTATTGATCTTGCGAATTTAACATGTCATAAAAACACTGTCGCACCTAAATTAATATCATTTGAGTAGTTAAAAAAAGGTTGCATTATAACGGGAGTGTATATTTACTCCCGTTAAGTTTCATATTTTATAGAATTGATATGGATTCGATTAAAAATTTCGTCTAACTCGTTCCCTTATCAAATTTGCCAGCCTTACCCTTCCAGGTGAAATAGTTTCCGTTACAGTTTTCAACTCTCAACAAATCACGCTGTCCGGTTCGGCGACTGACCGCGAAACGCTGACATATATCATTAACCGATACCGTATTACCGGTATACAGTTGAAGTAATATCCAGCACAGCCTTTCTGCGATCCTTTCACCGCGAGTTTTATACATCTGTAAAACCTTCAGTTATCGTCAACGATGACATAGTCCACCTCAAAACCCACATAACTGACTGTATTCATGAACATTTATTACCGGTGTAATACTGTCGTTGGGGTAATGGATTAACCGTTATCACCCTGCTACTGGAGAATGCACCATAGGGGGCAAAAATCACGAGGGATCTGAGATCCCCCGTGTCTGCACTTGTTTATGCGAACAGCCAGGAAAAAGAGACATCATCTCCATGCTGTGATGCACGCCACATACAGTAGATTACAAAGCCGCCCGCTTTCTTCCTGTTCATAACGGGTCAACAACTTTCCACAGTTACCGTTACCCGGTAAATCCCCATAGAGAGATGCTCCATAAAATTACGCTCCCACAGGGACCAGAGTTCATTCCTCTCTGCTGCCAGTGAAATATCTCCAGCCAGATAATGGAAGACATAATTCCCCGACCAGCAAAAATCAATTTCTTTTTCCAGTTCCGGGTAGACTCGTCCCATGTAACTAAAGTCTGTGACATAATCGAAATACCATTCGTTATCCTAACGGATGAATCGCATTTCAACCGGATGAAATCCGCCGGATTCTGCACTGTAGTCCGGATCACGGAAATTAATAACCACTGCCTCAGTTATTTTTTGTAAAACCTGATTTGCCAGAAGCGTAGTAATATGCTGCTGAAATTCTTTAGTCACAGGCAGAGTTAATCCTGCCTGTTTTAAGGCATATTGGGTTTGCATAATAAATTTTCCTTTAGAAAGTAAATAGTGGTGTGTGGTGATTTCTGGTTGTATAACAGTGCAGGAAATAAATTAATCCTCTGTAATCTTTTCCTGGCTACTGAACGTATTAAGTTTATTCAACCGCTCCCTCCAGTCCGGGTATAATACATGAGTAAATAACTTCTCTGGATGTGCCTCCAGCAGACATATATCCGGGGAGCGTAAAACTGCAGCCAGAAAACCTGCATTGTTGGCGCTTGCCCCTTTGAATAGCGGCCTGAATACTCCGGATGAGAAGCCGGTAGCAGGTTGTGTTTCCAGAACGGTTGCAATCTTTGAAAGTGAGATCCAGTCCTTAGAGAACAACCCTCCACAGCCATTTGCCACCAGACGAAGATAAAGTTCATTGTCCACCTCTGATATCGCCAGTTGCCATGTCAGCATACCACTTGCCTTAGGACTGATTTTTTCTGCCTGGCCTGTTTCAATGAGCAACTGATAGTCTTTTACATCAGATAATGTTTGTTCATCTGCACTGAGATTTTCATGAATAACCTCTGCCTCATTTTTAATCTCCTTCGAAACTGACTCAACATTATTTTTAACTAATTTTGATTTACTCATTTTGCGTTCCTGGTTTTGCTTGTGTTTAATAGCGTGATTCGGCCATAGAAACTAATAAATCAATACCCTTCAGAGGGCAATCGGGGTGAAATAAAAGATAAATACCGTTCCCGTTATCTTCCGTAACAGAAAGCATCAGGTAATAGTCATCTGTCAGACGGACTACAAATTCTGGATTTGCAATTAACTGATGAATCACATTTAATACCTGCGTTTTAATATCTTCAGGTACATCATCGGGCTCGACATATATTAATGTCACCCCGACTTCATCCCAGAAACTCATTGCAGAGTATTCATCTTCAAATGGGAGTACCAGCTCTGTTTTCAACAGACTCATTACTGACTCCGGAAGAAGGAGCGACGGCAGGTCTTGCCAGTTCGAGACAAATTTCATTGAATAATCCTCATAAACAAAAAACCCGATACGTTTTAAGTATCGGGGTTTTTATACATCCGCATAACTATTATTTACAGTTATTGGTTTTCTATTTAAATTCTTTCATAATACCCACAGTCCATACAGATAAGCACTGGCGCATTATTCCTTTCACACTGTTCAAGGAATCCAAATAGTTTTTTAATAGCCTTAATAATTTCTTTCAGTATTTCAGGTAAAAACTCCAGGCTAATATACCCAGAGCGTTTATTATCGGTTATTGATGGCAGTTTTCCTGCTGAACTTATCAATGTATTACAACTGCCACACTGTGGGCATTTTAAATGCATCCTCATTCTCCATATTTATAGTTTGCTAAAAAGTAGTCACATCTGCTTCGTAGCCGCAGTATTCAGAAGCAGGTCAGTCACTCCCTGCCCTGTCTGACGCATACGTTCCGGTGTTAATTTCGCGTAACGTTCTGTACTCTGAATACTGGCATGCGCCAGTTGGGCTTTAACGTCATACAGGCTGAATTGACCACTCGAAACCAGTAAAGAGGCAACAGAATGACGTGTGGTGTGAAAACAGACTTCATTCTTGTCTATACCGCACTGTGCCAGTATTTTTTCATATGCCCATCGGGGTTCCGATATCGGTTTTCCATTATCCTTAATGGCGAACAGATACGGATTACTGCCAACTCGTGGGATAGCATCAATAATCGATAATGCGGCATCGCTTAGATATACCGTCCGACTGCGACCATTTTTTGTATAAGGAATAAACAGAGTACGATTGGCCCGGTCGATATGTTCATGCCTGACATTAAGCATTTCTGATTTGCGTGTACCGGTTAACAACAACATGGCTATCAATCCCCCGGCAGCTTTGTTGGGATATTGGGTAGCAGCGTCAAGAATGCGCCTGATCTCATCAGCATCAAAAAAGCGCGTCCGCTGATTATTCTCTTTCAGTAAAGGGATCTTATCGGCTTCATTCTTTTCCAGCACATCCTGTCGCAACGCATAACGCCCCATCGTTTTCAGAATAGCAAGGGCTCTGTTACAGGTAGACGGCGCATATTGCTGCCCGTGAATACGCCCCTCCAGCATGTCAAACAGCACCTGTTGTATCTCTCTGGCCCTGAGATCGCAGTAACGTATCTTTCCCAGACGAGGTTCAATGTATTGCGTGAAACGCTGAACATCCTTATCCCAGGACTTTTTATGGCGCTTGATGAACGGAACATAGGTCTGGTGAAAAAACTCACTAAGCGTTGGCATCGCACGATAATTATCGCGCTCTGCCTTGGGGTCATTTCCAAGTGCAATCGCCTCCTTATGACGGCGAGCTATCTGGCGAGCTGTCCCCACATCAATTTCAGGGAATCTGCCAATACTGATACTTTTTTTGGTACCGTGGAATGTGTAGCGCAGGAGGAAACGTTTGTTACCCGTTCGACCTGAGAGACATTTGAGGCCAATAACTTCGGTATCAGATACCTCAAGCTCTGTAGATCTGGTATCTGTGTTTGCCGGAAGGGCTTTGATGGACGAATTGGTGAATCGGAAGGATTTTTGCATATTTATCCTCATGTATCTGATTGATATCATGAAAATAATATATATCTGAAGGTGTTTTTATTACGGGGCAGGATTGAAGAATGGAAAAGCTATTAGACGCGTACAAACGGATATTGCAGGAAGTTAACGCCCAGTCATTTAACCTGAATGAGGATAAATACTCAGGCGTATTTTTACCCGTGCCCTTTGAAGAATACTGGCATTCACCGGTAAAAATCATGCTGGTTGGACGTGAAACCGCAGGCTGGAATACGCTGAATGGTAAGAATACGATATCACGGGTGTTGGGACTTATACCTGACGTCACCATCGGGCAGGTGGTTGAAGAAGCTGTAGATCGTTACAGGAAACATCTTCCGGTACAAAATTATGGCACCACTAACCTCAAATCACGTAGCCGCTTCACGCAATATCATTTCAGGCTGGCCAGGGAGCTTAATATTCCTCCCCAGGCAATCGTGTATGCCAATCTACTGGCGTGGGATTACGACGGACTGACCCCTCTCAATCGCCCTCAAAATGAAGTGCAGGAAGTCATATTAGCCTCGCTGAAGCTGCTGGCGGTACAAATTAAACACCTTGAGCCTGATTTCATGATCTTTGCATCCGGAGCCCGGAGAACAGACTACATCATTAAACAGGTGCTTACTGAGCTGGGCGGTTATGAGACGTCTTCAGTCATTCCGGGGAAGCTATGGGAGTTCAAAACAGGTAATGCAATCTGTTTCAGAATTGCCCATCCAAGGGCTATGCGCGGACACAAGAAGTACAGAGATGAGGTGATTGCACGAATTAAGCAATTTTGTACTCAGGGTGGCTAGAGCATTACAGTTTGCTCAGCAGGCCCCCCTTCCCGGAAGAGTACCGGAAAACAGGCAAAGCGGCCTGGTTCTCTATGCTGGAGGCGACACGTTCAATTCGGCATTGCCAGGCTGTAGATTGCAGCTCATTGCACCCCGTGAGCACAGGATATGCACAGGGCGTGAATTGCATGCACAAAAAAACCACCCGAAGGTGGTTTCACGACACTGCTTATTGCTTTGATTATTCTGATGTTTCCCATGGTACCCGGAGCGGGACTTGAACCCGCACAGCGCGAACGCCGAGGGATTTTAAATCCCTTGTGTCTACCGATTCCACCATCCGGGCTCGGGAAGAAAGTGGAGGCGCGTTCCGGAGTCGAACCGGACTAGACGGATTTGCAATCCGCTACATAACCGCTTTGTTAACGCGCCAAATTCTTCAGGCCTTTCAGCCAGACATCCGCTTGACGCCGATGTCTTTTAAACTGGAGCGGGAAACGAGACTCGAACTCGCGACCCCGACCTTGGCAAGGTCGTGCTCTACCAACTGAGCTATTCCCGCATTCATCAAGCAATCAGTTAATCACTTGATTTTATTATCGTCTGGCAATCAGTGCCGCCGTTCGATGCGTTGCATTCTACTTACCTGGCGCGATGAGTCAACGATATTTTTCACCACTTTTGATCGTTTGCTGAAAATTGCGCCGAAACGATCACTGATCAAGCAAATCTGCACGCGCAGCGCTCAAATATTGCAACATTGACCACAGAGTCAGTACCGCAGCCACAAAGAAAAGTGCAATACCGGCGTACTCAACCCAAATGTTCGGACGCCACAGCAGCCAGGCCAGCGCCACCATCTGGGCAGTGGTTTTCACTTTCCCAATCCAGGAGACAGCCACGCTACTGCGTTTACCCAACTCCGCCATCCATTCGCGTAGCGCAGAAATAATAATTTCACGGGCGATCATCGTTGCTGCCGGTAAGGTCACCCACCAGCTGTGATAATGCTCGGTTACCAGCACCATGGCGATAGCCACGAGAACTTTATCTGCTACAGGGTCAAGGAAAGCACCAAACCGGGTACTCTGGTTCCAGCGGCGTGCCAGAAAACCATCGAACCAGTCAGTCACCGCCGCGACGCAGAAAATGAGCGCGGCGGCAAACGGCGACCAGGTGACAGGCAGATAAAAGACCAATACAAAGAATGGGATAAGGATGACACGGAACAGTGTAAGCAACGTAGGGATATTAAATTGCATAATGACGGGTAACTATCTGTTGTCAGTAAGATTACCCCTATGTTGCTACAGAGACATCAATGTTTCAACGACCAGAAGATCTTTTCTGCCAGACCTTGCGAAATACCCGGCACTTTTGCAATTTCCTCAACGCTGGCGTTACGTAAACCTTGCAAACCGCCCATATATTTCAACAACATTTGCCGACGTTTTGGCCCGACGCCTTCAATGGTTTCCAGGGAACTGGTATTTTTGACCTTCGCCCGTTTCTTACGGTGACCACCAATCGCGTGATCGTGAGATTCATCGCGAATATGCTGGATAACATGCAGCGCGGGAGAATCTGGCGGCAAACTGAATCCCTCACCTTCCGGCTCAAAGAACAGCGTTTCCAACCCTGCCTTCCTATCTGCACCTTTGGCAACGCCAAGAAGCAGCGGATGATTTTTATCCCATGAGACATCCAGTTCGGCGAAGACATTTTTCGCCTGCGCAAGCTGGCCTTTGCCGCCGTCAATAAGGATCACATCCGGGATCTTACTGTCGTCGATGGCTTTACCATAACGCCGACGCAGCACCTGATTCATCGCCGCATAATCATCGCCCGGCGTGATGCCAGTAATGTTATAGCGCCGATACTCCGCACGCAGCGGGCCGTTAGCATCAAACACCACACAGGAAGCGACGGTTTGTTCACCCATGGTATGGCTGATGTCAAAGCACTCCATCCGCTTCACTTCCGGCAATTTCAACACGCTGGCAAGCGCGGTCAGTCGCTGGTGAACGGTAGATTGCTGCGAAAGTTTGCTGGTTAAGGCCGTCGCCGCATTGGTGCGCGCGAGTTTCAGATAACGCGCCCGATCGCCGCGAGGTTTGGTTTGAACATTAATCTTGCGTCCCGCCAGTTCTGAAAGGGAATCGGCGAGCAGCGTTTTATCGCTAAGATTAAAATCGAGCAGGATCTCACCCGGTAAGGTGCGCATCTGGCTGCCTTGTAAATAGAACTGACCTACGAAGGTTTCTACCACCTCGCTCAGTTCCGTACCGCCAGGCACTTTCGGGAAATAGCTGCGGCTGCCGAGCACTTTGCCCTGACGAATGAACAATACATGGACACAAGCCATTCCCGCATCGAACGCCACACCAATAACGTCGAGGTCGTCGCCGGTATTGGACACAAACTGTTTTTCGGTGACGCGTCGCACCGCCTGAATTTGGTCGCGAATACGTGCCGCTTCTTCAAACTCCAGATTCTGGCTGGCAGTTTCCATACGGCTAATGAGTTGCGTAAGCACCTGATCATCTTTGCCAGACAAAAACAGGCGCACATACTCGACCTGCTGAGCGTATTCTTCTTCACTCACCAGTCCTTCAACGCACGGTCCCAGACAGCGCCCTATCTGATATTGCAGACACGGACGCGAGCGATTGCGATAAACACTATTTTCGCACTGGCGAATGGGGAATATCTTTTGCAGTAGCGCCAGTGTTTCACGTACGGCATAGCCATTCGGGAACGGGCCGAAATATTCACCTTTAGCATGCTTCGCACCACGATGCATCGCCAGACGCGGATGGGTATCGCCACTCAGGAAGATAAAGGGATAAGATTTATCATCGCGTAGCAAAACGTTGTAACGCGGCTGATAGAGTTTGATGTAGTTGTGTTCCAGCAACAGCGCTTCGGTTTCTGTATGAGTAACCGTTACATCAATTTGCTGGATCTGGGCGACCAGCGCTTCGGTTTTGCGCGAAGCGAGGTTGCTACGGAAATAGCTGGAAAGCCGTTTTTTCAGGTCTTTCGCTTTGCCGACATAGATAACCGTACCACCAGCATCGTACATGCGATAAACGCCTGGCTGGCTGGTTACGGTTTTTAAAAACGCTTTTGCGTCAAACTGATCACTCACTGACTTGATAATGTCTCCGCATTACACAGACCATGGCGAATTGCCAGGTGAGTCAGCTCAACATCGCCATGAATGTTTAGTTTACTGAACATACGATAGCGGTAGCTGTTCACCGTTTTCGGACTGAGATTGAGCTGTTCTGAGATCTCATTGACCTTCTGGCCCTTGGTGATCATCAGCATAATCTGCAATTCACGTTCAGACAAACTGGCAAATGGGCTTTCTGTTTTTTCTGGTTCGATCTGGCTTAACGCCATTTGTTGAGCGATGTCAGAAGCAATGTAACGCTGCCCTGAATAGACAGAACGGATCGCACTCACGACTTCCTGCGGAGCCGCGCCTTTGCTGAGGTAGCCAGCAGCACCGGCCTGCATGACTTTCGCTGGTAAAGGGTTTTCTGTATGGACGGTAAGCATGATGATTTTGACATCAGCTGTGGAACGCGCGATTTTACGCGTCGCCTCAAGACCGCCAATGCCCGGCATACTCATGTCCATTAGCACCACGTCAACGGCATTTGCCCGGCACCATTTAACGGCGTCTTCACCGCACGATGCCTCACCGACGACTTTTATACCCTTTATATCTTCCAGAATGCGTCGTATCCCTGCGCGCACCAGTTCGTGGTCATCAACAAGTAGAACGTTGATCAAAGGAATATCTCCAGAAATAGGGATAACGCTACTGATAGTTAGTCATTCGTATATTAGCGGTTTTTATTGCAACTTTGAAACGTTAAAAATGGTGGGTATTCGATTTTTCTCTCGTTTTTGTCAATTCGATTGTCCACAGTTATGGTCACGCCCGTCACCAACGGCTTCCGGGATCGTTTCACAGTAAGCCCTACGATGAAATGTGACAAAAATTGACTTTATTCAGCAAAAATGAAAATCAGCCCGCTGAATATGTAACATTAATTAACCCGAACAATACGGGCAAAAAACATTCATGATAAAAATATTTATTGGTCATTATATTAACGTATTTTATAGCACTGCCGATATCACGCTCAAAAAACAACCACTGCTATTTTTAGCAAAGCTTATGGTATACTCCGCCGCCTTAACATTTTTCACCGCAAATTTTCATTGCAACATGACGAGGAAAATAAATGAGTACGCCTGATTTTTCTACTGCCGAGAATAATCAAGAACTGGCAAATGAAGTCTCCTGCCTGAAAGCGATGCTGACGCTGATGCTGCAGGCGATGGGACAAGCTGACGCGGGCCGCGTGATGTTAAAGATGGAAAAACAGCTTGCGCTGATCGAAGACGAAACCCAGGCTGCAGTATTTTCCAAAACGGTTAAGCAAATTAAACAAGCCTACCGTCAGTAATATAAAACCGGCTGAGAGCGTGCCTTTCAGCCGGTTTTTGCATCTGGCACGCAGAAAGAAAAGCGATCAAATTAAGCCAGTAGCGGCCGCGTAACAGGCCACCTGGGTCTTATTTGGTGCATTGATTTTTTTCTGCATGTTTTTCTGATGGAAATTGACCGTATTCTCAGAGATTGACAAAATCATCGCTATCTCTGCTGATGTCTTCCCTTCCGCCGTCCATTTCAGAATTTCTTTTTCGCGCTTGCTGAAATTCATCTCTGGCGTCATCACTATTTCATCATTTAAACGCATCAGAGCCATCAGACTTTCTCGCACCAGTAACTGCATTTTTAATTGCAGTTCATCACTAAGAATGGGTATTTCGCGCGTGCTGCAACGGGAAAAGGACAAAAAGCCCAGCGCCCGATTTGGCAGCATTAAATACTGAGTGACACCGCGGCGTAAACCATGTGCGCGCGCGGCTTCCCATAACGGCTGTGCTTCGCTGAATAAGTCATCATTCCACATTAAATGGCCCTGACTAAAGTTTTCAGGGTTCAGCACAGGATCAATTGCGAGAAAGTTTTTTGCCTGATAATAACTAACCCAAGCCTCAGGGTAATTGGTGTAGAAAGCCACTTTAGGTCGCGTGAATGGTACCGGGTGGCGAACACATAACGAATAGTAATCGTACTCCAGCTGCTGAGCCTGAAGCTCTATTTCATGGTAGACCTCTTCTGCGGCCTCCATCCTCTGAAAACGCAACAGCATCGTGCGACGCCAGCTGAAAAAATCCGTATCCTGCATAGTAAACCGCAACGCCCCTGAGAGTGAGTATCATTTATAATGATAATTCAAACTATCACATAAATAAGATTTATATATAATTTATATTATTCAGGCAATGAATTACTTTTGCAAGCCATCGCATTCTCTTATGTTATTAATGAGTTATGCTGATTTGTTAAGCACTTTTATTACGCTTGAAATGGCGTCCCGCCCCGACAGGTGAATCGTCGGGGCTGATTTTTTCTTATTATTGCAGCAGAAACTTCTCGAGGAACTGGCGGGTGCGAGGCTGCTGAGGATCGGCAAATAACGCTTTTGCGGCCCCCTGCTCGACTATCCGCCCCTGGTCCATAAAGATCGCCCGGTCCGCAACATCCCGGGCAAAGCTCATTTCGTGCGTCACAATCACCATCGTGCGCTTTTCCTGCGCCAGCTGGCGGATGGTGTTCAGGACTTCGCCCACCAGCTCTGGATCCAGCGCCGACGTTGGCTCGTCAAACAAAATCACCTCAGGACGCATAGCCAGCGCTCGCGCAATCGCGACACGCTGCTGTTGACCGCCAGACAAACGACGTGGATAGCTGGTTTCTTTACCTGCCAGCCCAACTTTCGCCAGCAGCTCGCGAGCGCGCGCCGTGGCCTCTTCTTTTGGTTCGCCTTTGACGATCACCGGCCCTTCAATAATGTTTTCCAGCACCGTACGATGCGGAAACAAATTAAAGTTCTGGAAGACAAACCCGACGTGCTGACGCAACTGGCGAATCAGCGATTTTTGCTGACTTAATGAACGTGCAGTATCAATGGTGATATCGCCAACGGTGATGGTTCCCGCTTCCGGTTGTTCCAGCAGATTTATGCTGCGTAGCAACGTGGTTTTGCCGGAACCACTCGGACCGATAATTGCCACCACTTCGCCAGGCTTCACCTCAAGGTCGATACCGTGCAGCACCGTCTGACCGTGGAATTTTTTCACCAGGTTTTTAACTTCAATGGCACTCATTTTGGTTCTCTCTCCTGGCGATTAAGTTGATTCTCAAAATGGTTCTGCAACGTCGATAATACTGTCGCCATGATCCAGTAGATGAGCGAAGCCGCCAGGTACATGGTGAACACTTCCAGCGTGCGCGAGGTAATCAACTGCGCCTGACGGAACAGCTCCGGCACCTGGATTGTCGCGGCCAGCGACGTATCTTTTACCAGGCTGATAAAGCTGTTCGACAGCGGCGGCAACGCCACCCGCGCCGCCTGTGGCAAAATCGCGCGACGCATGGTCTGCCACGGCGTCATACCAATACTGGCAGCAGCTTCCCACTGACCTTTATCAATAGAAGAAATGGCGGCGCGCAGCGTTTCGGCAGCATAGGCGGCAGTGTTCAGCGACAGACCAATCATTGCTGACGGAATGGGATCTAGTTCGATGCCAAACTGCGGCAGGCCGTAATAGATCATAAACAGTTGTGCGATGAGTGGCGTACCACGAAAAATAGAGATATAAAAACGCGCCAGCCAGCGCACGGGCCAGATTGGCGAAAGGCGCATCAGCGCGAGAATAAACCCTAGCAGTAAGCCAAAAAACATGCCGCCGATACTGAGTTGCAGCGTATACCCAGCCCCTTTCAGCAGGAACGGCAAGGAATCAATAACCAGTTGTATACTTTCTTGCATGAGCGTTTCCGGAGCTAAACGTGGGGATGATAGGCGAACAGCGCAGGCGCGCCGCCGGTATGAATAAACAGAATCGGCCCTTCATCTTTGAAGCGTTTCTGACTGATACCGTCAATCAGCCCCGCCATCGCTTTTCCGGTATACACAGGATCAAGCAGAATGCCTTCCAGCCGCGCCAGCAATTTCACTGCTTCCATGCCTTCGTCGTTCGGCACGCCGTAGCCAGGTGCAAAATAGTCATCCCAGAGTAAAATTTCCGCTGATGCGGTCAGCTCCAGTTCTTTCGCAATCGCCTGTTGGAGGTTAACCACTTTCGGCAATTGATCGGCAACGGAACGCGACACGGTCACGCCAATCAGTTCGCTTTCAGGCATCAGGTGTTCCAGCCCAACAGCCAGTCCGGCGTGAGTTCCGGCACTGCCCGATGCAACCACCACCGACGAAATATGAACTGCCCCTTCACACTGTTGCGCAATTTCCAGCGCACTCTCCACATAACCCAGCGCGCCCAAAGCATTAGAACCGCCAACCGGAATGACATACGGGCGAAAGCCTTGTGCTTCTACTCGCGTCGCCAGCTCTTCCAGTTGGGCATTGGGATCGGTCAGTGCGTCGCACATTTCAATCTGGGTATTGAACAGATCCAGCAACAAACGATTGCCGTTGGTTAAATAGTTTTCTGCGGTTGTGCCAATAGGATTTTCCAGCAGCGCCACGCAGTGCAGACCGAGTTTCGCAGCGACTGCGGCAGTCTGGCGCACATGGTTAGACTGGATCGCCCCGGCAGTAATCAGCGTATCGGCACCTTCACGCAGAGCATCTGCCGCGAGAAATTCCAGCTTACGTAATTTATTGCCGCCCATTGCCATGGGAGTGACGTCATCCCGTTTGATGAAAATTTCCCGTCCAAGATAATCAGAAAAGCGCGGCAGATATTCGAGCGGCGTTGGCGCGCCGATAAACTCCAGCCGTGGAAAACGGGTTAAATTATGCAGTGGCATAACAGCCTCCGATGTGTGTTGTTGTGATTTTCTTATTATGCACGCTGAAAACGCGTAAATAAAAAAGGCGCTAGTGAAAGCGCCCTTTTTTGTCATTATGCTGATTATTTGGTCACATCAGCACCAAACCATTTTTCGGAAAGGGCTTGCAGAGTGCCATCTTTTTGCATTTCCGCAATTGCATCATTCACCGCTTTCAGCAGGTCTTCATTTCCTTTACGCAGCGCCACACCAGACTCCTGACGGGAGAATGCTTCACCGGTTACTGCCAGCGTATCGTTGGTTTTCTTCACCAGATCCAGCGCCGCCAGACGGTCAACGAGGATCGCATCGATACGGCCTACGCGCAGATCCTGATATTTGGTCGGGTCATCATCATAGGTACGCACATCGACGCCCTGAACATTCTGACGCAGCCACTCTTCATAGTTGGTGCCCAGACCGACACCCACTTTTTTGCCTTTCAGATCATCAGCCGTTTTAATGGTGCCTTCGTTACCTTTTTTCACCAGCGCCTGAATACCGGAAATGGTGTACGGGGTAGAGAAATCGTATTTTTTCTTGCGCTCGTCAGAAATGGTGACCTGATTAATCACCACATCAATGCGTTTAGAGTCCAGCGACGCCAGCATACCGTCCCATTTGGTCGGTTTTAGTGACGCCTCAACGCCAAGATGTTTTGCCAGCTGTTGGGCAAATTCCACTTCAAAACCGGTTAATTTGCCGTCATCCCCCTGAAAACTGAACGGCGGATAAGTTCCTTCCAGCCCTACCAGCAGCGTGCCGCGCTCTTTGACTTTATTAAGCAGACCTTCATCTGCAAAACTTTTAACGCTCATGCCCGCAACCAGCGCCACGGCCATCACACCCATCAATGCCTGACGTCCCAGATGTGCTAATTTCATATTCACCCCGAATGTTGTTATGTCTGTTTGCAGTGTAGAGCCATTGTTTGTAAACACAAAAACAACTCCGCTACATCTTATTCTTATTTAATATATATCAGAAGCAGGCAGGCTGGAGGATTTCTGCACAAGTCCGGTACACGTTTGACGCTGATAGTGTTGATACTTCCGTAACGCAATGCGGTAATTGTTGGTGCTGGTGGTGGACAGCCACGGGGCGAGGATTTCATCAAGGAAACCGTCCTGCAGCTGATCGAGGGAAATATTTTGCTCGTGTAGATGATTACCCAAACGGCGCAGACGAACGACATATTCACGCACCGTACCTGGGCTCATTTCAGTTTGCTCAAAAAGAAATTGCTTAAAACCGATAATATCGAAAAAATCACTCTGCGTTTTGCAATGTAAATCACCGCAAAATCGGCACAATGCCGCCCATGATTTTTGTTCCGTTTGCCAGCCATTTTCATCAAGAAGCATGTCCAGGCGGGAAATCTCGATTTTATTCACTATTTTGCCGTCGCGAACGAGGGTAATGCGGTCGAGTAATTTACGGCAATGCGCGCAATGGGTCTGGCTGTGTTTAAAGTCTTTAAGATAGCGGCTTAATGGCCGTCTTTTCAGGTGCTGCACCATCATTAAGAACTCCTGGTAGTCAAAATTAAAGTGCGGCATTTACTGACGTTATAACTTACCCAGTTTAGTGCGTAACCGTTTAATGGCCTGGCTGTGTAACTGACTGACCCGCGATTCCCCGACCTCCAGCACCGCGCCAATCTCTTTGAGATTCAGCTCTTCCTGGTAATAGAGGGTTAATACCAGTTTTTCGCGCTCCGGCAACGTTTCGATAGCTTCCATCACCCGCTGGCGCAGATTACTGTCCAGCAGTTGTTGTAGCGGGTTTTCTCGCTGATGATCATCAGTAACCAGTTCGATGCTATCGCCGTGCTCTTCGCGCCACTCATCGTAGGAGAAGAGCTGGCTGTTATTGGTGTCGAGCAACATTTGGCGATAGTCGGCAATATCGATCCCTAAACGTTCCGCTACCTCAGGTTCCGTGGCGTTGCGGCCAAGTTCCTGCTCCAGTTGCCCTATTGCCTGTGCCACTTCACGCGCGTTGCGTCGCACGCTGCGCGGCACCCAGTCACGGCTGCGAAGTTCATCCAGCATAGCGCCACGGATACGCTGCACTGCGTAAGTTGTAAATGCCGTTCCTTGTAGGGCGTCATAGCGTTCGACGGCATTGAGTAACCCAATGCCGCCCGCCTGTAGCAGATCGTCAAGTTCCACGCTCGCGGGCAGTCGAACCTGCAGGCGCAATGCTTCGTGACGCACCAGCGGGACATAACGCTGCCACAGCGAGTGTTTATCCATTACACCTTCAGCGGTATAGAGTGAATTCACGATAAACAGCCCTGCGTTATATGAGTTATCGGCATGATTATCCGTTTCTGCAGGGTTTTTAATCGGACGATTAGTGGGTGAAATGAGGGGTTATTTGGGGGTTACGCAAAAAGCCAATTGTAAAAAACCCCGCCGGAGCGGGGTTTGAGAGGCATTCAGGCGATTAACCCTGCAGCAGAGACAGAACCTGCTGCGGTACCTGGTTGGCTTTTGCCAGCACGGAGTTGCCTGCCTGCTGGATGATCTGCGCTTTCGACATATTGGACACTTCGGTCGCATAGTCGGCGTCCTGAATACGGGACTGCGCTTCGGACAGGTTGGTAGTGGTGTTGTTCAGGTTGGTGACTGCGGAATCCAGACGGTTTTGAACGGCACCGAGGGAGGAGCGGAATTTGTCGATCTGGCTGATAGCGTCGTCAAGAGCTGCCAGCGGATCTGATGTTGATTCTGCTTTGCTAGTCGTATCCGTTGTTAACTTACCATCGGAACCTTTGTAGACCAGTTTACCGGCAGCCGCATCCTCAGTAGTTGTGATACTTCCATCAGCTTGTGCATAGTAAGTTGGCGGAGTATCACTGAGAACCCCATTGCTCATATAAGCGGTGTCTGCAGCAGCAGAACCTGTTGTTACGCTATAAGTCTTAGCACCTACAGTGGCAGTATAAGTGTCATTTTTTACTGCATTTGCAAATGTATTGGCATCAATGGACATTGATGCACCATCAAACGTTGTACCGTCACTGGTGAATGTTCCTTTATCAGTTTGGATGGTCGCGGCTTTAGCACCAGTAGCAGTAGCAGTAGCAAGTTTAGCCAAAGTAGCTTGTGTATCACCACCAGCATTATTTTTAGTTAAGTTACCGGTAGCATCCATATAAAGTACTGCGCCATCATCAGCAGCAGTTAAATTACCGGATTTATCGATGTTTACATCTTGATCTTTGCCACCAATTGTAACTGTAGCTTTAGTCGTATCTCCGGCCTGAGGATTGAGGAAAGCAGCCAGATTAGCGCTGGAAATATCATCAGAAGCGGCGGAATATGAATTAGTGTCTTTATTGTAGGTATAGGTTACAGCAGCGGCTGGTGTACCAAAACCAACATCGGCGCTAGTTGTAACTTTATTTCCATCTGTGCCAGCAACAGCATTTAGAATATCTACGCTACTTGCTACAGCCGATTTGTCAGTATATTGAGTTACACCAACAGTTCCCCCTGGTGCCGCCGCAGCTGTGAATCCAGACATATCTTTCAGGGTTGCTGCCGTATTAGCCGTTTCCCCCTTGCCGTTCACATTAAACCCATTCAGCCCCAGCGTATCAGAGTCAATTTTCTTCAGATCAATAGTAATCGTTTCGCCATCGTTCGCGCCGACCTGAATTTTCATCGAGCCATCTTTTGACAGTACGTTCACGCCGTTGAACTGGGTCTGGCCGGATACGCGGTCAATTTCATCAAGACGGGATTTGATTTCGTCCTGAATGGAGTCCAGGTCAGAGGTGGAGTTAGTTCCGGTCGTCGCCTGAACCGTCAGTTCACGAATACGCTGTAAGTTGTTGTTGATTTCGGACAGCGCGCCTTCGGTGGTCTGTGCAACAGAAATACCGTCGTTGGCGTTACGTGCAGCCTGAGTCAGGCCTTTAATATTAGAAGTAAAACGGTTAGCAATCGCCTGACCTGCGGCGTCATCCTTCGCGCTGTTAATACGCAAGCCAGAAGACAGACGCTCGATAGAACTCGACAGCGCAGACTGGTTCTTGTTGATATTATTTTGAGTGATCAGCGAGAGGCTGTTGGTATTAATGACTTGTGCCATGATTCGTTATCCTATATTGCAAGTCGTTGATTACGTATTGGGTTTCCACCCGTCGGCTCAATCGCCGTCAACCCTGTTATCGTCTGTCGTAAAACAACCTTTAGAATTTTTTTCACAAACAGCCATTTTTTGTTAGTCGCCGAAATACTCTTTTCTCTGCCCCTTATTCCCGCTATTAAAAAAAACAATTAAACGTAAACTTTGCGCAATTCAGGCCGATAACCCCGGTATTCGTTTTACGTGTCGAAAGATAAAAGGAAATCGCATGGCAAGTATTTCATCGCTGGGAGTCGGGTCAGGCCTGGATTTAAGTTCAATCCTTGATAGCCTCACCGCCGCGCAAAAAGCGACGCTAACCCCTATTTCAAATCAGCAATCGTCGTTTACCGCTAAACTTAGCGCCTACGGTACGCTGAAAAGCGCGCTGACGACTTTCCAGACCGCCAATACTGCATTGTCTAAAGCCGATCTTTTTTCCGCCACCAGCACTACCAGCAGCACCACCGCGTTCAGTGCCACCACCGCGGGTAACGCCATCGCCGGGAAATACACCATCAGCGTCACCCATCTGGCGCAGGCGCAAACCCTGACCACGCGCACCACCAGAGACGATACGAAAACGGCGATCGCCACCAGCGACAGCAAACTCACCATTCAACAAGGCGGCGACAAAGATCCGATTACCATTGATATCAGCGCGGCTAACTCGTCGTTAAGCGGGATCCGTGATGCCATCAACAACGCAAAAGCGGGCGTAAGTGCGAGCATCATTAACGTGGGTAACGGTGAATATCGTCTGTCAGTCACATCAAATGACACCGGCCTTGATAATGCGATGACACTCTCGGTCAGCGGTGATGATGCGCTACAAAGTTTTATGGGCTATGACGCCAGTGCCAGCAACAACGGCATGGAGGTCTCGGTCGCCGCCCAGAATGCGCAGCTGACGGTCAACAACGTCGCCATTGAGAACAGCAGCAACACCATCAGCGACGCGCTGGAAAACATCACCCTGAACCTGAACGATGTCACCACGGGCAACCAGACGCTAACCATCACTCAGGACACCTCCAAAGCGCAAACGGCGATTAAAGACTGGGTGAATGCCTATAACTCGCTAATAGATACCTTCAGCAGCCTGACCAAATACACCGCCGTAGATGCGGGAGCTGATAGCCAGAGTTCTAGCAATGGCGCACTGCTCGGCGACTCCACGCTGCGGACGATTCAGACGCAGTTGAAATCGATGCTGAGTAATACCGTCAGTTCTTCCAACTATAAAACGCTGGCGCAGATTGGTATCACGACCGATCCCAGCGATGGCAAACTGGAACTGGATGCCGACAAACTCACCGCTGCACTAAAAAAAGATGCCAGCGGCGTAGGTGCATTGATTGTTGGCGATGGTAAAAAAACCGGCATCACGACCACCATCGGCAGCAACCTGACCAGTTGGCTTTCGACAACAGGCATTATTAAAGCCGCTACCGATGGCGTTAGTAAGACCCTGAATAAGTTAACTAAAGACTACAACGCCGCCAGCGATCGCATTGATGCGCAGGTCGCGCGCTATAAAGAACAATTTACCCAACTGGACGTTTTAATGACCTCGTTAAATAGCACCAGCAGCTACTTAACGCAGCAGTTCGAAAACAACAGTAATTCCAAGTAATCAATATTCATCGGGAGACAGGTCATGTACGCGGCAAAAGGCACCCAGGCCTATGCACAAATTGGCGTCGAAAGCGCCGTAATGAGCGCCAGCCAGCAGCAGCTGGTCACCATGCTATTTGATGGAGTGCTAAGCGCACTGGTTAGAGCGCGCCTGTTTATGCAGGACAACAATCAGCAAGGCAAAGGCGTCTCTTTGTCAAAAGCGATCAACATCATTGAGAACGGGCTGCGGGTGAGTCTTGATGAAGAGAGCAAAGACGAACTAACCCAAAACTTGATTGCTCTTTATAGCTATATGGTCAGGCGTTTGCTGCAAGCCAATTTACGCAACGATGTCTCCGCAGTCGAAGAAGTGGAAGCATTAATGCGCAATATTGCCGATGCCTGGAAAGAGTCTTTACTCTCCCCTTCTTTGATTCAGGACCCAGTCTGATGAACAATGCACCGCATTTGTATTTCGCCTGGCAACAACTCGTCGAAAAAAGCCAGCTCATGTTACGCCTGGCAACGGAAGAACAATGGGACGAACTCATCGCCAGCGAAATGGCGTATGTGAATGCGGTGCAGGAGATTGCACATCTGACTGAAGAGGTTGCCCCGTCCACCACGATGCAGGAGCAGCTCCGCCCGATGCTGCGCCTGATTCTCGACAACGAAAGCAAGGTAAAGCAGTTATTACAGATTCGGATGGATGAACTGGCGAAACTGGTCGGTCAGTCATCGGTGCAAAAATCAGTGTTAAGTGCCTATGGCGATCAGGGCGGCTTTGTGCTGGCTCCGCAAGATAACCTCTTTTGAATCTTAACGAGCCGATGGCTCGCGAATAATCCGATTACGGCTACGCTTCTAATGTTCCCCTTGAATGGAGTCGAAGAATGCGTAATCCCACGCTGTTACAATGTTTTCACTGGTATTACCCGGAAGGCGGTAAGCTCTGGCCTGAACTGGCCGAGCGCGCCGACGGTTTTAATGATATTGGTATCAATATGGTCTGGTTGCCGCCCGCCTATAAAGGCGCATCGGGCGGGTACTCGGTCGGCTACGACTCCTATGATTTATTTGATTTAGGCGAGTTTGATCAGAAAGGCAGCATCCCTACTAAATATGGCGATAAAGCACAACTGCTGGCCGCCATTGACGCCCTGAAACGCAATGACATTGCGGTGCTGCTGGACGTGGTAGTCAACCACAAAATGGGCGCGGATGAAAAAGAAGCTATTCGCGTGCAACGTGTAAATGCTGATGACCGTACGCAAATTGACGAAGAAATCATTGAGTGCGAAGGCTGGACGCGTTACACCTTCCCCGCACGTGCCGGGCAATACTCGCAGTTTATCTGGGATTTCAAATGTTTTAGCGGTATCGACCATATCGAAAACCCTGATGAAGATGGCATTTTTAAAATTGTTAACGACTACACCGGCGAAGGCTGGAACGATCAGGTTGATGATGAACTCGGTAATTTCGATTACCTGATGGGCGAGAATATCGATTTTCGCAATCATGCCGTGACGGAAGAGATTAAATACTGGGCGCGCTGGGTAATGGAACAAACACAATGCGACGGTTTTCGTCTTGATGCGGTCAAACATATTCCGGCGTGGTTTTATAAAGAGTGGATCGAACACGTACAAGAAGTTGCACCAAAGCCGCTATTTATTGTGGCTGAATACTGGTCGCATGAAGTCGATAAACTGCAAACGTATATTGATCAGGTGGAAGGCAAAACCATGCTGTTCGATGCACCGCTGCAGATGAAATTCCATGAAGCATCGCGCATGGGGCGCGACTACGACATGACGCAGATTTTCACGGGTACATTAGTGGAAGCCGATCCTTTCCACGCCGTGACCCTCGTCGCCAATCACGATACCCAACCGTTGCAAGCTCTCGAAGCGCCGGTCGAACCGTGGTTTAAACCGCTGGCGTATGCCCTAATTTTGTTGCGGGAAAATGGCGTTCCTTCGGTGTTCTATCCTGACCTCTATGGCGCGCATTACGAAGATGTTGGCGGTGACGGGCAAACCTATCCGATAGATATGCCAATAATCGAACAGCTTGATGAGTTAATTCTCGCCCGTCAGCGTTTCGCCCACGGTGTACAGACGTTATTTTTCGACCATCCGAACTGCATTGCCTTTAGCCGCAGTGGCACCGACGAATATCCCGGCTGCGTGGTGGTCATGTCGAACGGGGATGATGGCGAAAAAACCATTCATCTGGGAGAGAATTACGGCAATAAAACCTGGCGTGATTTTCTGGGGAATCGGCAAGAGAGCGTAGTGACCGACGAAAACGGCGAAGCGACCTTCTTTTGCAACGGCGGCAGCGTCAGCGTGTGGGTTATCGAAGAGGTGATTTAAATTCATCCCCGGCGGCAAGCCGGGGAGATTTCATTACGGCAGTGGCGTCGGTAACGGCGCTTTATCCAGCGCGGCGGCACACTCTGCCGTCGGGCGATCCACACGCTCCATCGTCATACCATCGTACTCAATGGTGTTACCGTCACGCTCAACCTCGTACAGCTCACGTTTCACGGTAACGTTAGTGAGATCATCAGACATCAATGTCAACTTACCCGGCACGGCAATCACCCGCTGCCACTGACGGCAATCCAGAGTATCGCCCTCTTTAGTGACAATCAGGCTGCCTATCGCTTCCGGACTGACCAGCGCACGTTGCGGCCCTTTGGTCTGCCAGTAGCCCGCCAGCCAGTCCGGCGCGGGGGTTTTCACGACATTGTTATAGTTTTCGACTTCGGCACAGCCCGCCAGCAACATGAGCGCGCCTGCAATTGCGAGTTTTTTCATCATTCGTCCTGCATGAGAAGAAAAGAGGATTGTGGCATTAAAGCCCTGATGTCGCCAGCCTTTCCAGGTTCAGAGAGAAATTTGATCTAACTATTATTTTTGTGAATTATTACCCCGAAAATAAATTTGCATGGTGTATGATTCGCGACTCTTGTTTCAAACCTTCTGAGTTCAGAGGCTACATTCATGTCATGGCAGCAATTCAAACAGGCCTGGTTGATTAAATTCTGGGCACCCATCCCTGCGGTCATCGCGGCGGGTATTCTCTCCACTTACTATTTTGGCATCACTGGCACCTTTTGGGCTGTCACGGGTGAATTTACCCGTTGGGGCGGCCAGCTCCTGCAGCTGTTCGGCGTCCATGCTGAAGAGTGGGGTTATTTTAAAATTATCCATCTGGAAGGATCGCCATTAACCCGCATCGACGGGATGATGATCCTCGGTATGTTTGGCGGCTGCTTTGCCGCAGCGCTGTGGGCCAACAATGTCAAACTACGCATGCCACGTAGCCGTATCCGCATTATGCAGGCCATCATTGGCGGCATTATCGCCGGTTTTGGCGCGCGTCTGGCAATGGGCTGTAACCTGGCGGCGTTCTTTACCGGTATTCCTCAGTTCTCGCTACATGCCTGGTTCTTTGCCATCGCCACTGCCATTGGCTCATGGTTTGGCGCGCGCTTTACCCTGCTGCCCATCTTCCGTATTCCCGTGAAAATGCAGAAAGTTTCTGCCGCCTCACCGCTGACGCAAAAACCGGATCAGGCGCGGCGTCGTTTTCGTCTCGGGATGCTGGTCTTTTTCGGCATGCTGGGCTGGGCGCTGCTCACGGCGATGAACCAACCAAAACTGGGGCTGGCAATGCTGTTTGGCGTCGGCTTTGGTTTACTGATTGAACGTGCGCAAATCTGCTTTACTTCGGCGTTCCGCGATATGTGGATCACCGGACGTACCCATATGGCGAAAGCAATCATTATCGGTATGGCGGTGAGTGCCATCGGGATCTTCAGTTACGTACAGTTAGGTGTTGAACCTAAAATCATGTGGGCGGGACCAAACGCGGTAATTGGTGGTTTACTGTTTGGTTTTGGCATCGTGCTGGCAGGCGGCTGCGAAACCGGCTGGATGTACCGCGCGGTAGAAGGCCAGGTGCACTACTGGTGGGTTGGTCTGGGCAATGTGATCGGCTCAACGATTCTGGCGTATTACTGGGATGATTTCGCTCCGGCGCTGGCCACCGACTGGGACAAAATCAACCTGCTGAAAACCTTTGGTCCGATGGGTGGCCTGCTGGTGACATATTTGCTGCTGTTTGCTGCGCTGATGTTGATTATCGGCTGGGAAAAACGCTTCTTCCGCCGTGCGGCACCGCAGACTGCTAAGGAGATCGCATGAAAAATATCGTTCCTGATTACCGCCTTGATATGGTGGGTGAACCCTGCCCTTATCCGGCAGTCGCAACCCTTGAGGCGATGCCGCAATTAAAAAAAGGTGAGATCCTGGAAGTGGTGAGCGACTGTCCGCAGTCGATCAATAATATTCCACTAGATGCGCGTAATCACGGCTATACGGTGCTGGATATTCAGCAAGACGGGCCGACCATTCGTTATTTAATTCAGAAATAATCCCTCATTCCCGCTGTGGCCCACAGCGGGAACATCGTTGCCTCTGACACATAGATTTTACCCGCCCCCTCTCCTATTCTTTTCAGTATGATCTCAGGAGGTTGCTATGTGTGGGCGCTTTGCCCAATCCCAAACGCGTGAAGATTACCTTGCGCTTCTCGCGGAAGATATTGAACGCGATATTCCCTACGATACAGAACCCATTGGCAGATACAACGTCGCGCCGGGAACCAAAGTCCTTCTGCTCAGTGAACGTGATGAACACCTTCATTTGGATCCGGTTTTCTGGGGATATGCTCCCGGATGGTGGGATAAACCGCCGCTCATTAACGCCCGTGTAGAAACTGCCGCAACCAGTCGCATGTTTAAACCGCTCTGGCAACATGGTCGGGCAATCTGTTTTGCCGATGGCTGGTTTGAGTGGAAAAAAGAAGGCGACAAAAAGCAGCCTTATTTTATCTATCGTGCTGATGGACAACCTGTTTTTATGGCCGCGATAGGTAGCACACCGTTCGAGCGCGGTGACGAAGCCGAAGGATTTTTGATTGTCACTGCAGCAGCAGACCAGGGTCTGGTAGATATTCATGACCGCCGCCCACTGGTACTGTCGCCAGAAGCTGCGCGGGAATGGATGCGGCAAGATATTGGCGGTAAAGAAGCCTCAGAAATCGCTACCAGTGGCTGTGTGCCAGCAAACCAGTTCACCTGGCACCCGGTATCGCGCGCGGTGGGTAATGTTAAAAACCAGGGCGCGGAGTTAATTCAACCTATCTGATAAGCCTGGAGATTATTGATCAACAATACTGCGTCATAAGAAATCTCTATTAGACAAAGATTTCAGTACCTGTTGGCATATTGCAAAAATAACACCAATACGGAATCGTCATGTTCACGATTAAAACAGATGATCTCACCCATCCAGCAGTGCAAGCATTAGTGGCTTACCATATTTCCGGCATGCTGCAGCAGTCTCCCCCCGAAAGCAGTCATGCTTTAGATGTGCAAAAATTACGTAACCCGAAAGTGACATTCTGGTCAGTATGGGAAGGCGAACAACTCGCAGGAATTGGTGCGCTGAAGTTGCTGGATGATAAACATGGCGAACTGAAATCAATGCGTACCGCGCCAAATTATTTACGTCGAGGTGTCGCCAGTCTGATTTTACGCCACATTTTGCAGGTCGCCCATGACAGATGCCTTCATCGCCTGAGCTTAGAAACGGGTACACAGGCTGGATTTACGGCCTGCCATCAACTTTATTTGAATCATGGTTTCGTTGATTGCGAACCGTTTGCTGATTATCAACTTGATCCACACAGTCGATTTTTGTCATTGACGCTATGCGAAAATAATGAATTGCCATGAGCCAGACGCAGCACATTCTTGCATTCGACGTGCTGCGCCTTTATTCATCACCAGCCGCATATGTCTTGTCCTTAGACGCTCCTTCCACATGCGCCACAAGAAACCTCTATTCCAGTGACACAATTGCGCCTAACTATTTAATTCTTACCATCTATTACGCCCCTTTTGACTATGTCAGAATATTTATCATAATCAGCGGAATTCGTAACAATATATTTTCGCTGCGATATTTCATAGGTAATGTCTGTCAAAGTCCACGGCATTAAAAACTCCTCTTTAATAGGATAACATTCTATAAAAAGTAATTTTAAATTGCTATGTATCGCAGGGACAACCTCAATATTATACTCCATACGTGCTGTCTCCAGATGATTTGGGAAGTATTGAATTTTTTTATCTTATTATCACCACAATTAAACAGATTAGTAGTCTCAGGCATTGCTGGTATTTACCATATTTTATTGCGATAAATAAAAATTTTCATAGCCTTTGACGGAGATGAGTCAACACGCGATATCAGATTATTATCTACGGAGACCTGGGTAATTCCATCGGATACTTTTGGAAATACCATATAATTATTAAAATCGAGTTCTAATTCTTTGCAGAATTTGGGAATTTGTATTGTGGCAAGGCCATTATGACGAAGAGAAAGCACCTCAATCCAGTCTGGAAGAGGTGGCAAAGACCCCAAGTGAAGATCTGTTAAGTCAAGTTTACTATTGTGGAGTTCAACACATTTAAACAATCTCACCAATGCTATATCCACATTTTCTTTGAAGTCATTCGATGCGCCTTCTTTGACTGAATTAGCCCAGTCACTGAAACCTTTGCAAAGTCTGGCATCTGTAATTTTCGTTAACTTGTCTAGAAACTCTGCAATATTAGTCGATATAAACTCTAATGTATGCCGAATGGGTGGATTACCAGCTCCCTGACTTTTTTCTATCATGATAAAACCTGTCTTATCATAAATCGAGAAACCTTGAAACCAGAGACTATAATCACCCCATTCGAAATATTCTGAGTGCAATAACTTAAATTCTGACAGCATATTAAATAATTTGCTGTCTTCACTAATTGGTGTAAACTTACCATTTCCAAGACAACTGACTAACTCACTTGATAATTCATTTATGATTGCATCATCAGATACTAACTCGTGTTGTTTTATCGTAGATTCAGTATTAGATGTGACTTTATTTAATTGAACCGGCTGAGTTTTTAACGAAAGATCATTTAATGGAAACATTTACACTCCTGTTTAATAAATTATATTGCCCAGGGAGCATTCTAAAACATAATAAAATTACCACTATCAAAAATCGCTCATTTTTATAACGCAGTATATTAATAAAAATAAGAACGAAGATTAAATTATCCAGAAGTTACTGTTGCGTCTGTGGTCGTAACAACATCCGACGTGGTGATGTGTCAAATGAGACACTCTGATGGTCAAAGGGTTTATTGCGTTTACGGATCGTGGATGGCAGAAAACGTTCAGAATCAGGTTTCCATTTTAAACCAGAAATTGAGTGTGTTTGCCCCATCCATGCCCCACGCGGTGAGATCGGATGTAATTAAACAAGCATAGTCAACAGGTTACAAAACCTACACCTGCATGCTCATCACTTCCTGATACGCCGCCACCAGCTTATTACGCACCTGAATCCCCATTTGCATTGAAACTGAGGCTTTTTGCATATCGGTCATCACATCGTTTAACGCCACGCCGGGTTCACCGAGAGTGAATTTTTCTGCCTGCGTGCGGGCGGCTGTTTGTGTATCGCTTATGCGATCGAGCGCGGCGTGCAGCTGCCCGGCAAAACTAATGGTCGGTTGCGGCAGTGATTCCTGCGCACGCGCACTCATCGCCGTGGTCTGTAACTGGCTGATAACCCCTTCAATCCCCTGTATCGCTGACATTTTCATCTCCCGGATAATTTCTGGTAGCAAAGCCTACCAGTAAGTCAATAAGACAAAGGCGCTAAATAGCAACAAAAAAACGGGTTTATTGGCGGATAGAAAAAAACGAAAGCACAAATAATGGGAGCGTCAATTTTTCGAGTTTGCTGACCCGGGAGTGAGTCTTGTTCCACTTTGCCAATAACGCCGTCCATAATCAGCCACGAGGTGCGCGATGAATGCGACTGCAGCCCAGACAAAATCTCTTGAGTGGCTTAATCGCCTGCGTGCGAATCCGAAAATTCCATTGATTGTTGCCGGTTCCGCGGCAGTGGCGGTCATGGTCGCACTGATCCTGTGGGCGAAAGCCCCCGACTACCGCACATTATTCAGCAATCTTTCCGATCAGGATGGTGGCGCAATTGTCAGCCAACTGACACAAATGAATATTCCTTACCGCTTCAGCGAAGCCAGCGGCGCTATTGAAGTTCCGGCAGATAAAGTTCACGAACTGCGTCTGCGCCTGGCACAACAAGGTTTGCCCAAAGGCGGCGCGGTCGGTTTCGAACTGCTTGATCAGGAAAAGTTTGGTATCAGCCAGTTCAGCGAACAGGTGAATTATCAGCGGGCGCTGGAAGGCGAGCTTTCTCGTACCATCGAAACTATCGGCCCGGTAAAAGGGGCGCGCGTACATCTGGCAATGCCGAAACCCTCTTTATTCGTCCGTGAACAAAAATCACCTTCTGCATCGGTGACGGTAAATCTGTTACCCGGCCGCGCACTCGATGAAGGGCAAATTAGCGCCATTGTACATCTGGTTTCCAGCGCGGTTGCTGGTCTGCCGCCGGGGAACGTCACGCTGGTGGATCAGGGCGGACATCTGTTAACCCAGTCCAATACCAGCGGGCGCGATCTTAATGACGCTCAGTTGAAATATGCCAGCGATGTCGAAGGCCGTATTCAGCGGCGTATTGAAGCGATCCTGTCGCCTATTGTTGGTAACGGTAATATTCACGCCCAGGTCACGGCGCAACTGGACTTCGCCAGTAAAGAACAAACGGAAGAACAGTATCGCCCTAACGGTGATGAATCTCATGCGGCGCTTCGTTCACGCCAGCTTAATGAGAGCGAGCAAAGCGGTTCCGGTTATCCGGGCGGCGTACCGGGGGCGTTGTCGAATCAACCGGCTCCTGCGAATAACGCGCCAATCAGCACGCCTCCGGCAAATCAAAATAACCGCCAGCAGCAGGCGAGCACCACCAGCAATAGTGGGCCGCGTAGCACACAGCGGAATGAAACCAGTAACTACGAAGTCGATCGCACCATTCGTCATACCAAAATGAACGTGGGCGATGTGCAACGTCTGTCCGTCGCGGTCGTGGTGAATTACAAAACCTTGCCAGATGGCAAACCGTTGCCTCTCAGCAACGAACAGATGAAGCAAATTGAAGATCTGACCCGCGAGGCGATGGGCTTTTCTGAAAAACGCGGTGATTCGCTCAATGTTGTTAACTCGCCGTTCAATAGCAGTGACGAAAGCGGCGGAGAACTGCCGTTCTGGCAACAGCAAGCGTTTATCGATCAGTTACTTGCTGCCGGTCGCTGGTTGCTGGTACTGCTGGTGGCGTGGCTGCTGTGGCGTAAAGCGGTACGCCCGCAGCTAACACGTCGCGCTGAGGCGATGAAAGCTGTGCAGCAACAGGCGCAGGCCCGCGAGGAAGTGGAAGATGCGGTGGAAGTCCGCCTGAGCAAAGACGAACAACTCCAACAACGGCGCGCTAACCAACGTCTGGGGGCAGAAGTCATGAGCCAGCGTATCCGTGAAATGTCTGATAACGATCCGCGCGTGGTGGCGCTGGTCATTCGCCAGTGGATAAATAACGATCATGAGTAACCTGACAGGCACCGATAAAAGCGTCATCCTGCTGATGACCATTGGCGAAGACCGGGCGGCAGAGGTGTTCAAACACCTTTCCCAGCGCGAAGTGCAAACTCTGAGCGCTGCAATGGCGAACGTCACGCAGATCTCCAACAAGCAGCTAACCGATGTGCTGGCGGAGTTTGAGCAAGAAGCTGAACAGTTTGCCGCACTGAATATCAACGCCAACGATTATCTGCGTTCAGTATTGGTCAAAGCTCTGGGTGAAGAACGTGCCGCCAGCCTGCTGGAAGATATTCTCGAAACCCGCGATACCGCCAGCGGTATTGAAACGCTCAACTTTATGGAGCCGCAGAGCGCCGCCGATCTGATTCGCGATGAGCATCCACAAATTATCGCCACCATTCTGGTGCATCTGAAGCGTGCGCAGGCCGCCGATATTCTGGCGTTGTTCGATGAACGTCTGCGCCACGACGTGATGTTGCGTATCGCCACTTTTGGCGGCGTGCAGCCTGCCGCGCTGGCGGAGCTGACCGAAGTACTGAATGGCTTACTCGACGGTCAGAATCTCAAGCGCAGCAAAATGGGCGGCGTGAGAACGGCAGCCGAAATTATCAACCTGATGAAAACTCAGCAGGAAGAAGCCGTTATTACCGCCGTGCGTGAATTCGACGGCGAGCTGGCGCAGAAAATCATCGACGAGATGTTCCTGTTCGAGAATCTGGTGGATGTCGACGATCGCAGCATTCAGCGTCTGTTGCAGGAAGTGGATTCCGAATCGCTGTTGATCGCGCTGAAAGGGGCCGAGCAGCCACTGCGCGAGAAATTCCTGCGCAATATGTCGCAACGTGCCGCCGATATTCTGCGCGACGATCTCGCCAACCGTGGTCCGGTGCGTCTGTCGCAGGTGGAAAACGAACAGAAAGCGATTCTGCTGATTGTGCGCCGCCTTGCCGAAACTGGCGAGATGGTAATTGGCAGCGGCGAGGATACCTATGTCTGATAATCTGCCGTGGAAAACCTGGACACCGGACGATCTCGCGCCACCACAGGCGGAGTTTGTGCCAATGGTCGAGCCGGAAGAAACCATCATTGAAGAGGCCGAACCCAGCCTTGAGCAGCAACTGGCGCAACTGCAAATGCAGGCCCACGAGCAAGGTTATCAGGCGGGGATTGCCGAAGGTCGCCAGCAAGGTCATGAGCAGGGCTATCAGGAAGGACTGGCCCAGGGGCTGGAACAAGGTCTGGCAGAGGCGAAGTCTCAACAAGCGCCAATTCATGCCCGGATGCAGCAACTGGTCTGCGAATTTCAAACTACCCTTGATGCACTTGATAGTGTGATAGCGTCGCGCCTAATGCAGATGGCGCTGGAGGCGGCACGTCAGGTGATCGGTCAGACGCCAACAGTGGATAACTCGGCACTGATCAAACAGATCCAACAGTTGTTGCAGCAAGAACCGTTATTCAGCGGTAAACCACAGCTGCTCGTGCACCCGGATGATCTGCAACGTGTGGATGATATGCTCGGCGCAACCTTAAGTTTGCATGGCTGGCGCTTGCGGGGCGATCCCACCCTCCATCCTGGCGGCTGTAAAGTCTCCGCCGATGAAGGCGATCTCGACGCCAGTGTCGCCACCCGCTGGCAAGAACTCTGCCGTCTGGCAGCACCAGGAGTGGTGTAATGACCACGCGCCTGACTCGCTGGCTAACCACGCTGGATAACTTTGAAGCCAAAATGGCGCAGTTGCCTGCGGTACGTCGCTATGGGCGATTAACCCGCGCTACCGGGCTGGTGCTGGAAGCCACCGGATTACAATTGCCGCTCGGCGCAACCTGTGTCATTGAACGCCAGAACGGCAGCGAAACGCACGAAGTAGAAAGCGAAGTCGTTGGCTTTAACGGTCAACGGCTGTTTTTAATGCCGCTGGAGGAAGTGGAAGGTGTCCTGCCCGGCGCGCGTGTTTATGCCAAAAACATTTCGGCTGAAGGGCTGCAAAGCGGCAAGCAGTTGCCGCTCGGTCCGGCGTTATTAGGTCGCGTTCTGGACGGCAGCGGTAAACCGCTCGATGGCCTCCCCTCCCCCGATACGACGGAAACCGGTGCGCTGATTACCCCGCCATTTAACCCATTGCAACGTACACCGATTGAACATGTGCTGGACACCGGCGTGCGCCCAATCAATGCCCTGCTTACCGTCGGGCGCGGGCAGCGTATGGGGCTGTTTGCCGGGTCCGGCGTTGGTAAAAGTGTGCTGCTGGGGATGATGGCCCGTTACACCCGCGCTGATGTCATTGTCGTGGGTTTGATTGGTGAACGAGGGCGCGAAGTAAAAGATTTTATTGAGAATATCCTCGGTGCCGAAGGGCGTGCACGCTCCGTGGTGATTGCCGCTCCGGCGGATGTTTCTCCGCTCCTGCGAATGCAGGGTGCCGCCTATGCCACGCGCATTGCCGAAGATTTTCGCGATCGTGGTCAGCATGTTTTGCTGATTATGGACTCCCTCACCCGCTACGCGATGGCCCAGCGTGAGATTGCGCTGGCGATTGGCGAACCACCTGCCACTAAAGGTTATCCACCGTCGGTGTTTGCCAAATTACCGGCACTGGTCGAGCGTGCCGGAAATGGTATTAGCGGCGGCGGCTCGATTACCGCGTTTTATACCGTGCTCACCGAAGGCGATGACCAGCAGGACCCCATTGCTGACTCCGCGCGGGCCATCCTCGACGGTCACATTGTGCTGTCTCGCCGACTGGCGGAAGCCGGGCACTATCCGGCTATCGATATTGAAGCGTCGATCAGCCGCGCAATGACGGCGTTGATCAGCGAGCAACATTATGCGCGAGTGCGCACCTTCAAACAGCTGTTGTCGAGTTTTCAGCGTAACCGCGATCTGGTTAGCGTCGGTGCGTATGCCAAAGGCAGCGATCCGATGCTCGATAAAGCCATCGCCCTGTGGCCGCAGCTGGAGGGCTATTTACAACAAGGCATTTTTGAACGCGCGGACTGGGAAGCATCTCTCCAGGGGCTGGAGCGTATTTTCCCGACAGTGTCATAACCCAGGAGATAACGGCAGATGGCAGAACATGGTGCGCTGGCGACCCTGAAAGATCTGGCAGAAAAAGAGGTAGAGGATGCCGCGCGCCTGCTGGGTGAAATGCGTCGCGGATGTCAGCAGGCGGAAGAACAGCTCAAAATGCTGATCGATTATCAGAATGAATATCGCAATAACCTCAATAGCGATATGAGTGCCGGGATGACCAGCAACCGCTGGATCAACTATCAGCAGTTTATCCAGACGCTGGAAAAAGCCATTACTCAGCATCGCCAGCAACTTAATCAGTGGACGCAGAAAGTTGACATTGCCCTGAACAGCTGGCGAGAAAAGAAACAACGTTTGCAGGCCTGGCAGACACTGCAGGAACGGCAATCCACGGCGGCACTGCTTGCAGAAAACCGCCTCGATCAGAAAAAGATGGATGAGTTCGCCCAGCGCGCCGCCATGAGGAAACCTGAATGATTCGCATAGCGCCCTTGATTACCGCTGACGTTGATAACGCCACATTGCCTGGCGGCAAAGCCAGCGATGCTGCACAAGATTTTCTCGCGTTGTTGAGCGAAGCATTAACAGGCGAGGCAACAACCGACAAAGCGACTCCCCAGTTGCTGGTGGCAACAGATAAGCCCACGACAAAAGGCGAGCCGCTGGTCAGCGATATTGTTTCCGACGCGCACCAAGCGGATTTACTGATCCCCGTGGATGAAACACTGCCTGTCATCAACGACGAACAATCCACATCAACACCGTTAACCACCGCTCAGACGATGACGTTGGCTGCGGTGGCTGGCAACAATACGACAAAAGACGAAAAAGCGGATGATCTGAATGAAGACGTCACCGCAAGCCTGAGTGCCCTTTTTGCGATGTTGCCGGGTTTTGGCAATACGCCCAAAGTGACTGATGCGCCGTCAACCGTGTTACCGGCAGAGAAACCAACGCTTTTCACAAAACTGACTTCTGCGCAACTCACAACAGCACAGCCTGATGACGCCCCCGGCACACCAGCTCAGCCATTAACACCGCTGGTAGCAGAAGCCCAGAGTAAAGCGGAAGTCATCAGCACGCCTTCGTCGGTGACCGCTGCCGCCAGCCCGCTAATCACTCCACACCAGACACAGCCACTGCCCACCGTCGCCGCGCCTGTTTTGAGTGCACCGCTGGGTTCTCACGAATGGCAACAATCATTAAGCCAGCATATTTCGCTGTTCACCCGCCAGGGGCAACAAAGTGCAGAGTTGCGTCTGCACCCGCAGGATTTAGGTGAAGTGCAAATCTCCCTCAAAGTGGATGATAACCAGGCACAAATCCAGATGGTTTCACCGCATCAGCACGTGCGCGCCGCCCTGGAAGCAGCGCTGCCGGTACTGCGTACGCAGCTGGCCGAAAGTGGCATTCAGTTAGGGCAAAGCAACATCAGTGGCGAAAGCTTTAGTGGTCAGCAGCAGGCCGCTTCCCAGCAACAGCAAAGCCAACGCACAGCAAACCATGAACCTCTGGCGGGGGAAGACGACGATACGCTTCCGGTTCCCGTCTCTTTACAAGGGCGTGTAACAGGCAACAGCGGCGTTGATATTTTCGCCTAACGTCAGAGGTAGCACCGTAATCCGCGTCTTTTCCCCGCTTTGTTGCGCTCAAGACGCAGGATAATTAGCCGATAAGCAGTAGCGACACAGGAAGACCGCAACACATGACTGATTACGCGATAAGCAAGAAAAGCAAGCGATCGCTTTGGATCCCGATTCTGGTATTCATTACCCTCGCGGCCTGTGCCAGCGCAGGTTACAGCTACTGGCATTCGCATCAGGTTGCCGCTGACGACAAAGCGCAGCAACGCGTCGTGCCCTCCCCGGTCTTCTATGCGCTGGATACCTTTACGGTCAATCTGGGCGATGCGGATCGCGTACTTTATATCGGCATAACCCTGCGACTGAAAGATGAAGCAACCCGCTCGCGGCTGAGTGAGTATTTGCCGGAAGTCCGTAGTCGCTTGCTGTTACTGTTTTCGCGTCAGGATGCTGCCGTACTGGCGACAGAAGAAGGCAAGAAAAAACTGATTGCCGAGATTAAAACCACACTTTCCACCCCGCTTGTTGCCGGGCAACCGAAACAGGATGTCACCGACGTGCTGTATACCGCTTTTATTCTGCGATAACGACATGGGCGATAGTATTCTTTCTCAAGCTGAAATTGATGCGCTGTTGAATGGTGACAGCGAAGTCAAAGACGAACCGACAGCCAGTGTTAGCGGCGAAAGTGACATTCGTCCGTACGATCCGAATACCCAACGACGGGTTGTGCGCGAACGTTTGCAGGCGCTGGAAATCATTAATGAGCGCTTTGCCCGCCATTTTCGTATGGGGCTGTTCAACCTGCTGCGCCGTAGCCCGGATATTACCGTCGGGGCCATCCGCATTCAGCCGTACCATGAATTTGCCCGCAACCTGCCGGTGCCGACCAACCTGAACCTTATCCATCTGAAACCGCTGCGCGGCACAGGGCTGGTGGTGTTCTCACCGAGTCTGGTGTTTATCGCCGTGGATAACCTGTTTGGCGGCGATGGACGCTTCCCGACCAAAGTGGAAGGTCGCGAGTTTACCCATACAGAACAGCGCGTCATCAACCGCATGTTAAAGCTGGCGCTTGAAGGCTATAGCGACGCCTGGAAGGCGATTAATCCGCTGGAAGTTGAGTACGTGCGTTCGGAAATGCAGGTGAAATTTACCAATATCACCACCTCGCCGAACGACATCGTGGTTAACACGCCGTTCCATGTGGAGATTGGCAACCTGACCGGCGAATTTAATATCTGCCTGCCATTCAGCATGATCGAGCCGCTACGGGAATTGTTGGTTAACCCGCCGCTGGAAAACTCGCGTAATGAAGATCAGAACTGGCGCGATAACCTGGTGCGCCAGGTGCAGCATTCACAGCTGGAGCTGGTCGCCAACTTTGCCGATATCTCGCTACGCCTGTCGCAGATTTTAAAACTGAAACCCGGCGACGTCCTGCCGATAGAAAAACCCGACCGCATCATCGCCCATGTTGACGGCGTCCCGGTGCTGACCAGTCAGTACGGCACACTCAACGGTCAATATGCGTTACGGATAGAACATTTGATTAACCCGATTTTAAATTCTCTGAACGAGGAACAGCCCAAATGAGTGACATGAATAATCCGGCCGATGACAACAACGGTGCAATGGACGATCTGTGGGCTGAAGCGTTGAGCGAACAAAAATCAACCAGCAGCAAAAGCGCTGCCGACGCGGTGTTCCAGCAATTTGGCGGTGGTGATGTCAGCGGAACGTTGCAGGATATCGACCTGATTATGGATATTCCGGTCAAGCTGACCGTCGAGCTGGGCCGTACGCGGATGACCATCAAAGAGCTGTTGCGTCTGACGCAAGGGTCCGTCGTGGCGCTGGACGGTCTGGCGGGCGAACCGCTGGATATTCTGATCAACGGTTATTTAATTGCTCAGGGCGAAGTTGTCGTAGTCGCTGATAAATATGGCGTGCGGATCACCGATATCATTACTCCGTCTGAGCGGATGCGCCGCCTGAGCCGTTAGTGATGAATAACCACGCTACTGTGCAATCTTCCGCGCCGGTTTCTGCTGCGCCACTGCTGCAGGTGAGCGGCGCACTCATCGCCATTATTGCCCTGATCCTCGCTGCTGCCTGGCTGGTAAAACGGCTGGGATTTGCCCCGAAACGCACTGGCGTTAACGGTCTGAAAATTAGTGCCAGTGCTTCGCTGAGCGCGCGTGAACGGGTCGTGGTGGTCGATGTGGAAGATGCACGGCTGGTGCTCGGCGTTACCGCTGGGCAAATCAATCTGCTGCATAAACTTCCCCCTTCAGCACCAACGGAAGAGATACCGCAGACCGATTTTCAGTCGGTCATGAAAAACTTGCTTAAGCGTAGCGGGAGATCCTGATGCGTCGTTTGTTGTCTGTCGCATCTGTCCTTCTCTGGCTGGTTACGCCCCTCGCCTTCGCGCAACTGCCGGGTATCACCAGCCAGCCGCTGCCTGGCGGTGGACAAAGCTGGTCGCTCCCGGTGCAGACGCTGGTGTTCATTACCTCGTTGACGTTTATTCCGGCAATTTTACTGATGATGACCAGTTTCACCCGCATCATCATTGTTTTTGGTTTATTGCGTAACGCACTGGGAACACCCTCCGCGCCACCTAACCAGGTATTGCTGGGGCTGGCACTGTTTTTGACCTTTTTTATTATGTCGCCGGTGATCGACAAAATTTATGTCGATGCGTACCAGCCATTTAGCGAAGAGAAAATATCAATGCAGGAGGCGCTGGAAAAAGGGGCGCAGCCGCTACGTGAGTTTATGCTGCGTCAGACCCGTGAGGCGGATTTAGGGTTGTTTGCCAGACTAGCGAATACCGGCCCGTTGCAGGGACCTGAAGCCGTGCCGATGCGCATTTTGCTCCCGGCTTACGTGACCAGCGAGTTGAAAACCGCATTTCAGATAGGCTTCACGATTTTCATTCCTTTTTTGATTATCGACCTGGTGATTGCCAGCGTGTTGATGGCATTGGGGATGATGATGGTTCCCCCAGCCACCATTGCTCTGCCCTTTAAACTGATGCTGTTTGTACTGGTGGATGGCTGGCAATTGCTGGTCGGTTCGCTGGCGCAGAGCTTTTACAGCTAGAGAGGCAAAATGACACCTGAATCGGTCATGATGATGGGGACTGAAGCGATGAAAGTCGCGCTGGCACTGGCTGCCCCGCTGTTGCTGGTGGCGCTGGTCACGGGTCTTATCATCAGTATTTTGCAGGCCGCCACCCAGATTAACGAAATGACGCTGTCGTTTATTCCGAAAATCATCGCCGTATTTATCGCCATTATTATTGCCGGACCGTGGATGCTCAATCTGTTGCTGGATTACGTCCGCACCTTGTTCACTAACCTGCCGTATATCATCGGGTAGGTCGTACAATGATGCAGGTGACAAGCGATCAATGGCTTTCCTGGTTAAGCCTGTACTTCTGGCCGTTACTGCGCGTGCTGGCGCTCATTTCTACCGCACCAATTCTGAGCGAACGCAGCGTGCCGAAACGGGTAAAACTGGGTCTGGCAATGATGATCACGTTCGCTATTGCCCCATCATTACCTGCCAACGATGTTCCTGTTTTTTCGTTCTTTGCTCTGTGGCTGGCCGTGCAGCAGATCCTGATCGGCATTGCGCTTGGTTTTACCATGCAATTTGCCTTTGCCGCTGTGCGAACCGCTGGTGAAATTATCGGTCTGCAAATGGGGCTGTCATTTGCGACGTTTGTCGATCCGGCCAGCCATCTCAATATGCCCGTTTTAGCGCGTATCATGGATATGCTGGCGTTACTGCTGTTCCTGACATTTAACGGTCATTTATGGTTGATTTCACTGCTGGTCGATACCTTTCACACCCTGCCAATTGGTGGCGAACCGTTGAACAGCAATGCGTTTCTGGCACTCACCAAAGCAGGGAGTTTGATTTTCCTTAACGGACTGATGCTGGCGTTACCGCTCATTACTCTGCTGCTGACCCTGAATCTGGCATTAGGTTTACTGAATCGTATGGCCCCGCAATTATCCATTTTTGTTATTGGATTTCCATTAACTCTGACTGTCGGTATCTCTTTAATGGCGGCATTAATGCCGTTAATTGCGCCTTTTTGCGAACATTTATTCAGTGAGATGTTTAATTTGCTGGCTGATATTATTAGTGAATTGCCATTAATATAATTCCGTAACGTTTATCATGTTATCCTAAGGATTATCCGAAAAATAATACCTACGAACATCTTCCAGGATACTCCTGCGGCGAAATATTTGTTTTAAGCTCACTCACATATCGCAACATTTACTTTACTTTAAGACAATTCCAGGCAAATTATACAACACTTTACGGGATAGTAAGTCCGCCTGAAAAATCGCGAGAGTGGCGCATTAGGTGACCCATGTTGTTCCGTTTAGTCATGATGAAATATTCAGGTAAGGGGAATTATCGTTACGCATTGAGTGAGGGTATGCCATGTCAACGATTATTATGGATTTATGTAGTTACACCCGACTAGGTTTAACCGGGTATCTGTTGAGTAGAGGGGTTAAAAAAAGAGAAATCAACGACATTGAAACCGTTGATGACCTTGCCATAGCTTGTGATTCACAGCGCCCTTCAGTGGTGTTTATTAATGAGGACTGTTTCATCCACGATGCTTCTAACAGTCAGCGCATCAAGCACATCATTAATCAACATCCCAATACGTTATTTATCGTTTTTATGGCAATTGCCAATGTTCATTTTGATGAATATCTATTGGTCAGAAAAAATTTATTGATCAGTTCTAAATCGATTAAACCGGAATCTCTCGACGATATCCTTGGCGATATTCTGAAAAAAGAGACAACGATAACCTCGTTTTTAAATATGCCGACGTTATCATTGAGCCGAACCGAATCGAGTATGTTGCGAATGTGGATGGCAGGTCAGGGAACCATTCAAATCTCCGACCAAATGAATATCAAAGCCAAGACCGTTTCATCGCATAAAGGTAATATTAAACGTAAGATCAAAACGCATAATAAACAGGTTATCTACCATGTCGTCCGACTGACGGATAATGTGACTAATGGTATTTTTGTCAACATGCGCTAACACATTCTGACTGGTGGTTTCCCACCAGTCAGGCTGAATTAGATTACTCTGCTTTCTCCACAAAGATACCGTCCTGATGCCCTGCTTCATTAAAGAACCAGATGCCGAGCGGGTAGTCTTCCAGCGAAACCAGGTACATTGTGCCTTCACTAAACTCCTCAACTGCCAGTACCACGCCAGGACGACGCGGACCGCCATCCGTTTTGACTGTTACCCGATCATTCACCTTCATCGTTTTCCTCCTGTGGCTTTGTGCCAGTGTAGAACAATTTCGTTTTTCTGGCAGCGCCAGGCGCGCGCGAGTGCTGATTTTCTCGACTGTCTATACTTAAGAGATGCCAGGCGGACTTAACGACTGGCGGCAACAACAGAGTAACGGTTGCGAGGAAAGATGATGAAAACCGCAAAAGAGTACAGCGATACCGCAAAACGTGAGGTCAGCGTCGATGTCGATGCCCTGCTGGCGGCGATCAATGAAATTAGCGAAAGCGAAGTTCATCGCAGCCAGAACGATTCTGAACACGTTAGCGTCGATGGACGTGAATATCATACATGGCGTGAATTGGCGGATGCCTTCGAACTGGATATTCATGACTTCAGCGTCTCTGAAGTGAATCGTTGAATGCACAATAAAAAAATCCCGACCCTGAGGGGGTCGGGATGAAACTTGCTTAAGCAAGAAGCACTTAAAAAATTCGTTACACCAGGAAATCTGATGTGTTCATCACCTTATCCGCAATTTTTTTCGCTGACAAGAAAATATTCGTGATATGAATGATTAACGCTACTTATGAATAGAAATGTGACGCGCGTCACCCCTTGGTGGCTCTGGCGTCAACGGGATCGCTCCCGAAAAGATCATCTTTGATAATTTGTGCTGTTTTAAGAATCATCCTGGTAAGGGGAGTACTGCGCAACCATGCTTTCAATTCAACAACCACTACTGGTTTTTAGCGATCTTGATGGCACCCTGCTGGACAGTCATAGTTATGACTGGCAACCAGCTGCCCCCTGGCTCAGCCGTTTACGCGAAGCGAATGTTCCCGTCATTCTCTGTAGCAGTAAGACATCAGCGGAAATGCTGTACTTGCAAAAAACGTTGGAGCTACAAGGTTTACCGCTGATTGCCGAAAATGGCGCAGTGATCCAGCTTGCTGAGCAATGGCAGGATATAGACGGTTTTCCACGCATCATCTCAGGTATTAGCCATGGCGAAATCAGCCAGGTTTTAAATACGCTACGCGAGAAAGAACATTTTAAATTCACAACTTTTGATGATGTCGACGATGCAACCATCGCCGAATGGACAGGATTAAGCCGTAGCCAGGCGGCGCTGACGCAGTTGCATGAGGCGTCGGTAACGCTAATCTGGCGCGACAGTGACGAGCGTATGGCACAATTTACCACTCGTCTGCACGAGCTGGGCTTGCAGTTTATGCAGGGTGCGCGCTTCTGGCACGTCCTGGATGCCTCTGCCGGAAAAGATCAGGCTGCCAACTGGATTATCGCGACCTATCAACAATTATCAGGCAAACGCCCAACCACACTTGGCCTGGGCGATGGGCCAAACGATGCGCCCTTACTGGAGGTAATGGATTACGCGGTGATCGTGAAAGGGTTAAACCGTGAAGGGGTGCATCTGCATGATGAGGATCCGGCCCGCGTCTGGCGAACGCAGCGTGAAGGACCGGAAGGCTGGCGTGAAGGGCTGGACCATTTTTTCTCCGCCCGTTAAGCGTTATCGCTCGCGAATACCCGATTGCGCCCGGCCTGTTTAGCGAGATAAAGTCGACGGTCGGCCAGTGACTGGAGTTGTTCAAAATCATAATCACCGGTTTCCTCGCTGCTGCTTACCCCCAGCGAGGCACTGATGCGTATCGTCGTACTCTTGGCGATCAACATCTCTTTTTCATTTAGCTTCAGGCGAATACGTTCTGCAACCTCCGCAGCCTGCGTCAGGCTCGCGCCGGGCAAAATCACACAAAACTCCTCACCACCGACCCGCCCGGCAACGTCCTGCGCACGCAAGGAACTGCTAATTAATCCGGCAGCATGAGAAAGAACACGGTCGCCCGCCTGATGACCAAAGCGGTCATTAATCGCTTTAAAATGGTCAAGGTCGACCTGAATGACAGAAAAAGGATGTTGGTGCGTCTGACACAATTTAGCGAGCGGACGGGCTTTTTCGAACAGTGCGCCACGGTTATATAAACGCGTTAAGGTGTCGTGCCACGCCTGCCACTGCAACGAGCTTTGCAAAACATACATGTTGCTGACCATCCGGCGAATCACATACCAGGAGATGAGTAACATGGTGGTAAAGAGCGCCCACAGCAGGGTTAATGCAATGCTGATACTGCCGAAATCGCCGCGCACGCCTTCGCTTAGCGTATGGACGCGCACCAGCACACCGTCGAAATGGTCCAGACGTTCCCAGCTAACATATCGACTGTTCATACGAATGCCGCCCCGCGTGTCATGTTCCATTGCCTGCGCCAGCAAGGCCAGTTCACGAGGATCAAAAATATTCCCTGTTGGATGGTCAGGATTGGAAGAGGTCAAAAATCTCAGCTTACTGTCATAGAGCTGATACTCACCATCGAGGTTTTTATCGATGGCGTTTCTTAAAAATTGCTGCATGGTACGCACGGGAATACTCATCCCCAGCACGCCATACCAGTAGTTATTACTGTCTACCGGAACACTGACGGTAACCTGCGGTTCAGTATTGCTGGCGTGTTCCGGTTGCGAAGTGAACCAGCGTACCGCGCGGTGACGATTTTCTCGTTGCGAATGGCCGATAAACCAGGGTTGGGTGACATAGCCGTAATAACGCGTTGGTACATTGCGCGTAAACAAGGTCGGCTGCGTCGAAACGTAAAATCCGGCACGCGAGACATACATCGCCTGTTCAACCATCGACGAGGAGTTGTGTGCCAGTCGCAGCAAGTAACCAACTTCCAGTGCAGCGGTAATTTCATTGTCGAGGCTTTCATTTTCGCGAGACAGGAGATTCCCCTCGCTGACTAATGTATCCGACACACCATTGACTGGCAGGGTGCGTCGTCGGTTGAGTTCGATTTGCCAGGCGTGCTCGTCGCGATGCTGTTCGAACTCGGTTACGGCATTACGCAGAGAGGTGAAATCCAGTGGCGCTACGAGAGCTTCGCGCATGCCATTACGCAAAAAGATCAGTTTGTCGACGTTATACTGCAAATGCTTATCGAGCGCGTTGGCTACGTTTTCCAGATGATTACGCTGGCTGGAGATATAGGCATCTTCCAGCACCACCACTTCACGCCAGGTGAGCAAGGTGGAAAAAAGCAATACCACGATAAAGCAGAGATTAACGACATGACCAGGCCCCAGGCGGCGTGCGAGTTTTTTCAACCAGCTCTGGTTTTCCATTTTTGTCTCGTGCTGCACCCTGACGACTCCCAACCTGCTTTTTTATGATTCTGGCATAACCCGGCGATAACGTACCGCAAAACAGCGATAATTTTATAATGGTGGCATGATAAGACGCGACTATCATTCATTGCAGGCATTGGCACACCAGGCCGGATGTGATCCGGCCTGGTGTTAATGATACCCTTTCAAACTTCTTCCGCAGAACGACTCCCCTCCCCCGGAACAAGCTCGGTTTCATGAAAAGCTTCCCGCTTGACCCCGTAACCGTCATACCAACGACACTCAACCATACCGCTGGAGTATCCGGTGACAATCATCCGCGGGCCGCCCTCTTTAACCGTAACTTCCTCACTAACCATAAAGCTCATACTCGCCTCCTTTTTTCGAGTGAAACTTGTTCACCTTAGTTTAAGATGGCGAATTTTGCATAATAGCCTGTGCGAGTATTAATGTGCCTGACCGCGCATTTTCGCTACTGCTTTCACTCCCAGCACCACGATGCCACCGATGATAAAACCAAGAATCAGATTTAAAACAGTCGGTAATATCATCGCCACCACTGCACTTTGCTGCCCGGCGAAATGTTCAATGGCGTGATGCAGCGGCGCAATACCATGTACCACAATCCCGCCGCCGACGAGGAACATCGCCAGCGTGCCGACAATCGATAACGCCTCCATCAACCAGGGCGCAATGATCAATAACCCTTTACCTAATGCCTGCATCAGCGCGCTGGATTTTTCCGCCAGCCAATACCCCAGGTCATCAATCTTAACGATAACCCCTACCAGACCGTAGACGCCCACGGTCACTACCAGCGCGATGCCTGAAAGCACCAGCACCTGATTAAGCAACGGCGCTTCTGCCACAATCCCCAGCGTGATGGCGACGATTTCCGCAGACAATATAAAATCGGTACGAATCGCCCCTTTTATTTTGTCTTTTTCAAACTTCAGCGGATCCTGCGCCGCCAGCTTCTCCAGACGCTGCTGACTCTGCGCCGGATCTTCTTTATGTTTACGCGCCTCCAGCATATGCAGCACTTTCTCTACCCCTTCAAAGCAGAGAAACGCGCCGCCAATCATCAACAGTGGCGTAATCGCCCACGGGATAAACGCACTGATGATCAGCGCCAGCGGCACCAGAATCACTTTATTGATCAGCGATCCTTTCGCCACGCCCCAGACCACGGGAAGTTCCCGGTTGGCGCGCACGCCTGAAACTTGTTGCGCATTGAGCGATAAGTCATCCCCTAATACACCGGCGGTTTTCTTCGCCGCCAGTTTGCCCATCACGGAAATATCGTCCAGCAGTGTGGCGATATCATCGAGCAACGTCAGTAAACTACTCCCGGCCAAAAGCATTCCCTCTCATTTTTATTGTTGAAGGGTGTAAGTATGAAGCAAAAACGGCAGCTCTGATACTTGCTTCACAGGTCAACATTTTTTTAACAATCAAGTGCAATTATATCTCTCGCCAGCAGAATGATTTTCACGTTTACTATGAACCACCTTTTTATTTCCACCGTGAGGGATTATGCGTTTCCGCCAGTTGTTACCGCTTTTTGGCGCGTTGTTTGCGTTGTATATCATTTGGGGCTCAACCTATTTTGTCATTCGGATTGGCGTGGAAAGCTGGCCTCCGTTAATGATGGCGGGCGTTCGATTCCTGGCAGCCGGTATTTTATTGCTGGCATTTTTGCTACTGCGCGGACACAAACTCCCCCCGCTACGTCCGCTGCTCAATGCCGCGCTGATTGGCCTGTTATTGCTGGCTGTCGGTAATGGCATGGTGACGGTTGCCGAACATCAAAATGTTCCTTCCGGCATCGCCGCCGTAGTGGTTGCAACCGTGCCCCTCTTTACCCTGTGCTTCAGCCGCCTGTTTGGCATTAAAACGCGCAAACTGGAATGGGTGGGTATCGCCATTGGGCTTGCCGGAATCATCATGCTCAATAGCGGTGGAAATTTAAGCGGCAATCCGTGGGGCGCGATTCTGATTTTAATCGGCTCGATTAGCTGGGCGTTTGGCTCAGTTTATGGCTCGCGCATTACCTTACCTGTAGGGATGATGGCGGGTGCGATTGAGATGCTGGCGGCAGGCGTGGTGTTAATGATCGCGTCGATGATTGCGGGTGAAAAACTGACGGCGCTCCCTTCCCTTTCAGGCTTCCTTGCGGTCGGCTATCTGGCGCTGTTTGGTTCGATTATCGCCATTAACGCTTATATGTATTTAATCCGCAACGTCAGTCCGGCTCTCGCCACCAGCTACGCCTACGTTAACCCTGTGGTCGCGGTCTTGCTGGGTACGGGACTGGGCGGAGAGACGCTGTCGAAGATTGAATGGCTGGCGCTCGGCGTGATTGTCTTCGCGGTGGTACTGGTCACGTTGGGAAAATATCTCTTCCCGGCAAAACCCGTAGTTGCGCCAGTTATTCAGGACGCATCAAGCGAGTAAATGAATCCCCTGCGTGTCGATCTGCGCGCTGGCTCCTTCGCCGCAGATCCACTCTTCCAGACGCTCGGTAAGCGCTTCATCCGTCAGCTTCTCGCGCCCACGTAACGCACACTCCCAGACAATCAGTACGCGCCAGCCAAGCTCCTGCAAGCGACTGATATCACAGCGATCCCGCTCAACATTTTTACCTATCTTCTCCAGCCAGAACTCGGTTCGAGTCGCAGGCACTTTAAACAGATAGCAGTGATGATGATGCCAGAAGCAGCCGTGGGTAAATATCACGCAGCGATATTCATCAACGACAAAATCCGGGCGTCCGGGCAGACTGGCGTCCTGAACGCGAAATGCCATGCCCTGCCCGGTTAACAGACTGGCGAGGCGCTTCTCAATCGCCGTATCACGCGTGGCAATCGCGCGCATATTTTTGCTGCGGGTGGCCTTATCGTGAACGTCGGCCATGTTGTGCCTCTTGCTGACGCAACGCCACCGCCTGTTTGATTTTTGGCTCAAGCAGTTTTGCCACCGCGGCAAAGACCGGTACGACCACCGAGTTACCGAACTGGCGATAGGCCTGAGTGTCCGAAACCGGAATGCGGAATTTCGCTTCTCCCGGCGCTTCAAAACCCATTAAGCGCGCGCATTCCCGAGGCGTTAACCGACGTGGACGATGTTGCTGATTCAGCGGATCGTCAAAGTCTTTTTCACCCGTGGCCATATCCCAGCCGCGATCGATTAAAATTTCCGCGCCATCTTTGTAATAACGCGCAGACAGAGTACGCGTGACGCTTTGCGGATTGTTCGGATAAACCATTCCATAACCGAAGCCGTTACCGCGTGCCTGATGTTTTTTCGCATAACGATAGAGGTACTTCCACAGCACCGGCGTCAGGATATATTTCGCCTCGACCATCGGGTCCAGCAGCTGGGCCAGCGTCACTCGCTGCGCAGGAAAACATTCGCTGATATCACGCAGGGTAAAATCGGCTTTCAGATTCAGATCGCGACGAAAACCCACCAGCACGATGCGTTCACGGTGCTGCGGCAGGAAATGTTTACCATCGATGATTTTCGGATCGTCCGGCCCGTTATCGTCTGCATCAGCCACGTCATAGCCCAGTTCGTCCAGCGTCTGCATGATGATGCGGAACGTTTTTCCTTTATCGTGACTTTTCAGGTTTTTGACGTTTTCGAGCACAAACATCGCCGGACGACGCGCGTCGATAATGCGCACCACATCAAAGAACAGCGTGCCCTGGGTATCGCAGGCAAAACCGTGCGCCCGCCCGAGCGAGTTCTTTTTCGATACGCCAGCCAGCGAAAATGGCTGACATGGGAAACCGGCCAGTAATACATCGTGTTCAGGAATGTGTTGACGAATATGTTCCGCCGCCGTCTCATCACTCACGCCTTCTTTATGGCTGAGGGTGATGTCGCGAATATCTTCATTAAAATGATGCGTCGCCGGGTCGCAATAATGGTTGGCTTTATAAGTGCGTACCGCATGTTTGTTCCATTCGCTGGTAAACACGCACTGTCCGCCAATCGATTCAAAACCGCGACGGATGCCGCCAATACCGGCAAATAGATCGATAAAGCGAAACGCATAATGCGGATGATGTGCCGGTGGTTTGGGTAACAACGTTTGCAGATGGGCGAACTCTTTCTCACTTAAACGGTGCCATGCCGAGTCATTCGCCAGCGCACGTTTTAAAATTGCCGCGCTCCAGTGATTCTCACCCACACCATTAAGCTGCGCCACCAGCGTTTTAACATCATAAATTTGCAGCAGTTTCTCCAGCATTGCCTGTGCGGCATTCCCGGTGCTGTATGAATCGGTTACTGATATATTTTCCTGCATAGATTTAACCGGCCATCTGAGATGGCCGACAGGTTAACATAATTACAGCCATTTAGGGCCACGCGCTCAGCCCGCGGGTGAAAACGCATCTATCACCTTGTGATCGACACCTTCATTCTCCCCCGCCAGTTCGGCACTGAGCTTCGCCATAAACTCGACTAAAAATTGCGCGTTGTGCTGCGCCAGCTGCTTGCCTCTTGCGGTTTGCATGGTTTGCGGTAGCTTCAGCAACTTAGTCTGGAAATGATCCAGCGCGTAGCGTTTATCATCAAGCGGGCGATGCTGTGCGAACGGATCTTCACCATCAAACAGCGCCACGCCCAATGCCCCTGAAACAGCAAACACGCGCGCCAGGCCAATCGCACCCAGGGCTTCCAGCCGATCCGCATCCTGGACGATTTTAGCTTCCGTTGTTAAGGGGGCGATTTGCGCGCTGAAACTGTGAGCGGCAATGGCATGACAAACGGCCTCGATTTTCTCCGCCGGAAATTGCACGAACTCTTCACGGAGCAGGCGACGCGTCTCTTCTGCCGCCAGGATTGAAGAACGCTGCCGTTGCGGATGATTTTTCGCCAGGCTCACAATATCGTGAAAATAACAGGCGGTTAAAATCACCAGCATATCGACATCGTCATCTGCCGCCAGCTTCTGTGCCGTAGCCCAGACGCGGCGAAAATGACATACGTCATGGGCCGCGTCCTGGTGCTGATGATGGTTTTTCAACCAGTTTTCGAACTGTGTCTGCCAGTGTTGTAAGTCCATACGCGCTCCGTTGCCAAAGAGTCGCAACCTTAGCAGTTTTTATTCATAGCGTCTGCTACGTGCGGGACGAGGTCGGGTATACCAGGCAATGCTGCCTAACAATGCCCCGACCAGAGCCATAAATAAAAATCCGACCAGTGCCCCTAACCACTTTCCCGCGGTAGAGCCTAAATCGCTTTCAAATCCCGACACCGGGGCATCAGGGATCCGGCTCATCACCCAGATGTAACGCGCCATTGCCCAGACGAAATAGCCACACCATGTATAGAAAGCCCACAAAGCCAATTTGCCGCCAGGGCTGCGAGAGAGTCTCTCTTCCATCTTTGTCGAACCGTATTCCATTTTGAGATAACCCGGAAAATTCAGACTTAGTACTATTATGTGATAAAAGTCACATTTTTCCACATTGGATGAGCCAGTCAAGACTCAATCATTTTTTGAACAAATAGATAATTTTTGCGCAACGGCAGTGAATACAGGAAAAATCGTTTTGAGCGATTTTATTTATCTTTGATATCGGCTTTATTAATTCATTCAATCAATATATTAGCACTGATTACAATTATACCTTTTTATTATTCTGTGTCATGATGCTTCCGTTATTAGCCTTTTATCGTCTTGTTTATTTTTTTTGGGCCGGCATGATGCCGGCTTTTTTTATGCCTTCATTAATGTGCGCGTGATCACACCAGCCGTTTGGCGCAACAATCATTGATACCCCCTATGTTTCCGCTCAACTCATAACATATTGATATACATTTATAATTTTCATGAATATTTATATTTAGAATTCATAATTCTGAATTATATTAAATAGATTAGAAACATTTTGAAATCTTTTAAATATATTTGTTACATGTAATCTTTAAAATAAAATGAACTTCATAGAATAGTATCCAAATGTGCTTTTTTTTGGATAACGGCACTTATTGATATATTCATGAAGATTATAATCACAAGGGAATACATAATGAAAAGAAAAGTTCTGGCAATGCTGGTCCCGGCGTTATTAGTTGCTGGCGCAGCAAATGCGGCTGAAGTCTATAATAAAGATGGTAATAAACTGGATTTGTACGGAAAAGTAGCGGGCCTGCACTACTTCTCTGATGATGCTGGCAGCGATGGCGACATGTCATATGCCCGTATCGGTTTCAAAGGTGAAACTCAGATCGCTGACCAATTCACTGGTTATGGTCAGTGGGAATTTAACATTGGCGCAAACGGTCCTGAAAGCGACAAAGGTAATACCGCAACGCGTCTGGCATTTGCAGGTTTAGGCTTTGGTCAGAATGGTACTTTCGACTATGGTCGTAACTACGGTGTCGTATATGACATCGAAGCATGGACCGATATGCTGCCAGAATTTGGTGGCGATACCTATGCTGGTGCCGACAACTTCCTGAACGGTCGTGCTAATGGTGTTGCAACCTACCGTAACAATGGCTTCTTTGGTCAGGTCGATGGCCTGAACTTTGCTCTGCAATATCAGGGTAATAATGAAGGATCGGGTGGGCTTTGGGATCAAGAAGGTTCTGGTAATGGTAATAATCGTAAACTGTCTAAAGAAAATGGTGACGGTTTCGGTATGTCCACTTCCTATGACTTTGACTTCGGGTTAAGCCTCGGGGCTGCATATTCAAACTCTGACCGTACTGATAACCAACGTGCTACTGGTTTAGGTGAGCAACGCTCGAATAAATATGCTGGTGGTGAAACAGCTGAAGCATGGACAGTCGGTGCTAAATATGATGCGAATAATGTCTATTTAGCGGCAATGTATGCAGAAACACGTAATATGACTGCATATGGCAGCGGAAAAGACAATAACGACATTGACAGAGGTGGTATTGCGAACAAAACCCAAAACTTTGAAGTTGTTGCTCAGTATCAGTTCGACTTCGGCCTACGCCCGTCCATCGCTTACCTGCAATCTAAAGGTAAGGATTTAGGTGGTTGGGCTCATGACGGCAACGGCGACCCACGTTACACCAATAAAGATCTGGTTAAATACGTTGATATTGGTGCGACTTACTACTTCAACAAAAACATGTCCACCTACGTTGATTACAAAATCAACCTGCTGGACAACGACGACGACTTCTACAAAGCAAACGGCATCGCTACCGATGATATCGTTGCTGTGGGCTTAGTCTACCAGTTCTAATCAGCCAACGCGCCGCGGCGTGTTACTGTAAAAGTTAACACTAGCCTGAGTTCGTCCCTCATCGAACTCAGGCTTTTTTATTGGCATTTCATCTCCCTCTGCGGCACATGCAATTGCCAAAGCATATCGATACAGTACCTTACCCTGCCCCTGCTGGCACAATAACATCTACCCGCGACTCTTCCAGCCAACACCCAAATGCATTTCTTTATGAATTAATCTGCAACAAAACCGCCTCCCATACAGAAATATTTGCAAAAAAAGTGCATGGAAAAAGCTTTTTCTCTACCAATCCGGGATATAAATATTCATCAGCACCACAATATTCCACAGCACTAAATCTCTCCCTGCCGCCCCGGACCTCTGATAATGGTCTAAAATCATTGAGGCCACTTGCGACGACGTTGCTCAATAAGGAAAATTTGGCGTGAATAATATTCAACACCAGTGCAGCATCATCATTACATACTTACACCCGCCGACTACCGCTTTCGATATATTGACTCAATTTTCCAGCCTGGTTAAAAATAGCGACCAGCTCAGTCGCAAATATAGTGACTACCCTAACTAAGCAACAATAAGGAATACACTATGACTGTTCAAACAAGTAAAAATCCGCAGGTCGATATTGCTGAAGATAATGCATTCTTCCCTTCAGAATATTCGCTTAGCCAATATACTAGTCCTGTCTCTGATCTTGATGGCGTGGACTACCCAAAACCTTATCGTGGTAAACATAAAATTCTGGTGATCGCCGCGGACGAACGTTATTTGCCGACCGATAACGGCAAACTGTTTTCGACCGGTAACCATCCGATTGAAACGTTGCTGCCGTTGTATCATCTCCATGCTGCAGGTTTCGAATTCGAAGTGGCGACCATTTCCGGTCTGATGACCAAGTTTGAATACTGGGCTATGCCACACAAAGATGAAAAAGTAATGCCATTCTTTGAGCAGCATAAATCGTTGTTCCGCAATCCGAATAAACTCGCGGATGTTGTCGCCAGCCTCAACGCTGACAGCGAATATGCAGCAATCTTTGTTCCTGGTGGTCATGGCGCACTTATTGGTTTACCAGAAAGCCAGGACGTGGCTGCCGCTTTACAGTGGGCAATCAAAAATGACCGTTTTGTTATATCCCTTTGCCACGGTCCGGCGGCTTTTCTGGCACTTCGCCACGGCGATAACCCACTGAATGGTTATTCCATTTGCGCATTCCCAGACGCCGCAGACAAACAAACGCCAGAGATAGGCTATATGCCGGGTCATCTCACCTGGTACTTCGGCGAAGAGCTGAAGAAAATGGGCATGAACATTATTAATGACGACATCACCGGGCGAGTACATAAGGACCGTAAAGTTCTCACCGGCGACAGTCCTTTCGCAGCGAATGCGTTGGGTAAACTGGCGGCGCAGGAAATGCTGGCCGCTTACTCGAGTTAATCCCTGTTACATTGTAATGTAAGCGCATAATCAATCGCAGCCACGTTAATACTCACGACGTGGCTGCGTTTTTCACGGTTAATTTATGGCGTACTGAAGCCCTATGTTAATTTCTTTGCGGTAACGTAATCCGGAACACATTAAGCTTATTGAGATAGTGATACGTAGCACTTCCCCCATGCAATTCGGCAATCGCTTTGACTAAAGAAAGACCAAGTCCCTGACCTACGGAATGACGCGAATTATCTCCGCGCCAAAATCTACGGAAGAGTTTTTCAGGCTCATTAATTTTCGTACCAGGGCTGGCGATATCAATATTAAGAGAGCCGTTGGTATCAAGAAAACTGGTTATAAGAATGCGCGATTTTTCTGGCGAATATCGAATAGCGTTAACAATAAGATTCGATAACATTCGTTGTAGTAAAATTTTATCCGCAAAGATTTGCTGATTGCACTCGACCTTAAAGCAAATCTCTTTCTCGTCTGAAAGGTATTCAAGATAGTCCAACAAATTTTCGACTTCCTTATTGAGAGAAAGCGAGTCCAGTTTCACCAAAACATTATTTTTATCTGCCCTGGCAAGAAACAGTATGTTCTCTGTTAACCGCGAAATATTTTCCAGCTCTTCAATGTTTCCGGCAATTGTTTTTTGATATTCAGCGATACTTCTGTTTTGACTGAGCGTAACCTGATTCTGACCCAGTAATGCATTAATTGGCGTTCTAAGTTCATGAGCGAGATCGTCAGCAAATTGACTTAGGCGTTCAAAATCTTTGACTAAGGCTTGGTGCATTTTATTCAACGCCTGCCCAAGAGGTTTTAGTTCTCTCGGTAATGCGCTAACCTCAACAGGCTCCCGGTTATCGTTATAATTCAGCGCTTCCGTTACACCACTCAACTTTTTGATCTCTCGTAACCCCGTTCTGATTAACAGCGGACTTAATACTGAGCAAAGTATAATGGCGACAATGCAAATTATAATGCTATTAATTTTATACTGTTCAAGCATGTTATGTCTGGCTGAAGCCAATTTAGCCACAGTAACCGTTAATGATGGCGAAACTTCATCAATATTAATTCGTAAAGCATCTATCTCTGTATCATTAATAATGCTTCTGTAAATGCCAGCTGCGCTGATTGTCTCAGTAGCAGGTATGTTATTTAACATGTCATCACTGACATTCGTCCGGTTAACAATTTTGTTGATGCTATCACCATGAATGATCAAGATATCCTGACTAACATCCATCATCCGGTTAAAGTACACAGGTAACGTATCTGGATTTACCCCATCAATTAACAACTGCTTGATCTGCGCTGTCCGGTTAATGAGTGTTGTATCATCGCGCCATTTCAACTCACTTGCCAGGCCATTATAGAGAGTCCAGACAATTCCAGCGCCAGCAACAGACAGCACCAATATAAAAAGCAAGGTTAAACGGACGGTTATAGATAATCTTTTCATTATTTTTTTACCGCTACGAATGAATAGCCCATCCCCCGGATTGTGGCGATTAGCTTTTCAGGAAAAGGATCATCAACTTTTGCGCGGAGCCTGCGAATGGCGACGTCCACCGTATTGGTATCACTATCAAAGTTGATTCCCCAAATTTCACTCGCAATAACCGTTCTGGGTATAATTTCGCCAGCTCTGGAGGCCAGTAGCCAAAGTAACTGAAACTCCTTGCGCGTCAGTGTAATACTGATATTGTCCCTGCTCACACTTTGACTAACAGAGTCCATTCTTAAGCCACTGATTTCTAATGTTGAATTCAAAGCATGATGTTGCCTTAATTGTGCCCGAACCCTTGCCAGCAACTCAGAAAATGAAAAAGGTTTTACCAGATAATCATTTGCTCCACTGTCCAGCCCTCTGACTCTGTCATCGACAGAATCCCTTGCAGTAAGGCAAATAACAGGGGTTTGCTTTGCTGTTCTTAACGTTTGTAAGATCTGCCAGCCATCCATACCCGGAAGCATAATATCCAGAATGATCAATGCATAATCATCCTTCAGCGCAAGATAAAGCCCATCTCTGCCATCAGAAACGGCATCAATGACATAACCCGCTTCGGAAAGCCCCTGCGTTACCCACTCCTGGGTCCTTTGATTATCTTCAATAAGTAAAATCTTCATGAAAATAATATGCCATAAATCATATGTTATAGAAACAGCCTGGTTCATTACAAAATTGTAATGCTGCTGTAAGGTTACCCTGGACGCTTTTTCGCTATCCTCAAAACTCATTCACATGACAAGGATATAAACATGTTAAAGCGTTATTTAGTTCTCTCCGTAGTAACGGCTGCATTTTCATTACCTTCTTTGGTCTATGCTGCACAACAAAACATTCTTAGCGTGCACATTTTGAACCAGCAAACAGGAAAACCCGCTGCCGACGTGACAGTCACTCTTGAAAAGAAAGCGGACAACGGCTGGTTACAACTTAATACCGCCAAAACAGATAAGGATGGACGAATTAAGGCACTGTGGCCCGAGCAAACTGCAACTACGGGCGATTACCGTGTCGTATTTAAAACCGGGGACTATTTCAAGAAACAAAATCTTGAAAGTTTCTTCCCTGAGATCCCCGTTGAATTTCATATTAATAAAGTGAACGAGCATTATCATGTGCCTTTATTACTTAGCCAATATGGGTATTCAACCTATCGTGGCAGTTAATGCATAAATATGTAAAAGCAGATCTCTGCTACTGTTAGGGAGGACACTCCCTGACAGATTAACAGTAAACGGCTCTTGCTGGCTAACGACAAAAAAGTGTGATGGCTTATGAAAAAGAATCAATTTTTAAAACAATCAGATGTTACGGCCGAGTCAGTATTCTTTATGAAGCGTCGGCAGGTGTTAAAAGCACTGGGCATCAGCGCGGCTGCACTTTCTTTGCCTCACGCTGCGCATGCCGATCTGCTTAGCTGGTTTAAAGGGAACGATCGCCCACCTGCCCCCGCCGGAAAACCGTTGGAGTTCAGCAAGCCTGCCGCCTGGCAAAATGACCTGCCACTGACGCCAGCAGATAAAGTTTCCGGCTATAACAACTTCTATGAATTCGGGCTGGATAAAGCCGATCCCGCCGCTAATGCTGGTAGCCTGAAAACCGATCCATGGACATTGAAAATCAGCGGCGAAGTGGCAAAACCATTGACCCTCGATCACGATGATTTAACCCGTCGCTTCCCGCTGGAAGAGCGTATTTATCGTATGCGCTGCGTGGAAGCATGGTCGATGGTGGTGCCGTGGATTGGTTTTCCGCTGCACAAATTACTGGCGCTTGCCGAACCCACCAGCAATGCGAAGTATGTCGCTTTCGAAACAATTTATGCACCGGAACAGATGCCAGGCCAGCAGGACCGCTTTATCGGCGGCGGGCTGAAATATCCTTATGTCGAAGGATTGCGTCTCGACGAAGCAATGCATCCGCTCACACTGATGACCGTGGGTGTTTATGGCAAGGCGTTACCGCCACAAAATGGCGCGCCGGTGCGACTGATTGTGCCGTGGAAATATGGCTTTAAAGGGATTAAATCGATAGTCAGTATTAAGCTGACCCGCGAGCGTCCGCCAACCACCTGGAATCTGGCAGCGCCTGACGAATACGGTTTTTACGCCAACGTTAATCCGCATGTTGATCACCCGCGCTGGTCACAGGCTACCGAACGATTTATTGGTTCAGGCGGCATCCTCGATGTACAGCGCCAGCCAACGCTACTGTTTAATGGTTACGCCGAGCAGGTGGCATCGCTGTATCGTGGCCTGGATTTGCGGGAGAATTTCTAAATGCGTCTGACAGCAAAACAGGTGACATGGATGAAAGTTTGCCTGCATCTTGCCGGATTGTTGCCGTTTCTCTGGCTGGTCTGGGCGATCAATCACGGTGGACTGGGTGCCGATCCAGTGAAAGATATTCAGCATTTTACTGGTCGCACTGCACTGAAATTTTTGCTGGCGACCTTGTTAATCACACCTCTGGCACGCTACGCAAAACAGCCGTTATTGATACGCACTCGCCGCCTGTTAGGCTTATGGTGCTTTGCCTGGGCGACACTGCATTTAACCAGTTACGCATTACTGGAGCTGGGCGTGAATAATCTGGCGTTATTAGGTAAGGAGTTAATTACCCGGCCTTATTTAACGTTAGGAATTATCAGCTGGGTTATTTTGCTTGCTTTAGCGTTTACTTCAACCCAGGCGATGCAGCGAAAACTCGGCAAGCACTGGCAACAGTTGCATAATTTCGTCTATCTTGTCGCGATCCTGGCCCCAATACATTATCTGTGGTCAGTGAAGATTATTTCACCGCAGCCACTCATCTACGCTGGGCTGGCGGTACTGCTTTTAGCCTTACGGTATAAGAAGTTGCTTTCCCTTTTCAACCGGTTACGCAAGCAGGTTCACAACAAATTATCTCTATAACTTCATATTACCGACAAAGTACGCGTTATCCCTGCCGGATGCGGCGCGAGCGCCCTATCCGGCCTACGCAGATCACATCAGGTTATGTTTCGTTTGTCATCAACCTCAAATCATCGACATAATTTATGTCATTTCAATAAGATAGGAAAATATACCTGAGGTAACTTTGCACTCGTTTCCTAAGAGTTGTTGCATTTTGTTATATGTTACAATATAACATTACACATTATATACATTAACTCTGGAGGAAACTGTTTTGGCGATTCGTCTTCATAAACTGGCTGTTGCTTTAGGTGTCTTTATTGTTAGCGCTCCTGCCTTTTCGCATGGTCATCACTCACACGGCAAACCCTTAACAGAGGTCGAACAAAAAGCTGCTAATGGTGTTTTTGATGATGCCAATGTACAAAACCGAACGCTAAGTGACTGGGATGGAGTCTGGCAATCCGTTTATCCTTTACTGCAAAGTGGCAAACTTGACCCCGTCTTTCAGAAGAAAGCGGATGCAGATAAAACCAAAACATTTGCTGAAATTAAAGATTATTATCGCAAAGGTTATGTGACAGATATCGAGATGATTGGCATTGAGGACGGCATTGTTGAATTCCATAGAAATAATGAAACAACATCCTGTAAATATGATTACGATGGATACAAAATACTCACCTATAAATCAGGTAAGAAAGGCGTTCGTTATTTATTCGAATGTAAAGATCCTGAAAGCAAAGCCCCTAAATATATTCAATTTAGCGATCATATAATTGCACCACGAAAATCATCTCATTTTCACATTTTTATGGGTAATGATTCACAGCAATCTTTATTAAATGAAATGGAAAACTGGCCAACGTATTATCCCTATCAGTTGAGTAGCGAAGAAGTGGTCGAGGAAATGATGTCTCATTGATTTTTTTTCGCTGATTCAATTATTTAACAGAACAGTGCCTGGTAGTAACGACAATAATTTACCAAGACAAATAAATAAGACAAACTCAGACACGCTCATGCTTGAGACGTGTCTTTTTTATTATGTCTGTAGAAAAAACTGAGAAAACGGCGAACAATAAATACACAACTCACCAATACAGACTGGCTGCGCCAATGTCTCCAGGAGCAAGTCATCTGTCATGGTAAAGCTAACCAGAAATATAGGTTAATTTTGGTATTTAAACCTTTTTTACTTGTTAGTATGATACAAAGGCTTTCAAAAAAGCTGGGAAATTCAACAACTCTTGGAAATTATGGACTTTGTCCCGCGGCTTTAATCTGACGGCCGCGTTCCTTTTTTTGCTCAATTATTGACCACTTCTCTACGCAACTTCAGTTCCCACCACCAACTTTGCGGCAGCTTTGTAGGATCAATGTCTAAAAGAATAATGGTGACCGATAAGAAAACGACTGAATAATTGCAGATTTTCGCTCGAAACCTTCCTGTCAGATCCATAGCGAATCAAGTGCTGAATGTCACAGTATCGAACAGAAAACAGTGACGATCTAACCCTTCAAGAATATTCTACGATTGTTCTGTTTAGGAAAAGCAAGGCGGGAAGTCGGGAGATAAGTCATTGATAAAGTGGCGGAGAGAGGGGGATTTGAACCCCCGGTAGAGTTGCCCCTACTCCGGTTTTCGAGACCGGTCCGTTCAGCCGCTCCGGCATCTCTCCGTTCAGATGGTTGCCATGATGCCAGGAAATTTGGCATTTTAACAGTCCCTGTCCGTGCAATTTTGTTCAAGTGACGAGTTTGCGAGCAAAACGATGATTAAGTGGCCCTGGAAAGTACAAGAATCAGCACATCAAACTGCCCTTCCCTGGCAGGAAGCACTATCGATCCCCCTTTTAACGTGTCTGACGGAACAGGAACAAAGCAAATTAGTCACTCTTGCCGAACGTTTTTTACAGCAAAAGCGGCTTGTTCCTTTACAGGGCTTTGAACTGGATTCATTAAGAAGCTGCCGGATAGCACTTCTATTTTGCCTTCCCGTTCTGGAGTTAGGACTGGAATGGCTGGATGGTTTTCATGAAGTCTTAATTTATCCTGCGCCATTTGTGGTCGATGATGAATGGGAAGACGATATCGGTCTGGTGCATAACCAACGTATTGTTCAGTCAGGTCAGAGCTGGCAGCAAGGGCCTATCGTTTTGAACTGGTTGGATATACAAGATTCTTTTGATGCTTCTGGTTTTAACCTGATTATTCATGAAGTCGCTCATAAGCTGGACACCCGTAACGGCGATCGCGCCAGCGGAGTTCCCTTTATTCCGTTGCGTGAGGTTGCTGGCTGGGAACACGATCTTCATGCTGCAATGAACAACATTCAGGAAGAAATCGAATTAGTTGGCGAGAATGCGGCGAGCATTGATGCTTATGCTGCCAGTGATCCTGCTGAATGTTTTGCCGTACTTTCTGAATATTTCTTTAGCGCCCCAGAACTTTTTGCTCCTCGTTTCCCTTCATTGTGGCAACGTTTCTGCCAATTTTATCAACAAGATCCTTTGCAGAGACTGCATCACGCTAATGATACAGACTCGTTTTCGACGACGAATGTTCATTAATTAACAACTTTGCAGATTAATTAACCAATTGAAATGACTTATGAAATTTAGTGTTGACAGACAAGGTACCGCTAAGTAATATGCGCCCCGTTCACACGATTCCTCTGTAGTTCAGTCGGTAGAACGGCGGACTGTTAATCCGTATGTCACTGGTTCGAGTCCAGTCAGAGGAGCCAAATTCTAAAAATTCGCTTTTTAGCGCAATGTCACTGACCTTAGTTGAGCATTGCTTTTTAACGGATAGCGGGTTTTTGACATCTTAAGCGCCCTCGACCTTTATGGTTGAGGGCGTTTTGCTATGGACGCCATCACCATTTTCCCCTCGATTATAAAACTTGAGTAATTCAGTAGTCTCCCCTCTTGCAACTCACACCCAAAACTGCTTAACGAAAAGTTATTAATTTTCAATCATATTGCTATCAGGATTTACTTTTTTTCGCTGTGCTAGAAAGGGCGCATTTATGTTAGCTCGTTCAGGGAAGGTAAGCATGGCTACGAAGAAGAGAAGTGGAGAAGAAATAAATGACCGACAAATCTTATGCGGGATGGGTATTAAACTACGCCGCTTAACTGCGGGTATCTGCCTGGTAACTCAACTTGTGTTCCCTATGACTGTGGCAGCACAAGGTGTGGTAAACGCCGCAACCCAACAACCAGTTCCTGCACAAATCGCCATTGCAAATGCCAATACGGTGCCCTACACCCTTGGAGCGCTGGAATCGGCCCAAAGCGTTGCCGAACGTTTCGGTATTTCGTTGGCTGAGTTACGCAAACTCAACCAGTTTCGTACGTTTGCTCGAGGTTTTGATAATGTCCGCCAGGGGGATGAACTGGATGTCCCGGCACAAGTTAGTGAAAAAAATTCAACCCCGCCGCCGGGTAATAGCAGTGACAACCTCGAGCAACAGATAGCCAGTACTTCACAGCAAATCGGGTCTTTGCTCGCCGAAGATATGAACAGCGAGCAAGCGGCAAACATGGCGCGTGGATGGGCCTCTTCTCAGGCTTCAGGGGTAATGACAGACTGGTTAAGCCGCTTCGGTACCGCAAGAATCACGCTGGGCGTGGATGAAGATTTTAGCCTGAAGAATTCCCAGTTCGATTTTCTCCATCCGTGGTATGAAACGCCTGATAATCTCTTTTTCAGCCAGCATACCCTCCACCGTACTGACGAACGTACGCAGATTAACAACGGCTTGGGTTGGCGTCATTTCACTCCCACATGGATGTCGGGCATCAACTTCTTTTTCGACCACGATCTTAGCCGTTACCACTCCCGCGCCGGCATTGGCGCGGAGTACTGGCGCGACTATCTTAAATTAAGCAGTAACGGCTATTTGCGACTGACCAACTGGCGCAGCGCACCTGAACTGGACAACGATTATGAAGCACGCCCGGCCAATGGCTGGGATGTACGCGCAGAAGGCTGGTTACCCGCCTGGCCGCACCTTGGCGGTAAACTGGTCTATGAACAGTATTATGGCGATGAAGTGGCCCTGTTCGATAAAGATGATCGGCAAAGTAATCCTCATGCCATAACCGCTGGACTTAACTATACCCCCTTCCCGCTGATGACCTTCAGCGCGGAGCAACGCCAGGGTAAACAGGGTGAAAATGACACCCGTTTTGCCGTCGATTTTACCTGGCAACCTGGCAGCGCAATGCAGAAACAGCTTGACCCGAATGAAGTCGCTGCACGGCGTAGCCTTGCAGGCAGCCGTTATGATCTGGTGGATCGCAACAACAACATCGTTCTGGAATATCGCAAAAAAGAACTGGTTCGCCTGACCCTGACAGACCCCGTGACAGGGAAGTCAGGAGAAGTGAAATCATTGGTTTCGTCGCTACAAACCAAATATGCCCTGAAAGGCTATAACGTCGAAGCCACCGCTCTGGAAGCTGCCGGTGGTAAAGTGGTCACAACGGGTAAAGATATTCTGGTTACCCTGCCGCCGTACCGGTTCACCAGTACGCCAGAAACCGATAACACCTGGCCGATTGAAGTCACCGCTGAAGATGTCAAAGGCAATTATTCGAATCGTGAACAGAGCATGGTAGTCGTTCAGGCACCTACGCTAAGCCAGAAAGATTCCTCGGTATCGTTAAGTACCCAGACGTTGAGCGCGGATTCCCATTCAACCGCCACACTGACTTTTATTGCTCATGATGCAGCAGGTAATCCTGTTATCGGGCTGGTGCTCTCGACGCGTCACGAAGGTGTTCAGGACATCACCCTTTCTGACTGGAAAGATAATGGTGACGGAAGCTATACCCAAGTCCTGACCACAGGAGCGATGTCTGGCACGCTGACGCTTATGCCACAGCTGAACGGTGTGGATGCGGCTAAAGCCCCCGCCGTGGTGAATATCATTTCTGTTTCGTCATCCCGAACTCACTCGTCAATTAAAATTGATAAGGACCGTTATCTCTCCGGCAATCCTATCGAGGTGACGGTAGAACTGAGAGATGAAAATGACAAACCTGTTAAGGAACAAAAACAGCAACTGAATACCGCAGTCAGCATCGACAACGTGAAACCTGGTGTCACTACAGACTGGAAAGAAACCGCAGATGGCGTCTATAAAGCAACCTATACCGCCTATACCAAAGGCAGTGGGCTTACTGCGAAGCTGTTAATGCAAAACTGGAATGAAGATTTGCATACCGCTGGATTTATCATCGACGCCAACCCGCAGTCAGCGAAAATTGCGACATTATCTGCCAGCAATAATGGTGTGCTCGCCAATGAGAATGCAGCAAACACCGTCTCGGTCAATGTCGCTGATGAGGGAAGCAACCCAATCAATGATCATACCGTCACGTTTGCGGTATTAAGCGGATCGGCAACTTCCTTTAACAATCAAAACACCGCAAAAACGGATGTTAATGGTCTGGCGACTTTTGATCTGAAAAGTAGTAAGCAGGAAGACAACACGGTTGAAGTCACCCTTGAAAATGGCGTGAAACAAACGTTAATCGTCAGTTTTGTCGGTGACTCAAGTACCGCACAGGTTGATCTGCAGAAGTCGAAAAATGAAGTGGTCGCTGACGGCAATGACAGCGCCACAATGACCGCGACAGTCCGGGATGCAAAAGGCAACCTGCTCAATGACGTCAAGGTCACCTTCAATGTTAATTCAGCAGCAGCGAAACTGAGCCAAACCGAAGTGAATAGCCACGACGGGATCGCCACAGCTACGCTGACCAGTTTGAAAAATGGTGATTATACGGTTACGGCCTCTGTGAGCTCTGGTTCCCAGGCTAATCAACAGGTGAATTTTATCGGTGATCAAAGTACTGCTGCCCTGACCCTCAGTGTGCCTTCAGGTGATATCACCGTCACCAACACAGCTCCGCTACATATGACTGCAACCTTGCAGGATAAAAATGGCAACCCACTAAAAGATAAAGAAATCACCTTCTCTGTGCCAAACGACGTCGCAAGTCGGCTCTCGATTAGCAACGGCGGAAAAGGCATGACGGATAGTAACGGGGTTGCAATCGCCTCCCTGACCGGCACGTTAGCGGGCACGCATATGATCACGGCTCGTCTGGCTAACAGCAATGTCAGCGATGCACAGCCAATGACGTTTGTGGCGGATAAAGACAGAGCGGTTGTCGTTCTACAAACATCGAAAGCGGAAATCATTGGGAATGGCGTGGATGAGACGACTCTGACAGCAACAGTGAAAGATCCTTTTGATAACGTGGTTAAAAATCTGTCAGTAGTCTTCCGCACCTCTCCCGCAGACACGCAACTGAGTCTGAACGCGCGTAATACTAATGAGAACGGTATTGCTGAAGTTACCCTTAAGGGCACGGTTTTGGGTGTTCATACAGCCGAAGCCATACTGCTTAACGGCAACAGAGATACGAAGACAGTCAATATTGCGCCCGATGCCAGCAACGCGCTAGTCACGCTGAATATCCCTGCTCAACAGGTGGTGACGAATAACAGTGACAGCGTGCAGCTGACGGCGACGGTGAAAGATCCGTCAAATCATCCGGTAGCGGGAATAACGGTGAACTTCACCATGCCACAGGACGTTGCGGCAAACTTTACCCTCGAAAATAACGGTATTGCCATCACTCAGGCCAATGGGGAAGCGCATGTCACGCTCAAAGGTAAAAAAGCGGGCACGCATACGGTTACCGCAACGCTGGGTAACAATAATGCCAGCGATGCGCAGCCAGTCACATTCGTGGCGGATAAGGACAGCGCAGTTGTCGTTCTGCAAACCTCGAAAGCGGAAATCATTGGGAATGGCGTGGATGAGACAACGCTGACAGCAACAGTGAAAGATCCTTTTGATAACGTAGTAATAGATCTACCGGTCACCTTTAGTACTAACCCGGCTGATACACAACTTAGTCAGAGCACGAGCAATACAAACGACAGTGGTGTTGCTGAAGTTACCCTTAAGGGCACGGTTTTGGGTGTTCATACAGCCGAAGCCACACTGCCTAACGGCAACAACGATACGAAGACAGTCAATATTGCGCCCGATGCCAGCAACGCGCAGGTCACGCTGAATATCCCTGCTCAACAGGTGGTGACGAATAACAGCGACAGCGTGCAGCTGACGGCAACGGTGAAAGATCCGTCGAATCATCCGGTGGCGGGAATAACGGTAACCTTCACCATGCCACAGGACGTTGCGGCAAACTTTACCCTCGAAAATAACGGTATTGTCATCACTCAGGCCAATGGCGAAGCGCATGTCACCCTCAAAGGCAAAAAAGCGGGCACGCATACGGTTACCGTAACGCTGAGTAATAACAATACCAGTGATTCGCAGCCGGTAACGTTTGTGGCGGACAAAACCTCGGCTCAGGTTGTCCTGCAGATATCAAAAAATGAGATAACAGGTAATGGCGTCGATAGCGCAACGCTAACTGCAACGGTCAAAGATCAGTTCGACAATGAGGTGAACAATCTTCCGGTAACATTCAGCACAGCTTCTTCAGGCCTCACCCTGACCCCAGGGGAAAGTAATACCAATGAGTCTGGCATCGCGCAGGCCACTCTCGCAGGCGTTGCCTTTGGTGAGCAGACTGTTACTGCATCACTGGCTAATACTGGTGCCAGCGACAACAAAACTGTGCATTTTATTGGCGACACAGCGGCGGCAAAAATTATCGAGTTGACGCCTGTCCCAGACAGCATATTCGCCGGTACCCCGCAGAACAGCACCGGCAGCGTCATTACCGCCACAGTCGTTGATAATAATGGCTTTCCGGTGAAAGGTGTGACTGTGAACTTCACCAGCAGAACAAACTCTGCCGAAATGACGAATGGCGGCCAAGCCGTAACGAACGAACAGGGTAAGGCTACCGTCACTTATACCAATACCCGCTCCTCGATAGAATCAGGAGCGAGACCAGATACCGTTGAGGCCAGTCTGGAAAATGGTAGCTCCACGCTTAGCACATCAATTAATGTCAATGCTGATGCGTCTACGGCACATCTCACTTTGCTACATGCACTTTTTGATACAGTCTCCGCAGGCGAGACAACCAGTCTGTATATTGAGGTGAAGGATAATTACGGCAACGGTGTCCCCCAGCATCAGGTGACCCTCAGCGTTTCACCAAGTGAAGGCGTGACCCCCAGTAATAACGGTATATATACTACCAACTACTACGGCAATTTTTACGCAAGCTTTACCGCTACAAAAGCCGGGGTTTATCAAGTGACGGCAACCCTCGACAATGGCGATTCGATGCAACACACAGTGACCTATGTGCCGAACGTCGCGAATGCTGAAATCTCGCTGGCAGCCTCGAAGGATCCGGTGATTGCCGACAATAACGATCTCACGACACTAACAGCAACAGTCGCTGATACAGAAGGCAATGCGATAGCCAACACTGAGGTAACATTTACTCTGCCGGAAGATGTGAGGGCGAACTTCACACTGAGCGATGGCGGTAAAGCGATTACTGATACTGAAGGCAAAGCGAAAGTCACGCTGAAAGGTACAAAAGCAGGCGCTCATACTGTTACAGCATCGATGGCTGGCAGTAAGAGCGGACAACTGGTGGTGAACTTTACTGCGGATACGCTCACTGCGCAGGTTAATCTTAACGTTACCGAGGACAACTTTATCGCCAATAACGTTGGGATGACCACACTTCAGGCAACAGTGACTGATGGAAACGGCAACCCGTTAGCCAATGAGGCGGTGACATTCACGCTACCGGCAGATGTGAGCGCAAGCTTCACTCTCGGACAAGGCGGTTCCGCCATTACAGACATCAACGGCAAGGCTGAAGTTACACTGAGCGGTACAAAATCCGGCACCTACCCCGTGACAGTTAGTGTGAACAATTATGGTGTCAGTGATACGAAACAGGTGACTTTGATTGCCGATGCTGGTACAGCTCAAATGGCTGGTTTTACCGCATCATCAAGCTCATTCACCGCGAGCACAACCGAGGGCGCGACCCTGACGGCAAGCGTCACTGACGCTTACGGCAACCCGCTAGAAGGCATCAAGGTCAATTTCCGCGGCCCCGCCACTACGCTGAGTAACACCAGCGTCGAAACGGATGCTCAGGGTAAAGCAGAAATTCTTGTGACAAGCACCATTGCAGGAACGAAAGTAGTTACAGCTAATCTGGCAAATGCACCTACCGAAGCCGCCATACGAACGCTGACTGTCAAAGCAGATGTTGATTCTGCGGCGATCACCAGTCTGGAAATACCTGAAGGTCAGGTAATAGTCAGAGAACCCATAGCGGTTAAAGCACACGTCGACGACCAGTTTGGCAATCCAGTTGCTGACCAACTTGTGACATTCAGTGCAGAGCCGTCAAGTTTTAACATGGTCATTAGTCAGGATACGGTTTCTACAAATAGCCAGGGTATAGCTGAGGTCACCATGACGCCCGGAAGATACGGTTCGTATACTGTGAAAGCGTCCCTGACGAATGGCTCCTCTTATGAGAAGGACCTGGTGGTAATCGATCTAAGACTAACACTCACGGCATCAAGTCCGCTTATCGGCGTCAATGACCCATCGGGAGCAACTCTGACTGTAAGGTTAACTCATGCAAACGGGGCTCCATTGAGCCATGAACTCGTTACCTTTAGCGTAACGCCCGAAGGTGCAACGTTAAGTAGCCAAACAGCGACAACCAACACTTCAGGTGAGGCACAAGTCGTTCTGACCAGCAATAAAGTCGGTACATATGTGGTGACAGCATCGATCCAAAGCGGCGTAATTATTCAGACTCAGACAACCGTGAAGGTCACTGGCAACCCAAGCACCGCACATGTTGCTAGTTTTATCGCTGATCCGTCGACTCTCACGGCCAACAACAGTGATATCAGCACGTTAAAGGCTACTGTTGAAGATAGCAGTGGGAACCTGGTCGAAGGTGTCAATGTGAACTTCGCATTAAAAAGAGGCTTTGCCTTTGCCACATTAACGTCATTAACAGCGGTGACCGATCAAAACGGAGTCGCGACAACGAGCGTAAGAGGAGCGATAACGGGGAGCGTCACGGTAAGCGCAGAAACGAGCTATGGTGGGGCGCAAACAGTAGATATAACGCTGGTGGCAGGCCCGGCAGACGCCTCGCAGTCCGTCCTTAAAAACAACCGGTCATCACTGAAAGGGGACTTTACCGAAAGTGCTGAACTATATCTTGTTTTACACGATCTATCAGGTCATCCGATCAATGTTTCTGAAGGGCTGGAATTTGTGCAATCAGGTACCAACGTGCCCTATGTGCAAATCAGCACAATTGATTACACTCAAAATTTATACGGTGAGTATAAAGCCACTGTTACAGGCGGCGGAGAGGGTATCGCAACGCTGATCCCCGTGTTGAATGGTGTTCACCAGGCGGGTCTGAGTACCACGATAGAATTCATTAGCGCGGGAACCAGACCAATGACCGGTACAGTATCAGTGAATGGTGCAAACCTACCTGCAGCTTCATTCCCTTCGCAGGGATTTACCGGGGCGTATTATCAGTTGAATAATGACAACTTTGCACCAGGAAAAACGGCGGCTGATTATGCGTTTTCAAGCTCTGCCTCCTGGGTAGGCGTTGATGCTACTGGTAAAGTGACATTCAAAAATGACGGTGATAGCAATACTGTAATAATCACAGCGACCCCAAGATCCGGTGGCGCTATTTACCAAACGCAAGTACGGGTGAAAGGCTGGTGGGTGAATCACGGTAATAACCTCATGCAATTAAGCCAGGCTGAAAACTACTGCAGCAACCAGGTCGGTAATGGCTACACCCTTCCCCGCGCGGACCTTTTAAGCAATGGGCACATGCGGCGCGAAATAGGGTCACTGTATGGTGAGTGGGGAGATATGGGAAATTACATGAAGGAAGCTGATTTTTATTCAATGGTATATTGGTCTTCTAATTCCGCAGGCGCAGGCCAACAATACATTGTATCCCTGGAAACAGGGACGCAAAACACTTATCAAACGTATGAATTTTTTTATGGGGCGTGTTATAAACAGATTTAATTTTTCGTTATAATTTCTTAAAGAGTGCTCCATTCGGGGCACTCTTTTTTACATTCCCTCTACAGAACTTGCCCTTCTCTCACAGAAAATGAATAAATAAAAATGCGATACCGCCAGATTCGCGTTCGGTGTGACTATGGTTGTATCCGGTGAGTACAGCTTTGCTCCAAAGACTGGCTTTCTGTAATGATTGACCAGCCACAGAGTATTGATGACACCACCGTTCATAACAGATCGGCATTAATATGCATAAATACTGCCTCATATTCTCGCCAAAACACTTTTTAATGCCTTTGCGAATTCATCCAGACTTATATTGTCAATTTTTTGCCCAACGACGACTGACTCCGAAACATCGGCCATTGCGGGCCATCGCGTTTTGTAATCAGCATAAATTGCAACAACGGGGGTATTATAGGCACTTGCCATATGTAATATTGAGGTGTCAGGAGTTATTGCGATATAAGCATCTTTTATGATTGCTGCCGAACGTTTAATCGAGGGTGATAAGGATAAACGGAAGACATTATTATAACAATCCACTAATACCCTGGCTTTATCTTCCCCTTTTGGTCCATGAACGATCACTATTGGCATATCTGTTTCACTTTGAATTTTTGCTATTAGATTTTCTGCTATCGATAATGAAAATGTACGTTCCTGTGCACTACCTTCTAAATTGAGCGCAATGTAAGCTCCTAACGATCGCATTTCCTCGCGCACCTCATCGAGTACATCCTCACTTAGTGGCAATTCATATATTGGCCTGACTGCTGGAAAACCCGCCTCACGCATCATAAATGCCCATGTCATGGGTACGGGAGCCCGGAGACTCTGATCCATCCGGGACGCGTCCTTACACAAAGGGGAATAGCACTTCATGGTTAAACCAACAACCTGAAAATTCGTTTTTGCTTTCAACTGACTGATAAATATCATCGTTTTCAGGTTCTTTTTACGCATCGCCTCTATACAAAGATCCGGCGTACCGTATTGCAGTGTTATGTTCTTCGCTAAATTTTTTATTTCTTTTAATGTTGCGTGATCCTGCATAGTCATTGTAACTAATGTTAATTTAGTCTGTACAAGTTTGAGCGCATTAAAGACTTCTAAATTAATAGTCGAAGTAACAATTAAAAGATGCTTTATTTTATGCATTTCAATCGCCCGAATAACTGGAAAGATGGCCATAGCATCGCCAATTTGATCGGGAATATGGATGACAACAAAGTCTGTTTTTCCAATATTGAAATTATTAGCTTTATAAGCGTAGTAACTAAATGCAATACGTCTCAACAATGATGCTAAAAACATACCTAACCTCGCCTCCCTACTGGTTATAATGCAATGCAGTCTATCAGACTCATCAGGGTGCTATTTTGTACATATGCGGACTTTTATGTTTCATATCTCGAACCTGTGGGTGCTCTGCTTAATCCTTAAACAACACCAGCAACGCCCGTGCTTTCATCTTCCATCGAATTTTTCATGTTGCCGCTAATCAGCCATAAAATCATTTGCAGATGCGCTCTGTCGAGGTAGTCTCATAAGGTTCGTTTATAGATCGACGGCAATGTGAGTTACCTTTTCCATACTAATTATAAAAAGACAGTACAAACAGGATCATTATGGACTCCACGCTCATCTCCACTCGTCCCGATGAAGGGACGCTTTCGTTAAGTCGCGCCCGACGAGCTGCGTTAGGCAGTTTCGCTGGTGCCGTCGTCGACTGGTATGATTTTTTACTCTATGGCATTACCGCCGCACTGGTGTTTAATCGCGAGTTTTTCCCGCAAGTAAGCCCGGCGATGGGAACGCTCGCCGCATTTGCCACCTTTGGTGTCGGCTTCCTTTTCCGACCGCTAGGCGGTGTCATTTTCGGTCACTTTGGCGACCGACTGGGACGTAAGCGCATGTTAATGCTGACCGTCTGGATGATGGGCATCGCGACAGCCTTGATTGGTATTCTTCCTTCATTCTCGACCATTGGGTGGTGGGCACCTATTTTGCTGGTGACACTGCGTGCCATTCAGGGATTTGCCGTCGGCGGCGAATGGGGAGGCGCAGCGTTGCTTTCCGTTGAAAGTGCGCCGAAAAATAAAAAAGCCTTTTACAGTAGCGGTGTACAAGTTGGCTACGGAGTAGGTTTACTGCTTTCAACCGGACTGGTTTCATTGATCAGTATGATGACGACTGACGAACAGTTTTTAAGCTGGGGCTGGCGCATTCCTTTCCTGTTTAGCATCGTACTGGTACTGGGAGCATTGTGGGTGCGCAATGGCATGGAGGAGTCCGCGGAATTTGAACAACAGCAACATAATCAAGCGGCCGCGAAAAAACGCATCCCGGTTATCGAAGCTCTGTTACGACATCCCGGTGCTTTCCTGAAGATTATTGCACTACGACTGTGCGAGTTGCTGACGATGTACATTGTTACTGCCTTTGCACTTAATTATTCAACCCAGAATATGGGGTTACCGCGCGAACTTTTCCTTAATATTGGTTTGCTGGTCGGTGGATTAAGCTGCCTGACAATTCCCTGTTTTGCCTGGCTTGCCGATCGTTTTGGTCGCCGCAGGGTTTATATCACAGGTGCGTTATTCGGAACGTTGAGCGCATTTCCTTTCTTTATGGCGCTTGAAGCACAATCTATTTTCTGGATAGTTTTCTTCTCCATCATGCTGGCAAACATTGCGCATGATATGGTGGTGTGTGTACAACAACCGATGTTTACCGAAATGTTTGGTGCCAGTTATCGCTATAGTGGCGCTGGAGTCGGTTATCAGGTTGCCAGTGTGGTTGGCGGTGGATTTACACCTTTTATTGCCGCTGCACTCATCACTTACTTTGCCGGGAACTGGCATAGCGTCGCTATTTATTTGCTGGCTGGATGCCTGATTTCCGCAATGACCGCTTTGTTGATGAAAGACAATCAACGCGCTTAATAGCCTGGCGAAGATCATCCGATCTTCGCCTTACACTTTTGTTTCACATTCCTGTGACATACTATCGGATGTGCGGTAATTGTATGGAACAGGAGACACACATGAATAATAAGGGCTCCGGTCTGACCCCAGCTCAGGCACTGGATAAACTCGACGCGCTGTATGAGCAATCTGTAGTCGCTTTACGCAACGCCATTGGCAAATATATTACAAGTGGCGAATTACCTGATGAAAACGCCCGCAAACAAGGTCTTTTTGTCTATCCATCACTGACCGTAACCTGGGACGGTAGCACAACCAATCCCCCCAAAACGCGCGCATTTGGTCGTTTTACCCACGCAGGCAGCTACACCACCACGATTACTCGCCCTACTCTCTTTCGTTCGTATCTCAATGAACAACTTACGTTGCTGTATCAGGATTATGGTGCGCATATCTCGGTGCAACCCTCGCAGCATGAAATCCCTTATCCTTATGTCATCGATGGCTCTGAATTGACACTTGATCGCTCAATGAGCGCTGGGTTAACTCGCTATTTCCCGACAACAGAACTGGCGCAAATTGGCGATGAAACTGCAGACGGCATTTATCATCCAACGGAATTCTCCCCGCTATCGCATTTTGATGCGCGCCGCGTCGATTTTTCCCTTGCGCGGTTGCGCCATTATACCGGTACGCCAGTTGAACATTTTCAGCCGTTCGTCTTGTTTACCAACTACACACGTTATGTGGATGAATTCGTTCGTTGGGGATGCAGCCAGATCCTCGATCCTGATAGTCCCTACATTGCCCTTTCTTGTGCTGGCGGGAACTGGATCACCGCCGAAACCGAAGCGCCAGAAGAAGCCATTTCCGACCTTGCATGGAAAAAACACCAGATGCCCGCATGGCATTTAATTACCGCCGATGGTCAGGGTATTACTCTGGTGAATATTGGCGTGGGACCGTCAAATGCTAAAACCATCTGCGATCATCTGGCGGTGCTGCGCCCGGATGTCTGGTTGATGATTGGTCACTGTGGTGGCTTACGTGAAAGCCAGGCCATTGGAGATTATGTACTTGCACACGCTTATTTACGCGATGACCACGTTCTTGATGCGGTACTGCCGCCCGATATTCCTATTCCGAGTATTGCTGAAGTGCAACGTGCGCTTTATGACGCCACCAAGTTAGTCAGCGGCAGGCCCGGTGAGGAAGTCAAACAGCGGCTACGTACTGGTACTGTGGTAACCACAGATGACAGGAACTGGGAATTACGTTACTCAGCTTCTGCACTTCGTTTTAACTTAAGCCGGGCCGTAGCAATTGATATGGAAAGTGCAACCATTGCCGCGCAAGGATATCGTTTCCGCGTGCCATACGGGACACTACTGTGTGTTTCAGATAAACCATTACATGGTGAGATTAAACTTCCCGGTCAGGCTAACCGTTTTTATGAAGGCGCTATTTCCGAACACCTGCAAATTGGCATTCGGGCGATCGATTTGCTGCGCGCAGAAGGCGACCGACTGCATTCACGTAAATTACGAACCTTTAATGAGCCGCCGTTCCGATAATAAGTTCTGAACCTTCTTATCAGAAATAGATGTGAAGGAGTAAGTAAGACATCTGGCAAATAGCCTGCAATAAACGCGGGCTGTTTGCTTTCTTGGACAGATGCGAGTTTTATTATCGTCTTAATAATTCCCACATATTAAAAGCAAGTATGCTTTCAAAACACAATTATAAAAAATCCCGCCAACAATATAATTTTTTATGAAATTAAATATAAGATTATGACTTTAGAATATTTTTATTTCTAATAGACGAGATTTTTCCTGTTATGATATAATATGCCGAATTAACACATGTTAACGATTTACCAGTAATGTAAATAAATTTTCGAGGAGATCATTCCAGTGGGACGTAAATGGGCCAATATTGTTGCTAAAAAAACGGCTAAAGACGGTGCGACGTCTAAAATTTATGCAAAATTCGGTGTAGAAATCTATGCCGCTGCCAAACAAGGTGAACCCGATCCAGAATTAAACACATCTTTAAAATTCGTTATTGAACGAGCAAAGCAGGCACAAGTTCCAAAGCATGTTATTGATAAAGCAATTGATAAAGCCAAAGGCGGCGGAGATGAAACGTTCGTGCAGGGCCGTTATGAAGGCTTTGGTCCTAATGGCTCAATGATTATCGCTGAGACCTTGACTTCCAATGTTAACCGTACGATTGCTAACGTTCGCACAATTTTCAATAAAAAAGGCGGCAATATCGGAGCGGCAGGTTCTGTCAGCTATATGTTTGACAATACGGGTGTGATTGTATTTAAAGGAACAGACCCTGACCATATTTTTGAAATTTTACTTGAAGCTGAAGTTGATGTTCGTGATGTAACTGAAGAAGAAGGTAATATTGTTATTTATACTGAACCTACTGACCTTCATAAAGGAATCGCGGCTCTAAAAGCAGCTGGAATCACTGAGTTCTCAACAACAGAATTAGAAATGATTGCTCAATCTGAAGTTGAGCTTTCCCCAGAAGATTTAGAAATCTTTGAAGGGCTTGTTGATGCCCTTGAAGATGACGACGATGTTCAAAAAGTTTATCATAACGTCGCAAATCTCTAATTATATTTTAAAGGAATCTGTCTTTATGGCAGATTTCTTTAATCTCATATATTCTTATAAAAAATATAATATTCAACTCGTCATATTGATTATAAAAATACCGACCCCAGAGAAATAATATTTATTAAAATTCCAGGTTTTCTTTTTCTGATTACAGAAGACAAAGTGGCAATTACGTTTAGTTTCCTGATAAAAACGCGACAGCAACATCCCGCATAAGGCATTTTTCTCTATACCTTTGTATGGTACTTCACGGAACGAATTTTTTGACCTTGCGAATCGTGATGTCTGTTGGGGGGCAATTTGCTCACAGAAGCGTGAGACTCGATTAAGCGCACGAAACACAGAAATCAATAAATATCCTCCGGCATAGCCGGAGGTTTTTCAAATGCGCCTATAAGGCTCTCTTACCAGCCGCGCCCTAACAGGCGCACACGATCTGACATTTGCATCCAACTTCGTT
>NZ_JBJQMA010000027.1:0-73170 GCF_046486065.1 Escherichia sp. WS547 | reverse complement strand
CTTACCAATATGGGCCAGAATTGCTGACCAGTTATCGTGAGAGTAATTCATCGGCACGTTAAATCATATCAGGCGTAATACCACAACCCTTAAGTTAGCGCTTATGGGATTACTCCCCGCACAACGGCTACTTCTTCGGTTCGTAAGCGAGAACAGCCTTAAACTCAATATTACGTTCCTTCACCGTAAACTCACACAGCGAGTCTCCGACCAGAAGCGTAAATCCCAGTACCGTCAAACACAGCACTATGACTGCCACAAGGGCATATTTCGTCAGCATGTTTATATTGCCTCCATGCGAAGAAGGGACTACCATCCAAATTGTCTGGTTTGGAGTGGCAGCCCCAGGGTTGATAGAAATATCTCCTGGGGCTTCATCTTTCCAGACCTCAGAGTAAACCTGAAACCGGAAAGCTTCAGGCACCCGCCGTTATCTTACCCTTCCTCAGCAAAATAGCTGTTTATTTATACAGTGAGTCCTGTTTCGGACTTCTCACTCCTAATTTGATCAACTGAAGCTGAACCCGTTTTTTTCTGCATGCCTCAATCGTCAAAATTCTTCGCCACCAGCCAGCTCTGCCATAACTTGTCACATTGCAAAAGTAGCCAAATTGCTTCAGTCACCATCACCAAAAAAAAGAAACATTCCAGAACTTCCGCATCTCGCCCAGCCGCTCCGACTTCTATACTGAATAGAAAACGCCAACATAAGAGAAACCTATGCCATTACCCGATTTTCATGTTTCTGAACCTTTTACCCTCGGTATTGAACTGGAAATGCAGGTGGTTAATCCGCCGGGCTATGACTTAAGCCAGGACTCTTCAATGCTGATTGACGCGGTTAAAAATAAGATCACGGCCGGAGAGGTAAAGCACGATATCACCGAAAGTATGCTGGAGCTGGCGACGGATGTTTGCCGTGATATCAACCAGGCTGCCGGGCAATTTTCAGCGATGCAGAAAGTCGTATTGCAGGCAGCCGCAGATCATCATCTGGAAATTTGCGGCGGTGGCACGCACCCGTTTCAGAAATGGCAGCGTCAGGAGGTGTGCGATAACGAACGCTATCAACGAACGCTGGAAAACTTTGGTTATCTCATTCAACAGGCGACCGTTTTTGGTCAGCATGTCCATGTTGGTTGCGCCAGTGGCGATGATGCCATTTATTTGCTGCACGGCCTGTCACGGTTTGTGCCGCACTTTATCGCCCTTTCCGCCGCGTCGCCATATATGCAGGGAACGGATACGCGTTTTGCCTCCTCACGACCGAATATTTTTTCCGCCTTTCCTGATAATGGCCCGATGCCGTGGGTCAGTAACTGGCAACAATTTGAAGCCCTGTTTCGCTGCCTGAGTTACACCACGATGATCGACAGCATTAAAGATCTGCACTGGGATATTCGCCCCAGTCCTCATTTTGGCACGGTGGAGGTTCGGGTAATGGATACCCCGTTAACCCTTAGCCACGCGGTAAATATGGCGGGATTAATTCAGGCTACTGCCCACTGGTTACTGACGGAACGCCCGTTTAAACATCAGGAGAAAGATTACCTGCTGTATAAATTCAACCGTTTCCAGGCCTGTCGCTATGGGCTGGAAGGCGTCATTACCGATCCGCATACTGGCGATCGTCGGTCACTAATGGAAGACACCTTGCGTTTACTGGAAAAAATCGCCCCTTCTGCACATAAAATTGGCGCATCGAGCGCAATAGAAGCACTGCATCGCCAGGTCGTCAGCGGTCTGAATGAAGCGCAGCTAATGCGCGATTTCGTCGCCGATGGCGGCTCGCTGATTGGGCTGGTGAAAAAGCATTGTGAGATCTGGGCCGGTGACTAAGCCGGGAATTGCCTTACAGAAGAATATCCCTGACAATGGTGTTTTAACTTACATTTAACAATGTTATGAAACACCCTTTAGAAACCTTGACCACCGCAGCAGGCATTTTGCTGATGGCTTTCCTTTCTTGCCTGCTGCTGCCCGCCCCCGCACTGGGGCTGACGCTGGCACAAAAACTGGTGACCATGTTCCATCTGATGGATCTTAGCCAGCTTTACACTTTATTGTTTTGTCTGTGGTTTTTAGTGCTGGGCGCTATTGAGTATTTTGTTCTGCGCTTTATCTGGCGACGCTGGTTCTCGCTGGCGGATTAAACGTCGATTATCGCCGTACTTCGCGGCATACTTTGCTTATTCTCCTTCGCCTAAAGGAACGTTTATGGATAAGCAATCACTGCACGAAACGGCGAAACGCCTGGCCCTTGAGTTACCCTTTGTCGAGCTTTGCTGGCCTTTTGGCCCGGAGTTCGATGTTTTTAAAATTGGCGGCAAGATTTTTATGTTGTCGTCAGAGCTGCGCGGCGTTCCCTTTATCAATTTGAAGTCCGATCCACAAAAATCCCTGTTAAATCAGCAGATATACCCGAGCATTAAGCCAGGATATCACATGAATAAAAAGCACTGGATTTCAGTGTATCCCGGCGAGGAAATCTCCGAAGCGTTACTTCGCGATCTGATTAACGATTCGTGGAATCTGGTGGTTGATGGTCTGGCTAAACGCGATCAAAAAAGAGTGCGTCCAGGCTAAAGCGGAAATCTATAGCGCATTTTTCTCGCTTACCATTTCTCGTTGAACCTTGTAATCTGCTGGCACGCAAAATTACTTACACATGGAGTCTTTATGGATATCATTTCTGTCGCCTTAAAGCGTCATTCCACTAAGGCATTTGATGCCAGCAAAAAACTTACCCCGGAACAGGCCGAGCAGATCAAAACTCTACTGCAATACAGCCCATCCAGCACCAACTCCCAGCCATGGCATTTTATTGTTGCCAGCACGGAAGAAGGTAAAGCGCGTGTTGCCAAATCCGCTGCCGATAATTACGTGTTCAACGAGCGTAAAATGCTTGATGCCTCGCACGTCGTGGTGTTCTGTGCAAAAACCGCGATGGACGATGCCTGGCTGAAGCTGGTTGTTGACCAGGAAGATGCCGATGGCCGCTTTGCCACGCCGGAAGCGAAAGCCGCGAACGATAAAGGTCGCAAGTTCTTCGCCGATATGCACCGTAAAGATCTGCATGATGATGCGCAGTGGATGGCAAAACAGGTTTATCTCAACGTCGGTAACTTCCTGCTCGGCGTGGCGGCGCTGGGTCTGGACGCGGTACCCATCGAAGGTTTTGACGCCGCCATCCTCGATGCAGAATTTGGTCTGAAAGAGAAAGGCTACACCAGTCTGGTGGTTGTTCCGGTGGGTCATCACAGCGTTGAAGATTTTAACGCTACGCTGCCGAAATCTCGTCTGCCGCAAAACATCACCTTAACCGAAGTGTAATTCTCTCTTGCCGGGCATCTGCCCGGCTATTTCCCCTCAGATTCTCCTGATTTGCATAACCCTGTTTCAGCCGTCATCATAGTCTGCTGTTGTATAAAGGAGACGTTATGCAGGATTTAATATCCCAGGTTGAAGATTTAGCGGGTATTGAGATCGATCACACCACCTCAATGGTGATGATTTTCGGTATTATTTTTCTGACCGCCGTCGTGGTGCATATTTTTTTGCATTGGGTGGTACTGCGGACCTTCGAAAAACGTGCCATCGCCAGTTCACGGCTATGGTTGCAAATCATTACCCAGAATAAACTCTTCCACCGTTTAGCTTTTACCCTGCAGGGGATTATCGTCAATATTCAGGCGGTATTCTGGCTGCAAAAAGGCACCGAAGCGGCAGATATTCTGACTACCTGCGCGCAGTTGTGGATCATGATGTATGCGCTGCTTTCAGTCTTCTCGTTGCTGGATGTTATTTTGAATCTGGCGCAGAAATTCCCGGCGGCATCTCAGTTACCGCTGAAAGGGATTTTTCAGGGGATTAAACTGATCGGCGCGATTCTGGTCGGCATTTTGATGATCTCGCTGCTGATTGGTCAGTCGCCAGCGATTCTGATCAGCGGTCTTGGTGCAATGGCTGCCGTGCTGATGTTGGTATTTAAAGATCCGATTCTTGGTCTGGTGGCAGGTATTCAGCTTTCCGCGAACGATATGCTGAAACTGGGCGACTGGCTGGAGATGCCGAAATACGGCGCGGATGGCGCGGTGATCGATATTGGGTTAACCACCGTCAAAGTGCGTAACTGGGACAATACCATTACCACTATTCCCACCTGGTCTCTGGTCTCTGACTCCTTTAAAAACTGGAGCGGGATGTCAGCATCTGGCGGGCGACGTATTAAGCGCAGTATCAGTATTGATGTCACCAGTATTCGTTTTCTTGATGAAGACGAAATGCAACGTCTGAATAAAGCGCATTTGTTAAAGCCTTATTTAACCAGCCGCCATCAGGAAATTAATGAGTGGAATCGCCAGCAAGGTTCTACGGAGTCGGTATTAAACCTGCGCCGAATGACCAATATTGGAACCTTTCGTGCCTATCTGAACGAATATCTGCGTAACCATCCGCGGATTCGTAAAGATATGACTTTAATGGTACGCCAACTGGCTCCAGGTGATAACGGTTTACCGCTCGAGATCTATGCGTTTACCAACACCGTGGTGTGGCTGGAATATGAAAGCATTCAGGCTGATATATTCGATCACATATTTGCGATTGTCGAAGAGTTTGGTCTGCGACTTCATCAGTCGCCAACCGGCAATGATATTCGCTCTCTGGCGGGTGCATTTAAGCAGTAATTAAAAAAACCGCTCTCATCGAATGGATGAGAGCGGACATCGTTTTGTCGGATGTAGCGTGAATGCCTTATTTCCGACGCAGCGTTTTAAATGCCACAAACAGGAATACAATCCACACCGGCAGCAGGATCGCTGACAAGCGCATATCATCCATCGTGCACATCAGCAGCAAAATCATGCCGAGGAAGGCAATACAAAGATAGTTGCCGAACGGATAAAGCAGCGCCTTAAACTGTGTTTCACGTCCCTGACGTCGCATCGCCGCGCGAAAACGCAGATGCGCCAGGCAGATCATAATCCAGTTCAACAGCAGCGTTGCTACCACCAGCGCCATCAGCAGACCAAACGCTTTTTGCGGCAGCAGATAGTTGATTAACACCACCAGCGAAGTGATCGCTCCGGAAAGCATCAGCGAGTTAATCGGCACGCCGCGACGGCTGACGCGAGTCAAAAACTTCGGCGCATTACCCTGCACAGAAAGGCCAAACAGCATGCGGCTGTTAGAGTAAACCCCGCTGTTATACACTGACAGCGATGCTACCAGAATGACGAAGTTCAGCGCAGAAGCTACCACGTTGCTGTCGAGATTATGGAAAATCATCACAAACGGGCTACTGTTGGATTTCACTTCCACCCACGGATAGAGCGCCAGTAAAACTACCAGTGAACCGATATAAAACAGCAGGATGCGATACACTACCTGATTTACCGCTTTCGGAATGCTTTTTTCCGGATCGCGCGCTTCAGCGGCAGTAATCCCAATCAGCTCCAGACCGCCGAAGGAGAACATAATCACCGCCAGCGACAAAATCAGCCCATTCCAGCCGGTGGCAAAGAAACCACCGTAGCGCCAGAGGTTGTCGATACTGGCTTTCTCGCCACCGTGACCAGAAAACAGCAGCCACAGGCCAAAGCCGATCATACCGATGATCGCCAGCACTTTAATCAGCGCAAACCAGAATTCGGTTTCGCCATATAAGCGCACGTTTACCAGGTTAACGGCGTTGATGATAATAAAGAAGGCGGCAGCCCAAATCCACGTTGGAACATCCGGGAACCAGTACTGCATATAGATGCCCGCAGCGGTCAGCTCTGCCATTCCCACCAGCACGAACATTACCCAGTAGTTCCAGCCAGAGAGGAAGCCCGCAAACGGTCCCCAGTATTTATAGGCAAAGTGGGCAAATGAACCGGATACCGGCTCTTCGACCACCATCTCGCCGAGCTGGCGCATAATCAGGAAAGCGATGATCCCGGCGACGCCGTAGCCCAGCAATACAGCCGGACCCGCCATCTGAATCGCCGGGCCAATGCCAAGAAACAGACCAGTACCAATTGCGCCACCCAGCGCAATCAGTTGAATATGACGGTTATGTAATCCGCGATGAAGCGTCGGCTCTTGATTCGACGCAGTATCTTCCGATACGGTTGACGCGTTTTTCACGCCTTTCCCCTGTGTGTCTTTTTTGTTGAGGGGCACCTTTTAACATTTAGTGCCCATCGTCGCAAGACACAATCCACACGGTTAAACCGGGTATCCTGCTTTTATTTCCGTACCCGATGTCGGTGCAGCCACATCAGCTTATACGCCGCCGGGATAATAAACAGCGATAGCAAAGGCGCGGTGATCATGCCGCCAATCATCGGCGCGGCAATCCGGCTCATCACCTCTGAACCTGCTCCCGTTCCCCACAGAATCGGCAGCAGACCGGCGATAATCACTGCCACCGTCATCGCTTTCGGGCGCACGCGCAGGACCGCGCCGTGATACAACGCCTCATCCAGCTTCTGCTCGCTGAATGTTTGCGGATTATTCAACGACGGCTCGACCTCTATGGCGTGACGTAAATACATCAGCATCACCACGCCAAATTCGGCGGCGACTCCGGCGAGGGCAATAAAACCGGTGCCCGTCGCCACGGAAAGATGAAAGCCCATCCACCACAGCAACCAGATGCCGCCCACCAGCGCAAACGGTACGCTGCTGATAATCAGCAACGCTTCGCCCACCCGACGGAACGCCAGATACAACAGCACGAAGATGATCATCAGCGTCATCGGCACCATGAGTTTCAGCTTATGGTTGGCGCGCTCCAGTAGCTCGAACTGCCCGGAGAATGTCACGCTGGTGCCCGGTTTTAACTGCACTTTTTCAGCTATCGCTTTTTGCAAATCGTGAACCACCGACACCATGTCACGATCGCGGGCATCGATATAAATCCAGCTCGTCGGGCGCGCATTCTCGGTTTTCAGCATCGACGGTCCGGTAGAGACTTTAACGTCGGCCACGTCTGCCAGGGTGATTTGCTGCTTCATCGGCGTCAGGATCGGCAACTGGCGCAGTGCCTGCGGACTATCGCGCCAGCTTTGCGGATAACGCAGATTAATTGGATAACGGGCAATCCCTTCCACCGTTTCGCCAACCATCGCCCCGCCCACCGCAGAAGTCACAAACAACTGCACATCCGCCACCGTCATACCGTAACGTGCGGCTTTTTCACGGTTAATCTCAACGTTGATATAGCGCCCACCTTCCAGACGCTCGGCAAGCGCAGAAGCCACGCCTGGCACCGTTCGTGCCACCTCTTCAATTTGCTCCGCCATCGCGTCGATATCCGCCAGCACAGTGCCGGAAACTTTAATGCCGATGGGGCTCTTAATGCCGGTTGAGAGCATATCGATACGGTTACGAATTGGCGGCACCCACAGATTCGCCAGCCCCGGCAGACGCACGGTGTTATCCAGTTCCTCAATGATTTTGTCCATCGTCATGCCTGGCCGCCACTGATCTTGTGGCTTAAGCTGGATGGTCGTTTCTACCATCTCCAGCGGAGCAGAATCGGTGGCGGTTTCCGCTTTCCCGGTTTTGCCAAATACCCGCGCCACTTCAGGTACGCTCATAATCAGCTTGTCGGTTTTTTGCAGCATACTCGCCGCCTCTGCTGCGGAAATCCCCGGCAGCGTCGATGGCATATACAACAAGTCGCCTTCATTGATCTGCGGTAAAAATTCCCCGCCAACTTTATTGAGCGGCCAGAGAACCGTCAGCACCGAAAGCGCTGCCACCAGCAGCGTGGTTTTTGGCCAGTGCAGTACTTTCAGCAACAGCGGATGATAAGCACGAATCAAAAAGCGATTGAGCGGGTTACTGCTTTCTGGCGGAATTTTGCCACGGATCCAGTAACCCATCAGGATAGGGATCACTACGATCGCCAGCAGCGCCGCACCCGCCATCGCATACGTTTTGGTGAACGCCAGCGGGCCAAACAGACGCCCTTCCTGCCCTTCCAGGGTGAAGATCGGGATAAACGACAACGTGATAATCAGCAGACTGATAAACAGCGCCGGCCCCACTTCAACAGATGCATCGGTGATCACCTGCCAGCGCGTTTTATTATCCAGCGTGGCGTCAGGATGCTGGTGCTGCCACTCTTCCAGCCGTTTATGCGCATTCTCGATCATGACGATAGCGGCATCGACCATCGCCCCGACGGCAATAGCAATACCGCCCAGCGACATAATATTGGCGTTCAGTCCCTGAAAGTGCATGACAATAAAAGCAATACACAACCCCAGCGGCAACGAAATAATCGCCACCAGCGCCGAGCGCACATGCCAGAGAAACAGCGCACAGACTACTGCCACCACAATAAACTCTTCCAGCAACTTGCCGCTGAGGTTGTCGATGGCGCGGTCAATGAGCTGGCTGCGATCGTATGTTGTAACTATCTCCACGCCTTCCGGCAGACTACTTTTCAGCGTTTCCAGTTTGTCTTTCACGGCGGCGATCACTTCTCGGGCGTTTTTGCCGGAGCGCAGGATCACCACCCCGCCCGCCACTTCGCCTTCGCCGTTCAGTTCGGCAATGCCCCGGCGCATCTCCGGGCCAATCTGGACCTTCGCAACATCGCGCAGATAAACGGGCACGCCATTTTCACTGGCTTTTAAAACGATGTGATTAAAGTCGTCGAGCGTTTGCAGATAGCCGCTGGCGCGCACCATATATTCCGCTTCCGCCAGTTCGATCGACGAACCGCCCGCTTCCTGGTTTGAAGCATCCAGCGCGCTTTTTACTTCGGCGAGACTGATGCCATATTGCGCCAGGCGCTGAGGATCGATAACCACCTGATACTCTTTCACCACACCGCCTACCGACGCCACTTCCGCAACGTCAGGAATGGTTTTCAGCTCATATTTGAGAAACCAGTCCTGCAATGAGCGTAAATCGGCAAGATCGTGCTTACCGCTGCGATCCACCAGTGCATATTCATAGATCCAGCCAACACCCGTGGCATCTGGCCCCAGCTCGGCGCTGACTCCCGCAGGCAGCTTACCCTGTACCTGGTTGAGGTACTCCAGCACCCGCGAGCGCGCCCAGTATGGATCGGTGCCATCTTCGAAAATGACATACACATAAGAGTCGCCAAACTGCGAGAAACCGCGCACAGTCTTCGCGCCAGGCACCGACAACATGGTGGTAGTTAGCGGATAAGTCACCTGATTTTCAACGATTTGCGGTGCCTGACCGGGATAGCTGGTTTTAATAATCACCTGTACATCGGAGAGATCCGGCAGCGCATCCACTGGCGTGTTAATGATGGTCCAGGTGCCCCAGATACTCAGAAACAACGCGCCCATCAGCACCAGAAAACGGTTCGCCACCGAGCGACGAATAATCCATTCAATCATTGGTTATTCCCTCAATGCGCATGGGTAGCACTTTCAGAGCGCATCCGCTCCAGTGCGCCAGAAATATTGGCTTCGGAATCAATCAGGAACAGGCCGCTGGAAACCACCTTTTCACCTTCCGCCAGACCAGAGCGTAATGCGGTGACGCCTTGCGATGCCTGGAAAACGGCAACGCGTTTCGGTACAAAGCGCCCGTCGGCATCAACGGTAATCACCCGCTGTTCGCTGCCGGTATCAATCAGCGCTTGTGACGGAATGAGCAGCATCGGTTCGCTGGCGGTGTTGAGTTGCAACCAGGCGTTCATTCCCGGCTTTAGCGCCTCGTCGGTGTTGTCGACTTCCAGGCGCAGCTGCAGCGTGCGGGTTGCGGCATCCACGCCGGGTAGCAGCGTCCATTTGCGGATGGTGAGTGTTTTATCAGGTCGTGCCGGAACGGTGAGCGTAAACTGCGAGGCATCTTTCACCAGCCAGGCGATGGACTCCGGGATCGCGGCAGTGATCCACACCGGATCCATACCCTGAATTTTCGCGACCACGTTATCTTTGGCGATATTCATTCCCGCGCGCAGATCAAACGCGGTGATCACGCCATCAATGGGCGCTTTGAGCGTAAAGCGAGTCTGGATTTTTTGCGTGGCGATCAGGCGGCGAATATCCGCCTCCGGCATTCCCGCCAGTCTCAGCCGCTCAAGAATGCCTTCAGTCTGGGTCGCCGTACCGCCAGTTTCGCGCAGCAGTAAATACTCACTCTGCGCTTCCACCCAGTCGGGAATGGTCAGGTCGAGAAGCGGCGCGCCCTTTTGTACTTTATCGCCCACGGTAAGCGGATACACCTTGTCGATAAACCCGGCGGCGCGGGCCTGCACAATGGCATACTGATACTCGTTGTAACTGACATTCGCCGGGAAACTTTGGGCAAAAGTCAGCGGCCCGCGCGTGACGGTCGCCGTTTTCACCCCCAGATTCTGCGTCTGAGTCGGGTCAATGCGCACACCAGACGCAGAACTCTCTTCATCGGCATATTTCGGCACCAGATCCATATCCATAAACGGCGATTTACCTGGTTTATCGAACCGCGTATTGGGATACATCGGGTCGTACCAGAATAAGATTTTACGTTCTGCGGTCGGCGTTTTTTCTGCGGGCGGTTCAGCCTTTGCAAACCAGGTAAAACCTGCCGCAGAAATAATACCGCCCGCGATCATGCTGCCGATAATAAGCGCGATTTTTTTCATCTCATTAAACCTGGGTTACTGGCTGACTTTAATATCCTGTAATAAAGAAAGGTTGCCCTGCTGGACAAAATTAAACGCCACTTTGTCGCCGGTTTTAATTTCACTCATTTTCGTCTGCGGGGTGATGGTAAAGCGCATGGTCATCTCCGGCCAGTTCACGGCTACAATCGGATCGTGATGGATGGTGATTTTTTTGCTTTCCAGATCAACACCTTTTACCACCCCAGTGGCGCTAATGACCTGTGGTTTTGCTTCGCTCGTGGTTTCATGATGATGTTCGTTAGCCTGGGCATTAAAGCCAATAACGGTAAACAGACTGAACATTGCGACTTGCAGTGCTTTTTTCATTTATTCTCTCCTGGAGTTAAAAATTATTGCTGCCAACCGCCCCCTAAGGCGGTATACAAAGAAATTTCGTTAACCTGACGGGCATAATTCAGGTCGAGTAAAGTTTGTCGGGTTGCAAATAAAGAACGCTCGGCATCCAGCACTTCCAGATAACTTACCGCGCCGTGCTGATATAATGCCCGCGCCCGTTGCAAAGTAATTTGCAGCGACGCCAGATAACGCTGCTGGGCGCTGATTTGATCGTTCAGGCTTTGACGTAATGCCAGCGCATCTGCCACTTCTTTAAAGGCGTTCTGGATTTTCTGTTCATAATTCACTACCGACTGCTGCTGGCGAATTTCGGCGATATCCAGATTGGCCTGGTTGCGTCCGGCATTAAAAATGGGGATCTCAATTTTAGGAATAAAATTCCACATCCCGCTGCTAGCGTTAAATAATGAAGACAGATCGCTGCTGGCGGTTGATATTCCGCTGGTCAGGCTGATAGACGGGAAAAATGCCGCACGCGCAGCGCCAATATTGGCATTAGCCGCCATTAACGCGTGTTCAGCTTCCATAATATCCGGGCGCTGCAATAAGATTTGCGACGACAATCCCGCCGGTAATTTAACGCTTTGCAGGCTGTCGCTGTTTACTGTCTGCGCTTGCGGCAGCTTGCCGTAGCTTCCCAATAACAGTTGCAATGCATTATTCGCCTGCGCCAGTTCCCCCTGACGTTTAGCGATGTCGCTGCGGGTACTTTCAATCACCCCGCGAGCCTGTTCCAGCGCCAGAACATTACTGCTACCTGTCAACAGTTGTTTTTCGACAAACGCATATGACTGCTGATAATTACGCAGCGTTTCTTCGGCTATTTGCAATTGCGCATACGCTAGCTGCTGATTGAAATAACTTTGCGCGACATTAGAAACCAGCAAAATATGCACCGCGCGCTGGGCTTCCTCAGTGGCTAAATAATTTTGGCGCTCGGCTTCGCTCATGTTCTTTAAGCGACCGAAAAAATCGAGATCAAAGCTGGCGTTAAGGCCGGTCGAAAACTCCCGTGTCGTGGCGGTATTCCCTTTAAGATTACCGCTCCAGCTGCCGCTGCCCTCGCCATTGAGCTGTGGGTAGCGGTCGGCATCGGTCAGACGATATTGCGCCCGCGCTTCCTGCACTTTCAGCGTCGCCATGCGCAAATCCCGGTTATTCACCAGCGCCTCGCTAATCAGCGTCTTCACCTGATTATCAATAAAAAAGGTGCGCCAGCCCGCGTTCTGGTAGTTATCTGCTGCGTTAACCAGGCCGTTCTGGCTGAGTGAGAACTGCTTCGGTACGGGCATTGCCGGACGCTGATAATCCGGTGCCAATGAACAACCGGTTAGCGCAAGGGCCACACAAAATGGCAGAAGTTTACAAGGAGACATAGGCACATAATTTCTGGTGATTTTATGCCGCCAACTTTACCCGCCAGGCTCTGATTTTCCGGTGACAGAAAAATGACAAAATTGTCATTTTACCAATAAGCGATTGCCATCTGATCCCGCTACTCTAGAATTGCCCGGGCAACATGTGGAGGAAATATGAAACTGTTGATTGTCGAAGATGAAAAGAAAACCGGAGAATACTTGACCAAAGGGTTAACCGAAGCCGGTTTTGTGGTCGATTTGGCCGACAACGGGCTGAATGGCTACCATCTGGCGATGACCGGAGATTATGATCTGATAATCCTCGATATTATGCTGCCGGACGTGAACGGCTGGGATATCGTGCGCATGTTGCGTTCCGCCAATAAAGGGATGCCGATTCTGTTGCTTACCGCGCTTGGTACCATTGAACATCGCGTCAAGGGGCTGGAGTTGGGGGCGGATGACTATCTGGTGAAGCCGTTCGCTTTTGCTGAACTGCTGGCGCGGGTGCGCACTCTACTGCGGCGCGGGGCGGCGGTAATTATCGAAAGTCAGTTTCAGGTTGCCGATCTGATGGTCGATCTCGTCAGCCGCAAAGTCACCCGCAGCGGCACGCGCATCACTCTGACCAGTAAAGAATTTACTCTGCTGGAGTTTTTCCTCCGCCATCAAGGCGAAGTGCTGCCCCGCTCGCTTATCGCCTCGCAGGTGTGGGACATGAATTTCGACAGCGATACCAACGCCATTGATGTGGCAGTGAAGCGGCTGCGCGGCAAAATCGACAACGACTTTGAGCCGAAGCTGATTCAAACCGTGCGCGGCGTGGGTTACATGCTTGAGGTGCCGGATGGTCAGTAAGCCATTTCAGCGCCCGTTTTCGCTGGCAACCCGCCTGACCTTTTTTATCAGCCTGGCCACCATCGCGGCGTTTTTCGCCTTTGCCTGGATCATGATTCACTCGGTAAAAGTGCATTTTGCTGAGCAGGATATTAATGATTTAAAAGAGATTAGCGCCACACTCAAGCGCGTTCTTAATCATCCCGAAGAGACACAAGCCCGACGCTTAATGACGCTGGAAGATATCGTCAGTGGTTATTCCAATGTGTTGATTTCCCTGGCAGATAGCCAGGGTAAAACGGTGTATCACTCCCCCGGTGCGCCGGATATCCGCGAGTTTACGCGTGACGCCATACCCGATAAAGACACGCGGGGCGGCGAGGTGTATCTCCTTTCCGGCCCGACGATTATGATGCCGGGCCACGGTCACGGGCATATGGAACACAGCAACTGGCGGATGATTAACTTGCCGGTTGGCCCGTTGGTGGACGGCAAACCGATTTATACGCTCTACATCGCGCTTTCGATCGATTTTCATCTTCATTACATAAATGATTTGATGAATAAACTTATTATGACCGCATCGATCATCAGCATCCTGATCGTCTTTATCGTGCTGTTGGCGGTACATAAAGGTCACGCACCGATCCGCAGCGTCAGCCGTCAAATCCAGAACATTACCTCGAAAGATCTCGACGTTCGCCTTGACCCGCAGACCGTGCCCATTGAGCTGGAACAGCTGGTACTGTCGTTCAACCATATGATCGAGCGTATTGAGGATGTCTTTACCCGCCAGTCCAATTTCTCAGCGGATATCGCTCACGAAATTCGCACGCCGATTACCAATCTCATCACGCAAACGGAAATCGCCCTCAGCCAGTCGCGCAGCCAGAAGGAGCTGGAAGATGTGCTCTACTCTAATCTCGAAGAGCTGACGCGAATGGCGAAAATGGTCAGCGATATGCTGTTTCTCGCCCAGGCCGATAACAACCAGTTAATCCCCGAAAAGAAAATGCTCAACCTGGCGGATGAAGTCGGCAAAGTGTTCGATTTTTTCGAGGCATTAGCGGAAGATCGCGGCGTGGAGTTGCGGTTTGTTGGTGACGAGTGTCAGGTTGCGGGCGATCCGCTGATGCTGCGTCGGGCGTTAAGCAACCTGCTTTCGAACGCCCTGCGTTATACGCCGCCCGGAGAGGCAATTGTTGTGCGCTGCCAGACGGTCGATCACCAGGTGCAAGTTACCGTCGAAAACCCCGGTACGCCCATTGCGCCCGAGCACTTACCGCGATTGTTTGACCGTTTCTATCGCGTTGACCCCTCCCGTCAGCGAAAAGGCGAAGGTAGCGGCATTGGTCTGGCGATAGTGAAATCGATAGTTGTCGCGCATAAAGGCACGGTTGCAGTAACGTCAGATGCTCGGGGGACAAGGTTTGTGATTATGCTGCCGGAGAGAGAGTGATTATTAAGTTCAAATTCAGGGCGTGGTGCATCACCTCCTGGTATTGTTGATCAACAAATTAGAGAAAAACTTATTAAACATATGAAATATCGAAGGCTTTTATTTTTCAAAGTTTCACGAGATGTTTGTATATGAAACTTAGTTAAATCTGTGTTTCTTCCAATTGTAGATCACAATGCCCTTTCTAAATTTTCATCGTTATAAACAAGCCATCTATCATATAAAGCAATGAATAATTTAATCGCGATTAATCATCATTAATTGTTATATTATTCACTCAATCTATTTATCAAGTGAATTTGATAAATTCCTAATTTAAAATATCCACTATTGAGCCAGTATTTAACAACGTTAAGATGTGCAATGTGCAGATCATGTTATCAGGGTGGAGCGGTAGCATATATTTCTTATGCAATCATTCATTTTAATAATGTTAATTGGATTATTTATTGCTGTGAATAAAAATATATTATGAATATTGGTTTAACTTTGCGTTTTTGTTACTCGTTGTGATATGCGTACCTGTCCTGAATAACGCCAAGAAACAAGAGGTTGAGCTTGTGATTATTTTTTTGACTGAACAGACACCCGTTTCTGTAAAGTAATATTTAAACAAAATTCTCACATAACCATAGCATTTTCTGTTCCTTCCCTAATAACGTCTGAAGTCGTCCCGCTTATCACATTATCCGCAGTTGTACGGTACGGATCATTATTCATTTTACTGGAGGTTGCTATGTCAACCGGATTACGTTTCACACTGGAAGTGGACGGCCTGCCGCCGGATGCTTTTGCGGTGGTTTCCTTTCATCTGAACCAGTCACTCTCTTCGCTCTTTTCCCTCGATCTCTCCCTGGTCAGCCAGCAGTTTCTCTCCCTTGAATTTGCGCAGGTGCTGGACAAAATGGCCTACCTGACGATATGGCAGGGCGATGAAGTACAGCGCCGGGTGAAAGGCGTGGTGACCTGGTTTGAACTCGGGGAGAACGACAAAAACCAGATGCTGTACAGCATGAAGGTGCACCCGCCGCTGTGGCGTGCCGGTCTGCGCCAGAACTTCCGTATCTTCCAGAACGAGGACATCAAAAGCATCCTCGGCACGATGTTGCAGGAAAACGGGGTGACCGAATGGAGTCCGCTGTTCAGCGAGCCGCATCCTTCCCGTGAGTTTTGTGTCCAGTACGGTGAGACTGATTACGATTTCCTGTGCCGGATGGCGGCGGAGGAAGGCATCTTCTTTTATGAGGAGCATGCTTACAAAAGTACCGACCAGAGCCTGGTGCTGTGCGACACAGTCCGCCATCTGCCCGAATCTTTTGAAATCCCATGGAACCCGAACCCCCGTACCGAGGTGAGCACCCTCTGCATCAGCCAGTTCCGCTACAGCGCACAAATCCGCCCTTCTTCCGTGGTGACCAAAGACTACACCTTTAAACGCCCCGGCTGGGCCGGACGTTTTGAACAGGAAGGCCAGCACCAGGACTACCAGCGCACGCAGTATGAAGTGTATGACTACCCCGGACGTTTCAAGGGTGCCCACGGGCAGAACTTTGCCCGCTGGCAGATGGACGGCTGGCGAAACAATGCAGAAACCGCGCGGGGAATGAGTCGCTCGCCGGAGATATGGCCGGGACGACGAATTGTGCTGACGGGGCATCCGCAGGCGAACCTGAACCGGGAATGGCAGGTGGTGGCAAGTGAACTGCACGGCGAACAGCCACAGGCGGTGCCAAGACGGCAGGGAGCGGGGACGGCGCTGGAGAACCATTTTGCGGTGATCCCGGCAGACAGAACATGGCGACCACAGCCGTTGCTGAAACCGCTGGTCGACGGCCCGCAGAGCGCTGTCGTGACAGGACCGGCAGGCGAGGAAATCTTCTGCGACGAACATGGTCGCGTGCGGGTGAAGTTCAACTGGGACCGTTATAACCCGGCAGACCAAGACAGTTCGTGCTGGATCCGTGTGGCACAGGCGTGGGCAGGCACCGGTTTTGGCCACCTGGCGATACCGCGTGTGGGTCAGGAGGTGATTGTAGACTTCCTCAACGGCGATCCGGACCAGCCGATCATTATGGGGCGCACCTACCACCAGGAAAACCGCACCCCCGGCAGCCTGCCGGGAACAAAGACGCAGATGACCATCCGCTCCAAAACGTACATGGGCAGCGGATTTAATGAGCTGAAGTTTGATGATGCGACAGGGAGAGAACAGGTCTACATCCACGCGCAGAAGAACATGGATACCGAAGTGCTCAACGACCGTACCACCACCGTAAAACACGATCACCGCGAAACCGTAAAAAATGACCAGACAGTCACGATCCAGGAAGGTAACCGCCTTCTTACGGTGGAAAAAGGCCACAAAATCACAGGCGTACTAAAAGGGTCTTTATCTGAGGATGTTTTTCAGGACAGAGGCACGATTGCCGGTTCAGTGCATGTTGACGCTGTAAACAATGGTGGCGAAGGCGACGGTATACAGGCTTATACGGCGATTAAGGAAATTTTGCTGGCCGTGGAGGAAAGCAAAATTGCGCTGACGCCGGATGGCATTCAGCTACAGGTCGGGGAATCGACGGTAATCAGGCTGTCGAAGGATGGCATCACCATCGTGGGCGGTTCTGTTTTCATCAACTGATTCACTCAGATTATCAGGGAGTATTTTATGCAGTTCACTTTTAATGAAGGCCACATTCAACTGCCGTCTCAATGGCAGGATCAGTCAATGCAGGTCCTGGTGTCCACAGATAACAGTGGCATCAACCTGGTCATTACCCGCGAAGCCGTTCCACAGGGAACCCTGACACCAGAGCTGTACCAGGAAACGCTGGCGCTGTACCAGGGCAAACTCGATGGGTACACCGAACATGCCTGCCGGGAAATCACTCTGGCAGAGGCCCCGGCCTGGCTGCTGGATTATTCCTGGAACGGTCCGGAAGATGAAGGGAATCAGGGGCGGATTAGCCAGATAGCCGTATTCCAGCGGCGTGGAGATACGCTGCTGACCTTCACTTTCAGCACCTCCTTATCCCTGAAGAACAGTCAAAAGACGATGCTGCTGGAGGTGATAAAGAGCTTCACCCCGTTGCCACCGGAGAATGACATCCAAAAGGACCAGCCGCGCTGACATAAACGAGGGATAACACATGAGTGAAGGACCAGGCGGGCCACAGGGAGCGACCGCAGGCGGTACGCTGGCAATGCGAATGCTGTCACAGCAGGCGATGGTCGCCAGCCAGATGAAACGGGCAGCCAACGACAAAGCCATTGCACAGATGTTGGCATCAAAAAAGTCTGGCCCCCCCGCCGCCAGGCTGGGCGATGAAATTCAGCACAAGAGTTTTTTGGGGGCGCTGGCAGGGGCCGTGCTGGGGGCGATAGTGACCATCGCAGAAGGTTGCCTGATTATGGCCGCCTGTGCCACCGGCCCTTATGCGCTGGTTCTGGTGCCTGCGCTGATGTATGCCAGCTATAAGGCGAGTGATTATGTGGAGGAGAAACAGAACCAGCTTGAATCATGGATAAACAGCTTTTGTGACACGGACGGCGCCATCAATACCGGTTCTAAAAATGTAAAAATTAACGGAGAGCTGGCCGCACGCGCAGCGGTCACCCTTCCCCCTCCTCCCCCACCAGGAGCAATACCTGAAGTCCCACAGGGGGACCCCTCATGGGGTGATATTGCCACTGACCTGCTTGAATCGGCAGCGGAAAAAGCAGTGCCACTGGCGAAGGCCTGGGGGAACGCTGTTATCACCCTGACGGACAGCAATGCCGGTATTATGGATCGCGTCAGCGCCGGCGCATCGCTTCTGTTTCCCGCCGGTCCGGTATTAATGGAGTTTGCCACCATGGTGGGCGGGCGTGGCGAAATCAAAAAAGACGTGGATTTCCCGGAAGCCGGTGAGGACACGGCGCTCTGCGACAAGGAGAACAAACCACCGAGGATAGCCCAGGGCAGCAGCAACGTCTTTATCAACAATCAGCCTGCCGCGCGCAAGGGCGACAAACTGGAGTGCAGTGCGGCAATCGTGGAAGGTTCGCCGGACGTCTTTATTGGCGGTGAACAGGTGACCTATCTGGATATCCAGCCGGAGTTCCCGCCGTGGCAGAGAATGATCCTGGGGGGAATAACGATAGCCAGCTATCTTCTGCCGCCCGCGGGACTGCTGGGAAAACTGAAGAATCTGGCGAAACTCGGCAAACTGGGAAACCTGCTGGGGAACAGCGGGAAGCTGCTGGGGGCAAAGCTCGGCGCGTTGCTGGGGAAAACAGGTAAGTCGTTAAAAAGTATTGCCAATAAAGTCATCAGATGGGTAACAGATCCTGTCGATCCGGTAACCGGCGCATACTGCGACGAACGTACCGACTTTACGCTGGGCCAGACACTCCCCCTCTCCTTCACCCGTTTCCACAGTTCTGTACTGCCGCTGCATGGCCTGACGGGCGTGGGCTGGAGCGACTCCTGGAGCGAATACGCCTGGGTGCGTGAACAGGGAAACCGGGTGGATATCATCACCCAGGGAACCACGCTGAGATTTGCCTTCGACGGAGACAGTGATACGGCGGTTAACCCGTATCACGCCCAGTATATCCTGCGCCGCCGCGACGATTACCTGGAGCTGTTCGACCGTGATGCCCTGAGCAGCCGCTTCTTTTATGACGCCTTTCCGGGAATGCGCCTGCGCCACCAGGTGACCGGCGATACCAATGATGACCGCCTGGCACACAGCCCCGGTGACCGGATGTACATGCTGGGCGGAATGAGTGACACCGCCAGCAACCGCATCACGTTTGAGCGCGACAGTCAGTACCGGATCACGGGTGTCAGTCACACCGACGGGATCCGGCTTAAACTGACGTACCACGCCAGCGGCTACCTGAAAGCCATTCACCGCACGGATAACGGCATACAGACGCTGGCGACCTACGAACAGGACGAACGGGGACGGCTGACAGAAGCGGATGCGCGGCTGGACTACCACCTGTTTTATGAGTACGACGCTGCGGACCGGATCATCCGCTGGTCCGATAACGACCAGACGTGGAGCCGTTTCACCTACGATGCACAGGGCCGGTGCGTGACCGTCACCGGGGCGGAAGGCTATTACAACGCCACGCTGGACTATGGGGACGGCTGCACCACCGTGACGGACGGCAAGGGCACTCACCGTTATTACTATGATCCTGACGGCAATATTCTGCGGGAAGAAGCGCCGGACGGCAGCACCATCACGTATGAATGGGATGAATTCCATCACCTGCTGGCCCGCCACTCCCCTGCCGGACGGGTGGAGAAATTTGAATACGCCGCCGCACACGGTCAGTTAAGCCGTTACACGGCGGCAGACGGCGTGGAGTGGCAGTACCGCTATGATGAGCGCGGCCTGCTCAGCAACATCACCGACCCTGCCGGGCAGACGTGGACGCAGCAGTGCGATGAACGCGGCCTGCCGGTAAGCCTGGTGTCGCCACAGGGCGAAGAGACCCGGCTGGCGTATACCGCTCAGGGGCTGCTGTCGGGGATATTCCGCCAGGATGAACGGCGTCTGGGCATAGAGTACGACCACCACAACCGGCCGGAAACACTCACCGACGTGATGGGCCGTGAACACCACACCGAATACAGCGGTCACGACCTGCCGGTGAAGATGCGCGGCCCCGGCGGTCAGTCAGTGCGGTTACAGTGGCAGCAGCACCATAAACTGAGCGGCCTTGAGCGCACTGGCACCGGCGCGGAAGGATTCCGCTACGACCGTCACGGCAACCTGCTGGCGTACACGGACGGTAACGGTGTTGTCTGGACAATGGAGTACGGCCCGTTTGATTTGCCGGTGGCGCGAACGGACGGTGAAGGCCACCGCTGGCAGTACCGCTACGATAAAGACACGCTGCAACTGACAGAAGTCATCAATCCGCAGGGCGAGTCATACCGTTATCTTCTGGACAACTGTGGCCGGGTGACGGAAGAGCGCGACTGGGGCGGCGTGGTCTGGCGTTACCGTTATGATGCCGATGGCCTGTGTACCGCCAGGGTTAACGGTCTGGAGGAAACCATCCTCTACAGCCGGGACGCCGCAGGCCGCCTGGCAGAAGTCATCACGCCGGAAGGCAAAACGCAGTATGCGTATGACAAATCCGGCAGGCTGACGGGTATCTTCAGCCCGGACGGCATATCACAGCGCACCGGCTATGACGAACGCGGGCGGGTGAATGTCACCACTCAGGGCCGACGGGGCATTGAGTACCACTACCCCGACGAACACACCGTCATCCGCTGTATCCTGCCACCGGAAGATGAACACGACAGACACCCCGGTGAATCCCTGCTGAAAACCACCTACCGCTACAACGCCGCCGGAGAACTGACGGAGGTTATCCTGCCGGGGGATGAGACGCTGACGTTCAGCCGTGATGAGGCAGGACGTGAAGTGCTCCGGCACAGTAACCGGGGTTTTGCCTGTGAACAGGGCTGGAATGCAGCCGGTCAGCTTACCAGCCAGCGCGCCGGATTTTTCCCGGCGGAAGCCACATGGGGCGGACTGCTCCCCTCACTGGTACGGGAGTACCGTTACGACAGCGCGGGTAATGTGTCGGCTGTCACCAGCCGGGAAGATTACGGACGGGAAACTCGCCGGGAGTACCGGCTGGACCGGAACGGCCAGGTCACGGCGGTGACAGCCTCAGGCACCGGGCTGGGCTATGGCGAAGGCGACGAGACTTATGGCTATGACAGCTGCGGCTACCTGAAGGCGCAGTCTGCGGGCAGGCACCGGATAAGTGAAGAGACTGACCTGTATGCCGGAGGCCACCGGCTGAAACAGGCCGGAAACACGCAGTATGACTATGACGCCGCAGGCCGGATGGTCAGCCGCATAAAACACCGTGACGGCTACCGCCCGGAAACAGAGCGGTTCCGGTGGGACAGCCGTGACCAGCTGACCGGGTATTGCAGCGCACAGGGTGAACAGTGGGAATACCGCCACGACGCCAGCGGCAGACGGACGGAAAAACGCTGCGACCGGAAGAAAATCCGCATCACGTACCTGTGGGACGGCGACAGTATTGCGGAAATCCGGGAATACCGCGATGATAAACTGTACAGCGTACGGCACCTGGTGTTTAACGGCTTTGAGCTGATAAGCCAGCAGTGCAGCCGGGTACGGCAGCCGCATCCGTCCGTGGCCCCGCAGTGGGTGACGCGGACGAATCATGCGGTGAGCGACCTGACGGGCCGTCCGCTGATGCTCTTTAACAGTGAAGGTAAAACCGTCTGGCGACCGGGGCAGACCAGCCTGTGGGGGCTGGCACTCAGCCTGCCCGCAGACACCGGCTACCCGGACCCGCGCGGGGAACTGGACGCGGAAGCCGACCCCGGCCTGCTGTATGCAGGACAGTGGCAGGATGCGGAATCCGGGCTGTGCTATAACCGGTTCCGGTATTACGAGCCGGAAACAGGGATGTACCTGGTGAGTGATCCGCTGGGGTTGCTGGGGGGTGAGCAGACTTACCGGTATGTGCCGAATCCGTGTGGGTATGTTGATCCTTTGGGATTAGCAACATGTCCCATAATCAGACAACGGGTGCTGGCTAACCTTGAAGCCAGTCGGGCAGCAAGGGCTGCATCTAATTTTGGTAAGAAAAATATCTATGATTTTATCAAGGCAACTCAATCTGCTATCCCTGGCACCTCTATCCCAAAATCTTTTGAGATTATAACTGCTAATGGTACTTTCTGGGTACACCCAAATGCTACAAAACATATGGCTGAATATTTGACTCGGAACGGTCTCTCACATTCAACTTCTGTAGAGAGCCAAATAATGTTAACAAGTTTTCACGAAGCTGTAAGTTTGGCTAGTGCTCAAGGTATAAAGTATGAAGAAATGATGAATGTTGGCGGCTGGGAACTAGTATTTAGTCAAGCTAAATCTGACTCGGCTTTATCAGTTATTAAACATGCTCTTTATAAATGACGATTATGCTTACATTAGAAAATGAAACAAACTACAAAGATGTTGTTGTTAATATAGATGAATTTGTACCTTTTGATATAACTTTTGGAAAGGGGAGCGAACAGTGTTTGTACTGGAGAGGCGGCAATGGTAAAAGTTCTTTGGTTGAAGTTGGGTTAAATATGTACAGCGGAGAAGTAAGTAACATCACACTAGCAAATATCGATTCAGGTGAAATTAACATTACAGATGAGATGTTAGCCAACAACCTTCCTGAAATACAAGGGTCTGTTATATTTCAGACAAGCGAGTGGCTTAATAAAGACATTTCCGAATACTCAAACAGATTTATTGATGATTTTGATTGCAATATCAAGTTAATAATTGGTAGTAATTACATTAAATTATTATTTAAAAAAGCAACAAATCCCATTTGTTATATCATTAATAGGAATATAAGATTTGGTTTTTCTTTGAGTAGGGAACTTTCGACATTGGAAATATTAGACCTCAATCAAGAAAAATTAGATATTCTAAAGTTATTTAAATAGTTTTAGTGTTTGAAACTTACCGAGAGATGATAGCTATGAATGAATACAAAAACATCCATCTTGGAGGAAACAATGGAATGTTAATCCATTAAAAAACATACTTCAATATCTTTAGTGAAGAAAGAGTTGTATGAAAGAAATATATCTTATGTGAGCGACATGATGCATGCTAATTATATTATTGGCCGGAAATTTTATGATGATAGCAAAAAGGAGGGGTTATTTCTGTAAGAATGGATATACCCGCAGGGTTTGAACCAGACATTTATTTGTTGAAGTCTAAGATCCAAATGGAAGCATTTATATCCCTCAGATATTATGCGTTGACGGGTTGATAAAGATACTTTTAGAGGGTTAATAAATGGAGAACGTATAATAAATCTCTTAAACAAACTATAACCTGTACTAATGAAAAAAATGGGAATAGATAAGTTAATAGCCTATTCTAAAAATGGTAAAGTGGTTTTACTTCCAAAATAATGGAGTTTAGTATGAAAATCGAAGCTAATTCCCTTACTCATCCCTATGACTACAACGCCTCACTGAACAATTATTTACATTATTTTGAGAATTTCTCTCGTAATGACTGGAATAAAGATTCATGTGGAGGATATTTTACTTTTAGAGATGATGACAGAGAGTGTGTTTTGTTTTTTGTGAATTATGGTGATAATTTTTCATTGCGCTATGATTGTACACAAAGTTCTGATGGAATAGTGTCATGCTGGTATAGTAACCATGAAGATGATAAAATGAATATCATCGTCGATGCTGATACAGAACAATTTATCCCTTTAGGTTCTTGCTTACCTCCTGATATTACTTTATCAGTAATAAAAGATTTTTTCAAAAATCCTTTAGAGAAATCAAAAAAAGTAAAATGGATGAATGCAGATGACATTGACTGGTCATCTGTGTATTAAAGTTGGATTGGATAATTATCTGTTTCAAAAATCATTAAATTTAGAACCTATCTGTTCAACAGAGCTGCCTTGAACAGCAGGTTCTTTTATGATGTCCAGGAGCGAATATGCCTGTGATGTCTGGCACTCAGCATCTGACTGACCTGGACTACTGATCCTACTCACACAGGGAGCTAGACCTGGAAGCAACCTACTGTAAGCAGTGCAGTAGCAGCCCACCTCACATCAGTCCTTGCAAGGTGTGGGCCTTTGTGATCTTGCTCTGTATTGCTGAGATCCTCAGGAAGGACTCGAAATTTAATCAGGAAGGCCGTTGCTAAAAATCAAAAAATAAATTCAAGAGCAATTTCTAAAACTTTTGAATCTACTGTATCGGATGAGGTTTTCACTCCTTTCCAAAAGGTGAGTTTTCAAGCATTCAAGTTTCTGTTATGACCAAAACTTCACCATTTAACACTAATCCGAGTATTATGTTACCATGAAGAAAAAAGATATTAGATTTGCAATATCCATTAACTCCAACTCAAGTAAGATAGAATTAATGGAAAAATTAAAAACATAATCCCAGGGCTTATTGAAATAACTCCCAGTGCATTAAGAGAAGAAAAAACATGGTAGTTATTGAAGATAATGATCTTTATGACCCTATAAAAGCAGAGGGAGTTGATGGATGGATGTATTATAAATTCATATTATCCATATTCCCATTAAAGGGAGTAGACACAACATTAGAATATCAACGGGAATTATCTTTTCTTTTCTTAAAGAAATTAAAAGATGCGGGTCTGTTAGGTGAACTTATATGCGAGGATGATTTTCATGACTGATGACCTCTACATATATCCTCAGTTCGTGGCTGGTATTACATGATCTGACAGGGAAAGATCGTAGCGAAATCAAAAAAGACGTGGATTTCCCGGAATCCGGTGAAGACACAGCGCTCTGCGACAAGGAGACTAAACCGCCGAGGATAGCCCAGGGCAGCAGCAACGTTTTTATCAACAATCAGCCCGCCGCGCGCAAGGGGGACAAACTGGAGTGCAGTGCGGCGATCGTGGGAGGTTCGCCGGACGTCTTTATTGGGGGTGAGCAGGTCACCTATCTGGATATCCAGCCGGAGTTCCCGCCGTGGCAGAGAATGATCCTGGGGGGAATAACGATAGCCAGCTATCTTCTGCCGCCAGCGCAGGGAAAGATCACGTAACGCTGCTTTTTTGTACTAAATAATTCGCACTAAATGTTCAATAATTGAGATATTCCTTATTACCTAAATACAGTTCCACCAAGATTACCTAAACCCAAATGAGGTAAAAGATAGTGGGTATGAATAAAAATGAAATCCATTTCCCTATAGGATATGGTTGGTTGAATGAAAAAAAAATTATTGGCACCAGTGAATTTAGCCAATTAGAACCATGGTTTTATCTAGATGAGAACAGGTGTTTTTTTGCGAATAAAAAATGGCCAAATGTCATAGGTGAACAATTATTCGCTTTTGCTAAACGTCAAGATAATGATGAATTGGCTTGTTTCAAAATTAATGAATCTGGAGTCTGTGAGGGTGTTTATTTAATTAATGGGTGGACTCCTAACGGGTTTGATATTATACAATTTTACCCTGATTTTTGGGAATGGGTACATTTGGTTATACAAGATGTCTCGGAGTGGATTGATAATAAAGGATAATTTGAAACAAAAGTAAAAAACCGCCTTCATTGAAGGTAACGTGGAGTGGTGGGCGGAGCAGCCTGCCCGCAGACACAGACTACCCGGACCCGCGCGGGGAGCGGGACGCGGAAGCCGACCCCGGCCTGCTGTATGCAGGACAGTGGCAGGATGCGGAATCCGGACTGTGCTATAACCGGTTCCGGTATTACGAGCCGGAAACCGGGATGTACCTGGTGAGTGATCCCCTGGGGTTGCTGGGGGGTGAGCAGACTTACCGGTATGTGCCTAATCCTAGTGGGTATGTTGATCCTCTGGGATTAGCAACGTGTCCTATACTCAGACAGTGGGCGCTGACTAACCTTGAAGCCAGTCGGGCAGCAAGGGCTGCATCTAATTTTGGTAAGCCTCTGGTCCAGCGAAATAAAACGATTGGCGATAAAGTAAGGGATATGATTGCCAAAGAGAGGGGAACCACTCTAATTGAACAAAATTATAGAGTGACAGGAGGATTAAAGCGTATTGACGTTGTTGATGGAGTAACGGGTATAGAATCTAAAGTCGGTCGAACAGGGTTAACAACCCGAGTACGGCAAGAGGTAGCGCGGGATATTAAGATTTTGAGAAGTGAGCAACTTGATCAAATTGAATGGGTGTTTACAAGAAGTTCAACTACAGGGAAGATTGGGCCAACTAAACCACTTGAAGATCTTTTAAATAAACATGGTATACCGATTATTTATCGATAAGGAGTGATAGTGTGAAACTCAAACCGATTGGTGACTTTTTAAACAAAAATGGGTTTATAAAAAATGGTAACAATGATTTTTATAAAGTTCATGATAAGTTTGTAAATTGTATAAATTTTCAAAAAAAGAGTACAGGTGATATTTTTTTTATAAACACAGGTGTTCATCCTGTGTTCGAAAATTTTTGCAATGAACCACCGAAAAAAGAAATAGATTGTTACATCCGTAACCGTGTGTGTGATGGACTAAGTATATCTTTGCTGCATTCTTTTGAAGGTAGTGAGTTTGTTATCAGTGAGATAAAAAACAAAGCGTTTTGTTTTTTTGAATACTTTGATTCATTGAATAAAATATTCGATGCTATTCGTGTTGTAGATATTGAAGAGAGAAATATTTGCGATGAGCTAAGTGGTGTAAGCAGCGTAAGATTAGCTTTGATGTGTATGAACTACCAGTATGAGAAAAAAAATTTAGCCTTGTTTCTGATTTTGCGAACTATGGTCTTGCTATATCTAGAGGCCCGGTACCGAAAAAAGCATTTAAGGATATGATAAAAATAACAGAGTGATACCTAATCCGGTGTAATACTTGCTGCCTGTGTACCGCGAAGATTAACGGCCGGGAGGAAACTATTCTCTACAACCGGGACGCCACAGGCCGCCTGGCAGAAGTCATCACGCCGGAAGGCAAAACGCAGTATGCGTATGACAAATCCGGCAGGCTGACGGGTATCTTCAGCCCGGACGACACATCACAGCGCACCGGCTATGAAGAACGCGGGCGGGTGAATGTCACCACTCAGGGCAGGGAAAGATCATCCAAAGTACACTTTTTGTACTAAATAATTCGCATTTTATGTTTAAAAATGGAGATATTCCTCATTACCTAAAGCTGTTTTTTATTGCTTATACATGATCAAATACTCCTTACATAATTAAGGAGAACAAAATGGAACTTAAAAAATTGATGGAACATATTTCTATTATCCCCGATTACAGACAAGCCTGGAAAGTGGAACATAAATTATCGGATATTCTGCTGTTGACTATTTGTGCCGTTATTTCGGGTGCAGAAGGCTGGGAAGATATAGAGGATTTTGGGGAAACACATCTCGATTTTTTGAAGCAATATGGTGATTTTGATAATGGTATTCCTGTTCACGATACCATCGCCAGAGTTATATCCTGTATCAGTCCTTCAAAATTTCACGAGTGTTTTATTAACTGGATGCGAGATTGCCATACTTCAGATGATAAAGACGTCATCGCAATTGATGGAAAAACACTCCGGCATTCTTATGACAAGAGTCGCCGCAAGGGAGCGATTCATGTCATTAGTGCGTTCTCAACAATGCACAGTCTGGTCATCGGACAGATCAGGACGGATGAGAAATCCAATGAAATTACAGCTATCCCTGAACTTCTTAACATGCTGGATATTAAAGGAAAAATCATCACAACTGATGCGATGGGTTGCCAGAAAGATATTGCAGAGAAGATACAAAAACAGGGCGGTGATTATTTATTTGCTGTAAAAGGAAACCAGGGGCGGCTAAATAAAGCCTTCGAGGAAAAATTTCCGCTGAAAGAATTAAATAATCCAGAGCATGACAGTTACGCCATTAGTGAAAAGAGTCACGGCAGAGAAGAAATCCGTCTTCATATTGTTTGCGATGTCCCTGATGAACTTATTGATTTCACGTTTGAATGGAAAGGACTGAAGAAATTATGCGTGGCAGTCTCTTTTCGGTCAATAATAGCAGAACAAAAGAAAGAGCCAGAAATGACGGTCAGATATTATATCAGTTCTGCTGATTTAACCGCAGAGAAGTTCGCCACAGCAATCCGAAACCACTGGCGCGTGGAGAATAAGCTGCACTGGCGTCTGGACGTGGTAATGAATGAAGACGACTGCAAAATAAGAAGAGGAAACGCCGCAGAATTATTTTCAGGGATACGGCACATCGCTATTAATATTTTAACGAATGATAAGGTATTCAAGGCAGGGTTAAGACGTAAGATGCGAAAAGCAGCCATGGACAGAAACTATCTCGCGTCAGTCCTTGCGGGGAGCGGGCTTTCGTAATCTTGCCCTGCGTTAACCGCCCCTCCTTGACACCACGCTTTTGTCTACATTCTACACAAACGGCAACTTTTATAACCAGTGTAAAAATAACGTGCCGCAATAGTCATACCTATTAATGGTAAAAAGCTGTCACAATTCATAAAAAACCTTAATATACGCCACCCTAAACATAACCAGCGTTAATGTAAGGTTTTTGTGTGGACTGGCTTCTTGATGTTTTTGCTACCTGGCTCTACGGCTTAAAAGTAATCGCGATAACGTTAGCGGTCATCATGTTCATCAGCGGGCTGGACGATTTTTTTATTGATGTCGTCTACTGGGTACGCCGCATTAAACGCAAGTTGAGTGTTTATCGCCGCTACCCGCGAATGAGTTACCGCGAACTGTATAAACCAGATGAAAAACCGTTAGCGATTATGGTTCCGGCGTGGAATGAAACGGGCGTCATCGGCAATATGGCCGAGCTGGCGGCGACCACGCTCGACTATGAAAACTATCATATCTTTGTTGGCACCTACCCCAACGACCCCGATACACAGCGTGATGTTGACGAAGTGTGCGCTCGCTTCCCGAACGTGCATAAGGTAGTCTGCGCGCGTCCTGGCCCCACCAGCAAAGCCGACTGCCTGAACAACGTGCTGGACGCCATCACCCAGTTTGAGCGTAGCGCCAATTTCGCTTTTGCTGGTTTTATTCTGCATGACGCCGAAGACGTAATTTCACCGATGGAATTGCGTCTGTTCAACTATCTGGTCGAGCGTAAAGATCTGATTCAGATCCCGGTGTATCCGTTCGAACGCGAATGGACGCACTTCACCAGCATGACTTACATTGATGAGTTTTCAGAACTGCATGGCAAAGATGTTCCGGTGCGTGAAGCCCTCGCCGGACAAGTGCCCAGCGCAGGCGTCGGTACCTGTTTCAGCCGCCGCGCCGTGACCGCACTGTTAGCTGACGGTGACGGTATTGCTTTCGACGTGCAGAGTCTTACTGAAGATTACGACATTGGTTTCCGCCTGAAAGAAAAAGGTATGACGGAAATTTTTGTCCGTTTTCCGGTGGTGGACGAAGCCAAAGAACGCGAGCAGCGTAAATTTTTACAGCACGCGCGGACGTCAAACATGATCTGCGTGCGCGAATATTTCCCTGATACCTTTTCGACTGCGGTTCGACAAAAATCTCGCTGGATCATCGGCATTGTTTTCCAGGGCTTTAAAACCCACAAATGGACCTCCAGTCTGACGCTGAACTACTTTCTCTGGCGCGACCGCAAAGGGGCAATCAGTAACTTTGTCAGCTTCCTCGCGATGCTGGTGATGATCCAGCTTTTGCTGTTGCTGGCGTATGAAAGTTTGTGGCCCGATGCCTGGCATTTCCTTTCTATTTTCAGCGGCAGCACATGGTTAATGACTCTGCTGTGGCTAAACTTTGGCTTGATGATTAACCGCATCGTGCAGCGGGTGATTTTCGTTACTGGCTACTACGGCCTGACGCAGGGGCTGCTATCTGTCCTGCGTCTTTTCTGGGGCAACCTGATTAACTTCATGGCCAACTGGCGCGCGTTAAAACAGGTACTTCAACACGGCGATCCACGTCGTGTCGCGTGGGATAAAACAACGCATGACTTCCCCAGCGTGACTGGCGATACCCGCTCGTTGCGTCCGTTAGGTCAAATCCTGCTGGAAAATCAGGTCATCACTGAAGAACAACTCGATACAGCACTGCGTAATCGCGTCGAAGGTCTACGCCTGGGCGGTTCAATGCTGATGCAGGGGCTGATTAGCGCCGAACAGCTGGCACAGGCGCTGGCAGAGCAAAACGGCGTGGCGTGGGAGTCGATCGACGCCTGGCAGATCCCTTCATCACTGATTGCCGAAATGCCGGCTTCCGTGGCGCTGCATTATGCAGTACTGCCGCTGCGTCTGGAAAATGATGAGTTAATTGTCGGCAGTGAAGATGGTATTGACCCGGTTTCGCTGGCAGCCCTGACGCGTAAAGTCGGACGCAAAGTGCGTTACGTCATTGTTCTGCGGGGACAAATTGTCACGAGGTTACGTCACTGGTATGCGCGCCGACGCGGTCACGATCCGCGGGCAATGTTGTACAATGCGGTTCAGCATCAGTGGCTCACGGAACAGCAGGCCGGTGAAATCTGGCGGCAATATGTGCCGCATCAGTTCCTGTTCGCCGAAATACTGACCACGCTCGGTCATATTAATCGTTCAGCAATTAACGTGTTGTTATTGCGCCATGAACGCAGTTCTCTGCCGCTCGGCAAGTTTTTGGTCACCGAAGGCGTTATCAGCCAGGAAACGTTGGATCGCGTCCTGACAATTCAACGCGAATTACAAGTTTCGATGCAATCACTATTACTCAAAGCAGGTTTAAACACAGAACAGGTTGCGCAACTGGAGTCCGAAAATGAAGGAGAATAACCTTAATCGCGTCATCGGATGGTCTGGTTTACTGCTGACGTCTTTATTGAGTACCAGCGCACTCGCAGACAATATCGGCACCAGCGCAGAAGAGCTGGGGCTGAGCGATTATCGCCATTTTGTTATTTATCCCCGTCTCGATAAGGCGCTGAAGGCACAGAAAAATAACGACGAAGCAACCGCCATCCGCGAATTTGAATATATACACCAACAGGTGCCGGATAATATTCCGCTAACTTTATACCTTGCGGAAGCCTATCGCCATTTTGGTCATGATGACCGGGCGCGGCTGTTGCTTGAGGATCAACTGAAACGTCACCCAGGAGATGCCCGACTTGAGCGCAGTCTGGCGGCTATTCCAGTTGAAGTGAAAAGCGTTACGACTGTTGAAGAACTGCTTGCCCAGCAAAAAGCGTGCGACGCTGCGCCGACCCTGCGTTGTCGCAGTGAAGTCGGGCAGAATGCCCTGCGGCTGGCACAATTACCTGTCGCCAGAGCGCAACTGAACGATGCGACGTTTGCTGCATCGCCGGAAGGAAAAACGCTGCGAACCGATCTGCTGCAACGCGCAATCTACCTGAAACAATGGTCCCAGGTAGATACGCTATACAATGAAGCACGCCAGCAGAACACATTAAGCGCGGCAGAACGCCGCCAGTGGTTTGATGTGCTTCTTGCCGGGCATCTGGACGATCGGATCCTGGCGCTGCAATCACAGGGGATCTTCACCGATCCTCAGTCATATATTACTTACGCGACCGCGCTGGCTTATCGTGGCGAAAAAGCACGCCTCCAGCATTATCTCATTGAAAATACGCCGCTATTTACCACGGACGCACAAGAGAAAAGTTGGCTCTATCTGTTATCTAAATACAGCGCCAACCCCGTTCAGGCGTTGGCGAATTATACGGTACAGTTTGCCGACAACCACCAGTATGTTGTTGGCGCGACGCTACCGGTGCTGTTAAAAAAAGGTCAGTACGACGCAGCGCAAAAACTGCTCGCCACCCTCCCCGCCAATGAAATGCTTGAGGAGCGTTATACCGTTAGCGTAGCGACCCATAACAAGGCTGAAGCTCTGCGTCTGGCACGATTGCTGTATCAGCAAGAACCGGCAAATCTTACCCGCCTGGATCAACTGACCTGGCAACTGATGCAGAACGAGCAGTCACGCGAAGCTGCCGATTTATTGCTGCAACGCTATCCTTTCCAGGGCGATGCGCGTGTCAGCCAGACTTTAATGGCGCGACTGGCGTCTCTGCTGGAAAGTCATCCTTACCTGGCAACGCCGGCGAAGGTGGCGATTTTATCGAAACCCTTACCGCTGGCGGAGCAACGTCAGTGGCAAAGTCAGTTGCCGGGTATTGCAGATAATTGCCCGGCAATAGTTCGCTTGCTGGGCGATATGTCGCCTTCCTACGATGCCGCCGCCTGGAACCGTCTGGCAAAGTGTTATCGGGACACGCTACCCGGTGTGGCGTTGTATGCATGGCTTCAGGCCGAACAACGACAACCGAACGCCTGGCAACATCGTGCGGTAGCGTATCAGGTTGAGGACTACGCCACCGCACTGGCGGCCTGGCAGAAAATCAGTCTTCACGACATGAGCAATGAGGATCTGCTTGCTGCTGCCAATACCGCCCAGGCGGCAGGAAATGGTGCGGCTCGCGATCGCTGGCTTCAGCAGGCAGAACAACGTGGGCTGGGAAACAATGCCCTCTACTGGTGGCTGCATGCGCAACGTTACATTCCTGGTCAGCCGGAACTCGCACTGAACGATCTCACGCGCTCAATCAATATTGCGCCTTCTGCCAACGCTTACGTTGCGCGGGCGACAATTTATCGCCAACGTCATAATGTCCCGACGGCAGTGAGTGATTTGCGCGCCGCGCTGGAACTGGAGCCGAATAATAGCAACACCCAGGCAGCGCTTGGTTACGCCTTGTGGGATAGCGGTGATATCGCACAGTCGCGGGAAATGCTCGAACAGGCGCATAAAGGGCTACCGGACGATCCGGCACTTATCCGACAACTGGCCTACGTGAACCAGCGTCTGGATGACATGCCTGCGACGCAGCACTACGCCCGGCTGGTGATTGATGACATTGATAATCAGGCGCTGATAACCCCACTGACCCCAGAGCAAAATCAGCAACGCTTCAATTTCCGCCGTCTGCATGAGGAGGTCGGTCGCCGCTGGACGTTCAGTTTCGATTCTTCCATCGGCTTGCGTTCCGGCGCGATGAGTACCGCTAACAATAATGTCGGCGGCGCAGCGCCAGGGAAAAGCTATCGTAGCTACGGGCAACTGGAAGCCGAGTACCGCATCGGACGCAATATGCTGCTGGAAGGCGACCTGCTCTCAGTTTATAGCCGCGTCTTTGCCGATACCGGAGAAAACGGGGTGATGATGCCGGTGAAAAATCCGATGTCCGGCACCGGTCTGCGCTGGAAGCCGCTGCGCGATCAGATCGTTTTCCTCGCCGTCGAACAGCAGTTGCCGCTGAACGGGCAAAATGGCGCATCCGATACCATGCTGCGCGCCAGCGCCTCATTCTTTAATGGCGGCAAATACAGCGACGAATGGCACCCGAACGGTTCAGGCTGGTTTGCCCAAAACCTGTACCTCGATGCGGCGCAATATGTCCGCCAGGATATTCAGGCGTGGACGGCAGATTATCGCGTAAGCTGGCATCAGAAGGTGGCGAACGGACAGACTATTGAGCCTTACGCTCACGTTCAGGACAACGGTTATCGTGATAAAGGCACTCAGGGCGCGCAGCTTGGCGGTGTCGGGGTCCGCTGGAATATCTGGACCGGCGAGACGCACTACGACGCCTGGCCGCACAAAGTCAGTCTCGGCGTCGAGTATCAACATACCTTTAAGGCGATTAATCAACGTAACGGAGAGCGCAACAACGCGTTTCTCACCATTGGAGTGCACTGGTAAATGCGTAAGTTCATTTTCGTATTGCTGACACTGCTTTTGGTCAGCCCTTTTTCCTTTGCGATGAAAGGTATTATCTGGCAACCACAAAACCGTGATAGTCAGGTTACCGATACCCAGTGGCAGGGGCTGATGAGTCAGTTACGTTTGCAAGGCTTCGATACCCTGGTTTTGCAATGGACTCGTTACGGCGATGCATTCACCCAGCCAGAACAGCGCGCGTTATTGTTTAAGCGTGCAGCAGCTGCGCAACAGGCTGGCCTGAAGCTGATTGTCGGGCTGAATGCCGATCCGGAATTTTTTATGCACCAGAAACAGTCATCCGCGGCGCTGGAAAGCTATCTTAATCGCCTGCTGGCTGCCGATCTCCAACAAGCCAGATTATGGAGCGCCGCGCCTGGCGTAACGCCGGATGGCTGGTACATCAGCGCGGAAATTGACGACCTGAACTGGCGCAGCGAAGCCGCCCGTCAGCCTTTGCTGACATGGTTAAACAACGCGCAGCGGTTGATTAGCGATGTTTCAGCAAAACCGGTTTATATCAGTAGTTTTTTCGCCGGAAACATGTCGCCCGATGGCTATCGCCAACTGCTGGAACACGTTAAAACAACCGGCGTTAATGTCTGGGTACAGGATGGCAGCGGCGTGAATAAACTTACCGCTGAACAGCGTGAACGTTATCTACAGGCCAGCGCCGATTGCCAAAGTTCCGCCCCTGCCAGCGGCATTGTTTATGAACTGTTTGTCGCCGGCAAAGGCAAAACCTTTACAGCGAAACCGAAACCGGATGCAGAGATCGCCTCGCTGTTAGCGAAACGTTCCTCTTGCGGTAAAGACACGCTCTATTTCTCTCTGCGCTATTTGCCCGTCGCGCACGGCATTCTCGAGTATTAAATCCCCTCCAGGTAAGTCGGGTACGACCTGACTTACCACTTTCGCTCTCGTCAGAATTCCATCAAGATTAATTGCTAAAAAGCGTGCTAAAGAAAGAAGATCGTTATCGGCGAACGGGCCGATCACTCATGCAGGAAGCATAGATCCTTTGAGCGGAGTTTCTGATATCTGAGGAGTGCGAAATGCAATTGAGCAGCAGTGAACCTTGCGTGGTGATCCTGACCGAAAAAGAGGTAGAGGTAAGCGTCAATAACCATGCTACGTTTACCCTTCCGAAAAACTACCTGGCCGCCTTCGCGTGCAACAATAACGTCATTGAACTCTCAACGTTAAATCACGTATTAATCACCCACATCAACCGCAACATCATCAACGATTATCTGTTGTTTTTAAATAAGAACTTAACCTGCGTAAAGCCCTGGTCGCGGCTGGCTACCCCGGTTATCGCTTGTCATAGCCGTACACCGGAAGTGTTCCGGCTAGCCGCCAACCACAGCAAGCAGCAACCCAGCAAACCCTGCGAAGCGGAGTTGACGCGCGCATTGCTTTTTACCGTATTGTCTAACTTTCTTGAGCAATCGCGGTTTATTGCCCTACTGATGTATATCTTACGCAGCAGCGTCCGCGACAGCGTCTGCCGCATTATTCAAAGCGATATTCAGCATTACTGGAATCTGCGAATTGTCGCCAGTTCGCTATGTTTAAGCCCCAGCCTGCTCAAAAAGAAATTAAAAAACGAAAATACCAGCTATAGCCAGATTGTCACAGAGTGTCGTATGCGTTACGCCGTACAGATGTTATTGATGGATAACAAAAATATTACTCAGGTGGCGCAATTATGTGGCTATAGCAGCACGTCGTACTTTATCTCTGTTTTTAAGGCATTTTACGGCCTGACACCGTTGAATTATCTCGCCAAACAGCGACAAAAAGTGATGTGGTGAAGGGCAAAGCGGAAACGGATAAGACGGGGATAAATGAAGAAGAAATGGCGCGCCCTGCAGGATTCGAACCTGCGGCCCACGACTTAGAAGGTCGTTGCTCTATCCAACTGAGCTAAGGGCGCGTTGATACCGCAATGCGGTGTAATCGCGTGAATTATACGGTCAACCCTTGCTGAGTCAATGGCTTTTGATCTGGTTGCTGAACAAGTGAACGACCGCGTCTGATTTTCTGATTTATTTCGCTATAGCGGCAAACAAACGTACACCGCTGCGCGTCTGAATCAAGAAAACCCGTATTTTCATGTATCAAAGTACAATTTCCCGCCCTAACGGAAAATTGTCCGATCCAATGAGACTGGTAACTATGAAACCAACGTCGGTGATCATTATGGATACTCATCCTATCATCAGAATGTCTATTGAAGTTCTGTTGCAAAAAAACAGTGAATTGCAAATTGTCCTGAAAACGGATGATTATCGCATAACCATCGATTATCTCCGAACCCGTCCTGTTGATTTAATCATTATGGATATAGACTTGCCCGGAACAGACGGTTTTACCTTCCTGAAAAGGATCAAACAAATCCAGAGCACAGTGAAAGTATTATTTTTATCATCGAAATCAGAATGCTTTTATGCTGGCAGAGCGATACAAGCTGGTGCTAACGGTTTTGTCAGTAAATGCAATGATCAGAATGATATTTTTCACGCCGTTCAGATGATCCTCTCCGGATACACTTTTTTTCCCAGCGAAACGCTCAACTATATAAAAAGCAATAAATGTAGCACGAATAGTTCAACGATCACTGTGCTATCTAATCGTGAAGTGACGATATTACGTTATCTGGTCAGCGGATTATCCAATAAAGAAATTGCCGATAAGTTATTACTTAGCAATAAAACAGTTAGTGCGCATAAATCTAATATTTATGGCAAGCTAGGTTTGCATTCAATTGTAGAGCTTATCGACTACGCCAAATTATATGAATTAATATAATATTAATTATAATTGATCATAAATATCGCATCCGCTTTCGCCACACCTGGCTGAACACCGCTGGCTAACGCTCGATAATTGGCAAAAAAGTTTAGTGTGACATTGCCATTTGCATCTACTTCCTCAGTCGGACTCGCCTCCCCCAGTGCGAGCCGGGAGCGATCGCTATTACGTAATTCGATGGCGACGGTTTGTGCCATTGCGGGATCATCCAGAGCCAGCAGGTTGGCATCAGATGCCGGCGTTCCCGTAAATAAAATCGCAACTGAACCCGGAGGACATCCCTCCAGCCGCAGGCTAAAAGGGACGAGTGCCGTGGTATCGCCAGCGCTCAGTAATTGTGTCGTAGGCCATCTGCCTAAATCTACCGTCTTATCCTTATCCGCTGTGTTTACGGTACAGGAGAAATCAACAACGTTACCGTGCAAATTGATATTAATCGTTCCTAAAGGGTCAACTGCCCATCCACTGGAACTCCACAGTAGCCCGCAGAAACAGCTAAAGAGCACTCTTCTCATTCTCCGTACCTCATTGATAATCGACGCGTAAATACCCCAGCGCGCTAAACGGCCCTTCGGTCGGTTTTTGACCGGTAATACTGATAGGCCAGGCGCGAAGTGTGACATTGGCTGCCGCAGCTGCATCCAGACGGAAAGGAATAACGCTATTGAGATCGTTAGGCGTGATCGGCGTATCGTTCTGATCGGCCACAATAAAACCTAAATCCTGATTGTCCGACACCATCGCCTGACCAGAAACGGCACTGGCTTCCAGACGCATTGTTAAATAAGCCTGCGCAGCAACATTCGTACATTTGATCGCAATGCTCTTGGTTTGCGGCATGACACCAGCTGGTCGATTCCCCGGCCCTGCCGCACTAAATAACGATGCGCCGATATCACCAAAATCAAATTCAACAATTTGCCCGGCATTTAATTCGCAGTTTTGCGGTACTTCAACCCGGCCACCAAAACTAATGGTATAAACAGGTGTAACCAACGGATCGTTAGGCGTTGATGTCACATACACGGTAAACATCACCTGTCTGGGGATCTCCACCATGTTAATAAAGGGACGAATAACCTTTAAACGAAATATCAAACGAGAATCCATCACCCCGAACGGAAGGTTTTGCGAAACGTTAGGATCTGTTCCCATACGAATATAATTTTGCGGAGGGAATTGAATATCCATCACGCTATCAACCAGACTCATCGCACCTAATAGATAATCATTTAATTGCATATATTTATAATTATCGATAGTTTCCTGAACAATAAAGTTAGTGACATAACTACGGTATGTATAATTCACCAGCGTGCCGGGTGGACAAATTGCTGACACACCTACCCAGCCGGATTTTTCCGGTAAAACAACAATCTGGCCTGGCTGGTTATTGGTGCTATTAAAGACATTTGAGAGATCATAGTGTTCATCTTCTGCTACGCCAGTACTATTTGCACAAACAGTAGCCCAGGATATGTTTGCCAGACACAAACATGCCATTGCCAATAATAATCTGCAGATTATCTTCATTGATAATTTCCTTTATGAGCCAGGATGTGTGCAAACTGCCGAAATAACAGTGACGGCTTGCTGTAAGCTTTGCTTCGGCAATACATAGTGCGCAATGCAGCGTGAGTTTGCACCGTCTCCCCACTGAACCAGTAATTCACCAGACAATGGCGCACCGCTTAAATAAACTTGCCCGTCATCACCCACCATACTGGTTATTCCGGTACTGTTTTCCCGTACCAGTGATCCAAACGGCACCGGTTTTCCGCCCTGGGTAACGGTAATGAGCGCCCGCACGCCTATGCGGGTGTCAAAATTGGCACGAACCAACGCGCCTTGCGTCGGCACAACACTGCTAATATTTTTTTCAACATCGATGGAATTCCCCATCGTATTGGTATCAAGCGCGATACGGTTATACCGATAAACCGTGGCATACGGCATCACCGCATAGCCGCGCCAGTCGGTTAAAATGCCAGTTTGATTTTCAATGCGTACACCGCCTGCGCCAGGCGCTTTAATCAAAACATTGGTATCCCCTAAAGGCTGGCTCAGCGTTATGCCATTTTCATGTCCGACCACACCGCCAGACAGCTGCCAGTTAACGTCATGTTGATCGCGGTCGTAGTTATACCCGACCCCCAGCGTACCGTAAGTGGCCTGCCAGTTTGCCGTAGCGCTGCCCGTATACCCATTATTCGAGGTATCGCCCTGGCTTACGTGATAACTCAGGTTGTGGCCTTCCAGTAAGGTCCCACCTACACCTGCCAGCCAGCTATTTTGCCCGTTGCTGTTACGGTTGGCGTTAAAGGAGGCATAAGCGCGGTCGAGCGCATTTTCCCGGGTGTAGCGACGTTTGGTCAAAACATTGAAAGGCACTGAAACATTAAGTCCGACAATACGTTCGTTATCGGGAATCCCTACAGATTCATTCCACGAAAATGAGAGCGAATAACTGATGCCAACCCAGCTGCTGGTATACCCCACCTGATACCACGTATCTGAATCCGAAGTATTCCAGTATTTTTGATGGGTACCAGAAATATAAAGCGAGCCAAAGTCATTAAGTGATTGTGAAATATTTAACTGCAAACGGTCTTTACGGCTAAAGCGTAAATTGTGGTAATTCACGATTATCGGTTCATCGCGATGCTCACCGTCATAATCGTAATCATATTCGTACCCCTCCATACGACGATACGCAACATCATCAAGGGTATAAAAACCTTGTGTCGAATAGCGGTAACCCATCAACTGAAAATTGGTGCCGAAAGTGTTCATTGATTTCGCATAGAGGAAGCGAATGGAATCCCCCTCATGACGACTGTCGTCGGCTAACTGACTGCGCGCATGCGTTACATCCAGCGACACTGCGCCCCAGTTCCCGAGGTTGCGCCCCAGCCCTAACAAAAAGGCGGTGTAATTTGCAGATAATTGCGTCCCGCCGTAGGCAGTAAATTCCTGTGGTAAACCGCCGAGTGCCGTGCCCTGAAAAAAGAAAGGCGACGATTGCTGACTATTACCGCTACGAAAATCGCCCGCTGTCAGGTCAAATTTGAAACGCCCTTCGCGTTGTAAAATTGGCACTGTTGAATACGGAATTGTGTAATTCTGCTGATTGCCATCGCGCTCGTCGATGGTGACATCCAGATCGCCATTTGAAGATGTCGGGTGCAAATCTGTAATTTCAAAAGCGCCGGGGGAAACATAGCTTTGATAGATAATAAAACCATTTTGCCGAATCGTTAGCTGGGCCGCCGTACGGGCAATCCCACGTACCGTTGGGGCAAACCCTTGCTGGCTATCAGGATACATATTATCGGAAGAGTAAAGCCGTACACCACGAAATCCAACGCCATCGAAAATATCACTTCCTGTATTGCCGTCTCCCATTACCAGTTCACTTTTCAGCGGAATAATGGCGCGCTGTACCCAGGTGCCAATATTATTCCACTGTTCTGAATGATATCCATTTCCGCGAAAATAGTTCCAGGAACCATTGTTGCGTAAACGCCACGGGCCAATATTAATCCCGCTGAGCTCACTAAAAAAATAGCTATCGTTACCATTACCTCTGTTACCGGTGAAATTATAATTCAGGAGTAAAGCAGGAATACCTTCATCCCACTCTTCAGGCGGAATGTAACCGTGAGCGCTACTCAACAACGCTATCTGAGGAATAGTGATGTTCAGGCGCATCGCTGCAAAATCAAAGTTAATTGTGGTATCAGGTACAGCTTTCAGTAAATTAATGCATTTATTATTTTGCTGCTGGGCTAACTCGGGGAATGCACTGCTATTAAGGCCAATTCGTTCAAGGAGTGCCTGGTTAAAACAAGGCATTAACCCACCTGATTTATCACCTGTATTTACTGTCGTCGATTCAAATACGATATCCTGTGAACCAATGAACTCATCATTACGCCAGAGATCCACCCGATACACGCCCGCAGGTTGATGATTACCTCTCTCAAAGCGCGATAAATCAGCAACGGATGTGCCATTCTCTAATAAAAATGCCGGGTTGAAATAACTTTCCGCATAGCTTAAAAAGGAGGGTAAAATGGCAAGAGATGAATAACAAATTCCGGCCAGACACCAGCTATACCTCTGCGGAATATCCGTAGTAGTGGGTATTTTCATAATTAGCTCTGATATTGTCAGATGATTCGGTTAGTTTAAGTTCACTTCTCTGACCGGGGTTACTGAACCATAATCATTAACGGTCTGAAATTTCAGCTTTCCCTGCACTCCTGAGGGTAAGGGAATTTGTGAATTAACTCTGGGTGCAACCATAGCATTCCCCAGTTTTTGGCTGCCCACTTGCAGGTTAACCAGGGTGACATAAAAAGGTGATGGATTATGAACATTGATATAGTTACCGGATCGCGAAAACTTGAGTGTGTCCGGCGCTTCTGCGGGTAATTCTTGTAGTTGAATTGGACGGAGAAATAACTTCATGCGCGATAAAATCGCCAGTTGCAAAACATTCCTGCCGTTCAATGCATTTTTATCTACCGAAGGGATCGTCTTAACATTCATCCAGAACAGAGACTCACGATCTGCCGCCAGCGGTGGACCGGTGTAAATAATACGCAAGGTATTTTCGCTTTTGGGTTCACTAACAAACAGTGGCGGTGTAATGATGAATGACTTTTCTTTTACACCGCTGCTGTTTTCAATCCACGAATTGACCAGAAAGCGCTCATTGGTATGGCTATTTCTAATCCATACCGCAGTCTGTTTAGCATCAGCGGGATAAATAATACGCGTGGCACCTAATGCGATCCCTCCGGCAGCATGGGCGCTGGTCGAAATGATTAAATAAAATATAATGAGCATCAATAACTTTATTTTAGTCATCATAGTTAATACGCCTTGTGTATTCCTGACGGCAAAAATAAGGAGTATAAAGAAATGATTGCTTTGGTTTCTTACAACACATCATTCCCTTTTCATTTAATAAAGCGGCATGATACAAAGTGAACATGATTTCGATTTACATTGCCACCATACCGCTTCAGACAACCGGTACATTACTTTGTTATAAGACGTGATATATAATTCAAAACAACGTGGTTTTGATTATTCGTATCTCATAATAAAAGTCGCGTCAGCATTTGCTTGCCCTGCTGATGCACTTGTACCGGTGCCTTTATAACGTGCAGAAAAATGAAGAACGTTGGTCCCGGGGATCAAGTTCTGGTTGGTTGAGAAGCTATTCCCATCAGGTTTGAGAATTGCGGATGTATTATCAAGTATTTCAATACCGACACCCGTTGCTGTTGTTGTATTAGTACTGGATGCAATGGCCAATAAATTATCATTGATTGCATCCGCCTGACCAGAAAATGCAACGGCAGCATTAGCGGCAACGACAGGATCGCAGTCGTTCAACTGTATAGTGAATGGAATTAATGCAGAGGTATTACCAACAGCATTGAAAATATCGGTACGATATTGACCGAGTGTGACAACCTGGTCTGCCGAGTCAGTATTCACTGAACAGGCAGCATTCACCAGTTCGCCTTCAAAGTGAATTGTACCGCCATCTACAACGGCAGCATAACTACCCGTAGCGGCGAATAGTGCGGCGGCCAGCGCAGACGAAATAAATCTTAATTTCATATATATTCCTTCAATCTCATTTATCGACTCCACATCCGTATATAACCGATTACTTTATTTAAGACACTGATAGTAGTAAATTCCTTTTTATCCTCTAAGAATGTCTTAATTGAAAATATGCACTCTATTCTAAAAAATAGAGAGCCCCGTTAGATGAATACTTCCGCGCAAAATATATTCAACACAAATATAGACCTGAAGCGGTAAATTACCAGGCTGAAAATTCTTTTTATATTGTCAGGTATTTCTTAAATTATCTTAATCCTTAAACAAGGAAATAAATCAGTTCCAGATTTACAACGCCATCATGGACGAAAAATGAAGCTTTCAATCTCAGCGACAGTGCGCCTCACCTTCGCAAGAGGTCGCTTCACGCGATAAATCTGAAACGAAACCTGACAGCGCGCCCCGCTTCTGACAAAATAGGCGCATCCCCTTCGACCTACGTAACAGATGGAATCCTCTCTCTGATGGCAGCAAAGATTATTGACGGTAAAACGATTGCGCAGCAGGTGCGCTCTGAAGTTGCTCAAAAAGTTCAGGCGCGTATTGCAGCCGGACTGCGGGCACCAGGACTGGCCGTTGTGCTGGTGGGTAGTAACCCTGCATCGCAAATTTATGTCGCAAGTAAACGCAAGGCTTGTGAAGAAGTCGGGTTCGTCTCCCGCTCTTATGACCTCCCGGAAACCACCAGCGAAGCGGAGCTGTTGGAGCTTATCGATGCGCTGAATGCCGACAACACCATCGATGGCATTCTGGTTCAACTGCCGTTACCGGCGGGTATTGATAACGTCAAAGTGCTGGAACGTATTCATCCGGACAAAGACGTAGACGGTTTCCATCCTTATAACGTCGGTCGCCTGTGCCAGCGCGCGCCGCGTCTGCGTCCCTGCACCCCGCGCGGTATTGTCACGCTGCTTGAGCGTTACAACATTGATACCTTCGGCCTCAACGCCGTGGTGATTGGCGCATCGAATATCGTTGGCCGCCCGATGAGCATGGAACTGCTACTGGCAGGTTGCACCACCACCGTGACTCACCGTTTCACTAAAAATCTGCGTCACCACGTAGAAAATGCCGATCTATTGATCGTTGCCGTCGGTAAGCCAGGCTTTATTCCCGGTGACTGGATCAAAGAAGGCGCAATTGTGATTGATGTCGGCATCAACCGTCTGGAAAATGGCAAAGTTGTGGGCGACGTCGTGTTTGAAGACGCGGCTAAACGCGCCTCATACATTACGCCTGTTCCCGGCGGCGTTGGCCCGATGACGGTTGCCACGCTGATTGAAAACACGCTACAGGCGTGCGTTGAATATCATGATCCACAGGGTGAGTAACATGGCGACATTTTCTTTAGGTAAACATCCGCACGTTGAGCTGTGCGACTTGCTGAAACTGGAAGGCTGGAGCGAAAGCGGCGCGCAGGCGAAAATCGCGATTGCCGAAGGCCAGGTGAAAGTCGACGGTGCGGTTGAAACGCGCAAACGCTGCAAAATCGTTGCCGGGCAGACAGTGAGTTTTGCCGGTCACAGCGTACAGATTGTTGCCTGATCCCTTTCCCGGCCTGTAACAACAGGCCGGTTCTCTTTTCAGACTTTTGCCCTCTACGCCCCGTTCATCCATGCTGATAGCATCGACATTTTGCCGAAGCGACCATCATGCCAACCATTATTACGCACGCAGCCGTTCCCCTTTGCATTGCTTTAGGGTTGGGTTCGAAAGTCATCCCTCCGCGCCTGTTATTTGCCGGAATCATCCTGGCGATGCTGCCCGATGCCGACGTCTTGTCGTTTAAATTTGGCGTTGCTTACGGCAATGTTTTTGGTCATCGCGGGTTTACCCATTCGCTGGTGTTTGCGTTTGTTGTCCCGCTGTTATGTGTGCTGATTGGACGCCGATGGTTCAGGGCTGGGCTGATTCGCTGCTGGCTGTTTTTAACCGTCTCGTTGCTATCGCACAGCTTGCTGGATGCGGTAACCACTGGTGGTAAAGGCGTTGGCTGGCTATGGCCGTGGTCAGATGAACGCTTTTTCGCTCCCTGGCAGGTGATTAAAGTCGCGCCGTTTGCATTGTCTCGTTACAGCACGCCGTACGGGCATCAGGTGATTATTTCTGAATTGATGTGGGTGTGGTTGCCGGGGATGCTACTGATGGGAATGTTGTGGTGGCGCAGACGATAACCGGATGCGAAAACTCGCATCCGGCAATAGCGCAATTACTTACGACGCCAGGTGGTCCCTTGCGGGCCATCTTCCAGCACGATCCCCATCTCGTTAAGACGGTCACGCGCCGCATCTGCCGCCGCCCAGTCTTTCGCTTTACGGGCATCCAGACGCTGTTGAATTAACGCTTCAATCTCAGCCACTTCGCTGTCGTCTGCCTGCGCACCGCTTTGCAGGAACGCTTCCGGTTCTTGCTCCAGCAGGCCCAATACGGCGGAAAGTTTACGCAGATGAGACGCCATCGCGTTTGCCGCTACCATATCTTCTGCTTTCAGACGGTTTACTTCACGCGCCATATCAAACAGCACGGAATAGGCTTCCGGGGTGTTGAAATCGTCGTCCATCGCTTCAATAAAGCGCACTTCAAACGCTTCGCCACCGGCAGGCGCAACGGTTTTATCTGTGCCGCGCAGCGCAGTGTAGAGACGCTCCAGCGCCGCACGCGCCTGCTTCAGGTTCTCTTCGCTGTAGTTCAGCTGGCTGCGATAGTGGCCTGACATCAGGAAGTAACGCACGGTTTCAGCATCGTAGTATTTCAGCACATCGCGCACGGTAAAGAAGTTACCCAGCGATTTCGACATCTTCTCGCGGTCAACCATTACCATCCCGGAGTGCATCCAGTAGTTCACATACTGACCATCATGGGCACAGGTGGACTGAGCGATTTCGTTCTCGTGGTGCGGAAACATCAGGTCTGAACCGCCGCCGTGGATATCAAAGTGGTTACCCAGCTGCTTGCAGTTCATTGCCGAACATTCAATGTGCCAGCCTGGACGGCCCGCGCCCCACGGCGACGGCCAGCTCGGTTCGCCCTCTTTCGACATCTTCCACAGAACGAAATCCATCGGGTTGCGTTTGTCGTCGACCACGTCAACGCGCGCGCCTGCCTGCAGCTGGTCGAGATCCTGACGCGACAGCACGCCATATGTCGGATCGGTCGGTACGTCAAACATCACGTCGCCGTTGTCCGCCACATAAGCGTGACCTTTGGCGATCAGTTGTTCAGTGAGTTCAATAATTTCTGCGATATGATGCGTCGCGCGCGGCTCCATATCCGGGCGCAGAATGTTCAAAGCATCAAAATCTTTGTGCATTTCGGCGATCATGCGATCCACCAGCGCCACAAAGCTTTCGCCATTTTCATTGGCGCGTTTGATGATTTTGTCGTCGATATCAGTAATGTTGCGCACATACTTCAGCTTATAGCCGAGGAAACGCAGATAGCGCGCAACCACGTCAAAAGCAACAAAGGTACGCCCGTGACCGATATGACAGAGATCGTAAACGGTGATTCCACACACGTACATGCCGACTTCCCCGGCGTGAATAGGCTTAAATTCCTCTTTTTGGCGTGTCAGAGTATTGAAGATTTTTAGCATCGAAGATTCCGTTTAGACATGTGTGGGTAATTGAGTTGCGTATAATACCCATATTTCCCGCGCGAATCAGCATACATTGCGTGATGATCCGATCGTGCGGTTATGCTATAACACCACCCTATATATGACCCGAACCGGGTTGAAGCACCAATCAAACGGAACAGGATGCAAAAATGGTTACTTTCCACACCAATCACGGCGATATTGTCATCAAAACTTTTGACGATAAAGCACCTGAAACAGTTAAAAACTTCCTGGACTACTGCCGCGAAGGTTTTTACAACAACACCATTTTCCACCGTGTAATCAACGGCTTTATGATTCAGGGCGGCGGTTTTGAGCCGGGCATGAAGCAAAAAACCACCAAAGACCCGATCAAAAACGAAGCCAACAACGGTCTGAAAAATACCCGTGGTACGCTGGCAATGGCCCGTACTCAGGCACCGCACTCTGCAACTGCACAGTTCTTCATCAACGTGGTTGATAACGACTTCCTGAACTTCTCTGGCGAAAGCCTGCAAGGTTGGGGTTACTGCGTGTTTGCTGAAGTGGTTGAAGGCATGGACGTGGTAGACAAAATCAAAGGTGTTGCAACCGGTCGTAGCGGTATGCACCAGGACGTGCCAAAAGAAGACGTTATCATTGAAAGCGTGACCGTTAGCGAGTAATCGTGGCGACACTCTTTATTGCAGATCTTCATCTCTGCGCGGAAGAACCGGCGATCACCGCCGGTTTTCTGCGTTTTTTAGCGGGGGAAGCCCGCAAGGCCGACGCGCTGTATATTCTTGGCGATCTGTTTGAAGCGTGGATTGGCGACGACGATCCCAACCCACTCCATCGCCAGATGGCGGCAGCGATCAAAGCGGTGTCCGATTCCGGTGTTCCCTGTTATTTCATTCATGGCAACCGTGATTTTCTGCTCGGCAAACGCTTTGCCCGTGAAAGCGGCATGACGTTATTGCCGGAAGAAAAGGTGCTCGAACTGTATGGTCGCCGGGTATTGATTATGCATGGCGACACGCTGTGCACCGATGACGCCGGTTATCAGGCTTTTCGCGCCAAAGTCCACAAACCCTGGCTGCAGACGCTATTCCTCGCTCTGCCATTGTTTGTGCGCAAACGCATTGCCGCGCGAATGCGCGCGAACAGCAAAGAAGCCAACAGCAGTAAATCGCTGGCGATCATGGACGTTAACCAAAACGCGGTGGTCAGTGCGATGGAAAAACATCAGGTGCAATGGCTGATCCACGGGCATACCCATCGCCCGGCGGTGCATGAACTTATCGCCAATCAGCAACCTGCTTTTCGCGTGGTACTGGGTGCCTGGCATACGGAAGGTTCAATGGTGAAAGTCACGGCAGATGACGTTGAGCTGATTCATTTTCCGTTTTAAATACCCGCAACTTTGCTGATTTCACAGCCACGCAACCGTTTTCCTTGCTCTCTTTCCGTGCTATTCTCTGTGCCCTCTAAAGCCGAGAGTTGTGCACCACAGGAGTTTTAAGACGCATGTCTTCCCGCAATAATCCGGCGCGTGTCGCCATCGTGATGGGGTCCAAAAGCGACTGGGCTACCATGCAGTTCGCCGCCGAAATCTTCGAAATCCTGAATGTCCCACACCACGTTGAAGTGGTTTCTGCTCACCGCACCCCCGATAAACTGTTCAGCTTCGCCGAAAGTGCCGAAGAAAACGGTTATCAGGTGATTATTGCGGGCGCAGGCGGCGCAGCGCACCTGCCAGGCATGATTGCCGCCAAAACGCTGGTGCCAGTGCTGGGCGTGCCAGTACAGAGCGCCGCACTGAGCGGTGTCGATAGCCTCTACTCCATCGTACAAATGCCGCGCGGCATTCCGGTGGGTACGCTGGCGATTGGTAAAGCTGGCGCGGCAAACGCGGCGTTACTGGCAGCACAAATTCTTGCGACTCATGATAAAGAACTGCACCAGCGTCTGAATGACTGGCGCAAAGCCCAGACTGACGAAGTGCTGGAAAACCCAGACCCGCGAGGTGCGGCATGAAACAGGTTTGCGTCCTCGGTAACGGGCAGTTAGGCCGTATGCTGCGCCAGGCAGGCGAACCGTTAGGCATTGCTGTCTGGCCAGTCGGGCTGGACGCTGAACCGGCGGCGGTGCCTTTTCAACAAAGCGTGATTACCGCTGAGATCGAACGCTGGCCGGAAACCGCATTAACCCGCGAGCTGGCGCGCCATCCGGCCTTTGTGAACCGCGATGTATTCCCGATTATTGCTGACCGTCTGACTCAGAAGCAGCTTTTCGACAAGCTTCACCTACCGACCGCACCGTGGCAGTTACTTGCCGATCGCAGCGAGTGGCCTGCGGTGTTTAAGCGTTTAGGTGAGCTGGCGATTGTTAAGCGTCGCACTGGTGGCTATGACGGACGCGGTCAATGGCGTTTACGCGCCGATGAAACCGAACAGTTACCGGCTGAATGCTACGGCGAATGTATTGTCGAGCAGGGCATAAACTTCTCTGGCGAAGTGTCGCTGGTTGGCGCGCGCGGCTTTGATGGTAGCACCGTGTTTTATCCGCTGACGCATAACCTGCATCAGGACGGTATTTTGCGTACCAGCGTCGCTTTCCCGCAGGCCAATGCGCAGCAGCAAGCGCAAGCCGAAGAGATGCTGTCGGCGATTATGCAGGAGCTGGGCTATGTGGGCGTGATGGCGATGGAGTGCTTTGTCACCCCGCAAGGTCTGCTGATCAACGAACTGGCTCCGCGTGTGCATAACAGTGGTCACTGGACGCAAAACGGTGCCAGCATCAGCCAGTTTGAGCTGCATCTGCGGGCGATTACCGATCTGCCGTTACCGCAACCAGTAGTGAATAGTCCGTCGGTGATGATCAACCTGATTGGTAGCGATGTGAATTATGACTGGCTGAAATTGCCGCTGGTGCATCTGCACTGGTACGACAAAGAAGTCCGTCCGGGGCGTAAAGTGGGGCATCTGAATTTGACCGACAGCGACACATCGCGTCTGACCGCGGCGCTGGAAGCCTTAATCCCGCTGCTGCCGCCGGAGTATGCCAGTGGCGTGATTTGGGCGCAGAGTAAGTTCAGTTAACCTGGTGCACAAACCTGCTTAAAAGCTAATGCGCAAGCAGTTTTCCCCCTCACCCTAACCCTCTCCCCACAGGGGCGAGGGGACTGTCCGCGTTCTTATTTGGGGTTTGGAATCTTTCTCAGAGCCTTAATTCTTGCCAAATACCCCAATCACTACAGCGAAATACAGGTCCCCGCTTCGCCCGCCAGCGTCTCTTCAATCCGCGATAACGCCCCAATCCACGCAGGTTTGCCACGGCTTCTGACATAGCCACTCACCGCCATTACCTTCGGCCCCATCGAACCATCGGCTTTGGCAAATGGCGCTAACTCATCCGGTGTGGCATGGCGAATGGCACGTTGCTGCGGCGTTCCCCAGTTTTCATATACCGCATCAGCATCGGTGAGGATCACCAGCCCATCGGCATTAATCTGCTCGGCGAGCAACGCAGCGGCGAGATCTTTATCAATCACTGCTTCACTCCCTGCTCCGTCATCCGTCACAGGCACACCGCCGCCGCCACTGCAAATCACCACATGCCCCTCTTTGAGCAACAACTCGATGGCTTCGCTGTCGAGAATTTTACGCGGTTGCGGAGACGCTACCACCCGGCGCAAATATTTACCATCACGTTTCATCTGCCAGCCGTAAGCCGCTTCCAGTGCCTCTTGTTCTTCTGGCTGATAAACCGGACCGATAAACTTCTCTGGCTGCAAAAACGCCGGATCATCAGGCGAAACCTCAATGCGCGTCAGCACCGTCGTGACAGGCGGCATCTGCGGCTGTGCGCTCAAGCTCTGCGCCAGCATATAGCCAATCATCCCCTGGCTTTCCGCCACCAGCACATCCAGCGGATACGGTTCTACCTCTTTCCACGCCAGATTCTGTAACGCCAACAGCCCCACCTGTGGCCCGTTGCCGTGAACAATCGCCAGCCGATAAGAACGGGCCAGGCACGCCAGTGCGGGTACAGCGCTGGCGATATTGCGATATTGATTTTCTGCCGTCAGCGCCTCACCGCGCTGAAGCAAGGCATTGCCCCCAAGAGCTACAACCAGTGTTTTCATGGTTTTCCTTGTAATAATTGTTGACCAAGCCAGAACCCCAGCAGCGTATCTGCCCCTGACGTATGTCCCAGCGCCAGCAGCGAATCAATCGCAACAGCGGTACGTTTCGGGCAACTCAGAGCATGAACAAAGTGCAGGAGTGGCGAGGCGAAATATCCTTGCGCGGCATAACGTAAATAATTAACGCTCACCGCAGTGGTAACGAGTTGAAGATGGTCGGAACAGGCAAAAAACGGGCGACCGGAGCGCGCATCTAAAGCGCCATAATACCAGGCTGCCAGCAGCATTCCCGTCAGCGTGTCATCATGACTCGGCGTTAATCCCGGCCCTTTACCCAGCCAGTGCCGCCAGTCGGTCTTAACGCCATTGAGCGCGGCCTGAAAACAGTGACGAAACTGGCGTAATTCAGCAGGCAGCGGATCGCCTGCCGCCAACGCCAGCGGCCCGAAAAGCCCGGTTTCCTCCGCGCGTTGCATCCATGCCGCTGCAAGCGGTTGAGGATGCGCAGACGGCGTAATACGCAGCAAACAATAACGCTGTGGCTGTTTAACCGTGAAACGTCCGAGGCAAATGCCTTGAGCCACAACCTGTGGTCGTTCATTGCCGCATAATCCACCGCATAACGCATCGAATTGCGCGCGGCGAAGCACCCATCCTCCGGGGCCGAAACCACTACCCTGACGATGCAGCGTTAACAGTTCGCCGCTTTCCGTCATCAGGTTAATCGCCCGCCGCCACACGCCCGCTAACCGCCAGGACTGGCGATAATTCGGAGCGCTACGGCTGGCAAGCAGAGGATGGATGATCGTCATTGCGCGTTCCTCAACCAATCCCCATGCTTTCAGCCAGTGCTTCCAGCGCCTGTTCAAAGCAGGCCAACGGTGCCCGCACAGTGCCTGCGCCAATCTGCCCGATCCCCGCCTCTTTATGGGCGATACCGGTATTGATGAGTGGCGTAATGCCGGTTTCTACCACGCGACGAATGTCCAGTCCCAGGCACGCGCCCTGGAAATCCCAGCCGGGGATCTGCAACTGCATATTGCGCTCAAGGTAAATTTCCGCCATCTCTTCAGAAACGGTTCTGGCCGCTTCCATGCCACCCGCACCGACAAAGCGCGTTACGCCAGGCGCTGCGATCATTGCCGCACCTCCGATACCAAAGGTTTCGGTAATTGCGCTATCGCCCATATCCGGGTTCGCCTGCTCCTGCGAGAAGCCGGTGAAAAACAGACCTTGGGGAGTGTTTACAGGCGCAGTAAACCAGCGTTCGCCCAGCCCGCTGACCCGAATCCCGAACATATTGCCGTTGCGGGTCATAGCCGTGACGATGCTGCCTGCACGGATCATCGCACCAGCATCCATCGCCGCCTTGCAGTAAGCCATCGCGAGGTTAAGGAAGAACTGATCGGTCACGCTGAGGAAATCCATCACTTCCGCGATGTGTTGTTTATCATGATCGAGGCGAGCAATTTGTGGGGCCAGCGCACGCATTAACAGTGCAGAGGAAGCAATATTGCGTTGATGAAACTCATCGCCCATGGTAATGCCCTGCGCCATCATCGCCGTGAGATCGATACCGCGCTCCATGCGCCCCAGCGCCGCACTTAATACTGGCATTAACACATCGCGCATCCAGCGATGGCGAGTCAGGACATCTTCGCCGTAAGCGCCAAAACGCATCACTTTGCCGATACCTTCGTTGAGGTTGCAGTACGCCCGGTTGCCGTCGGTCACGTTCTCGACCACCAGCATCGGCATACTGGCAGAAGTAATGCCGCCCATTGGCCCGACGGCATTCACATGGTGACAAGGAATGAAGTTCACTTCCCCCTGCTCCAGTATTGCCAGCGCCTGCGCCTCATCTTTCGCCCAGCCTTCGAACAGACATGCGCCCACGCACGCCCCTTTCATGGGTCCGGTCATCTCCTGCCAGCGCATTGGCGGCCCGGCGTGAAGCAGTGTTTTGCCCTTGTTTAGTTCGCTGATAAGTGAAGAAGCCGGTTGCACATCCAGCCAGTGTGGACGAGCGCGACGAATTTGTTCGATAACCGCAGCATTGGCTTGCGCCACTGATGTAAACATGGAAACCCCTTATTGCAAACGTTCTAATAAACGAGCCAGTTTTTTATTGCCGCCGGCGACTGGCGACCATTGGTAATGCACAACCGGTTTGCTGGCGCTTTGTAGCTCCAGCGCAAAGCTGCGTAATCCGATGTTAATCACGGCGACGTTTTCCAGTAATGACGGTGTGTGTTGCTGTGTGGCAGGCGAGAGCGGATGAATTAACGCTGCCGCCAGCAAGGTGGCTTCCGGCAGCGAACTCACAACCGCGATCCCCGCATCTTCCAGCGTGGCGATTTGCTGCGAGCGGCATTGCGGGTCACGTTCGGTACCTGTCACCGTGGCAATGGCGTACAGCGGTTGGCTGTCAGAACGCGCGGCACAGGCTTTTTGCCAGGCGCTCACCAGCGAGGCGGCAGGATCGGCGGTCGCACCGAAGCCAATCACGACATCAAGCAGCAACACGCGCACTTGCGGTTTAGCGCCGAGATCGGCAATTAACAGGTTGCGTAAGGTCGGGTCGATCATCGGATGGGGACGCCCGACGGTGTAAAAATCATCGCCCAGGTCGAGGATCTGATGTCCGTCGGCGTCGAGCATCATGCCATGTTGATGGGTATCGTCGGCTTCCACGCCAAGGTGTCCGGCAAGTAATCCCGCCGCTTCAGCGGCCAGCGTACCGCCGGTATACAAACCGCAAATAAATCCGCTGCTGACAGGCGCTATTGCGTTACGTCGCGCCGTAACGCGTGAAAGCAGGCAAGCCAGGCGTGCGGCCTCATCCAGCGAGGAGGCAAACCAGACATTCTCGTCGCGGGCCACCGCCGGGGTATAACCTAAAAACAGCGCCACCGTCGGTTTGCCAGTTGCTTTCATGGCATTAACAATTTTCAGACGCACAGCTTCGGCAGGTGGTTTTGAAACAAATGCCAGCACTTCGCTTTTCTCGTCTGCACTGAGCATTTCCAGCGCCGTTAGCGCACTGATGCCGCCCACTTCACGGCTGAGGTCGCGCCCGCCAAGACCAATCGCGTGGGTAATTCCCTCACCTGCCAGCGCAATCTGCGAACACAGCTCCTGAATCCCGGTACCGGAAGCGCCAATGACGCCAATGTTGCCTTCCGGCATCACGTTAGCAAAAGCCAGCGGCGTGGCGGCAATCATCGACGTACCGCAGTCCGGCCCCATCACCAGCAAGCCTTTATCGCGTGCGCGGGTTTTGAGCTGGATTTCATCTTCCAGCGTGACGTTATCGGAGAACATCATCACGTTGAGGTTGCGATCCAGCGCCTGATTCGCCAGTTCCGCCGCATACTCGCCAGCCACTGAAATCAGCGCCAGACTGGCATCGGGTAATTTCTGACAGGCACTGTCCCAGCGACGCACCTGCGTCAACGCCTGGCTGCTGCCTGAACCCTGCGCCAGTTGTTTTAGCGCCTCTTCAAGCTGTTGCATAATCGCCTGCGCGATCCCCGCATCCGCCGCTTCGCTACGAATTGCCACACAAATATCGTTCGGCGTGGCGTTATTAAAATCGTCATGCCAGAAACCTGTGGTCTCTAATAACGCTTTATTGGCGGGCGTACCCATCATTACGGAAACATCATCAACATTTTCTGATTCGCTGAGTTTTCGTGAAATAATCATTAAACTGACCGAATCCTGAAAACACCCTTTTTTAATAAAGGCGTGGATCATAACAACTCCTTAAAAATTGCACCCATGGCAATTGCACGAGCAGTGTTAATGTGGCGATTACGGTATCGATGACAACGAGTAAATAAGGTGATGAATATCACACAGGGATTATTAACAAAAGAATTCAAATAACCGCCAGGCTATTACGTGTTATTTTTTAATAAGCGTGGTTGTTTTAAAAACCAGGTTAAAAGCGAGCGGATTATCAAATAAATTCTAACTATATTTTTTTGCCTGTCTGGATCACATAATCCAGATATTTTCCCTGTATGTTAATTGCAGTCATGCTTCACACCGTCGTTAAAAAGGAAGACAGATGAAAATCAGTCGGGAAACACTCCACCAGCTAATCGAGAATAAACTCTGCCAGGCTGGGTTAAAACGTGAGCACGCTGCAACCGTGGCTGAAGTATTGGTTTACGCCGATGCCAGAGGGATCCACTCTCATGGCGCGGTGCGCGTGGAATACTACGCGGAACGCATTTCAAAAGGCGGCACCAACCGCGAACCGGAGTTTCGTCTTGAAGAAACCGGGCCATGTTCAGCAATTTTACATGCTGACAATGCCGCCGGACAGGTCGCGGCGAAAATGGGTATGGAACATGCCATCAAAACCGCCCAGCAAAATGGCGTTGCGGTGGTCGGTATCAGCCGGATGGGTCACAGCGGCGCAATCTCTTATTTTGTGCAGCAGGCAGCCCGCGCCGGATTAATTGGCATTTCGATGTGCCAGTCCGATCCAATGGTGGTGCCGTTTGGCGGCGCGGAAATTTACTACGGTACTAACCCACTGGCCTTTGCCGCGCCGGGAGAAGGCGACGAGATCCTTACCTTTGATATGGCGACTACCGTACAGGCATGGGGAAAAGTGCTCGACGCCCGCTCGCGTAATATGTCTATCCCGGATACCTGGGCGGTCGATAAAAACGGAGCACCAACAACCGATCCGTTCGCGGTACATGCTCTGCTCCCCGCCGCCGGGCCGAAAGGGTATGGCCTGATGATGATGATTGACGTCCTCTCAGGCGTCTTACTCGGCTTACCGTTCGGGCGACAGGTTAGTTCGATGTATGACGATTTACACGCCGGGCGTAATTTGGGGCAATTACATATCGTTATTAATCCGAACTTTTTCTCCTCCAGCGAACTATTCCGTCAACATCTTAGCCAGACCATGCGCGAATTAAATGCCATAACCCCCGCGCCCGGTTTTAACCAGGTTTATTATCCCGGACAGGATCAGGATATTAAACAACGCAAAGCCGCCGTCGAAGGCATCGAAATTGTTGATGATATTTACCAGTATTTAATTTCCGACGCGCTTTATAACACGTCATACGAAACGAAAAATCCCTTTGCGCAATAATTATTGAGACAGGACTTTCTTATGATTACACATTTTCGTCAAGCCATAGAAGAAACGCTGCCCTGGCTTTCCTCTTTTGGCGCTGACCCAACGGGTGGGATGACCCGTTTACTTTATTCGCCGGAATGGCTGGAAACTCAGCAGCAATTTAAAAAAAGAATGGCAGCAAGCGGGCTGGAAACACGTTTCGATGAAGTGGGGAATTTATATGGTCGCCTGAGTGGCACCGAATATCCACAAGAAGTGGTTCTGAGCGGTTCGCATATCGATACCGTGGTTAACGGCGGTAACCTCGACGGGCAATTCGGCGCGCTGGCGGCGTGGCTGGCAATTGACTGGTTGAAAACGCAATACGGCGCGCCGTTACGTACGGTCGAAGTGGTGGCGATGGCAGAAGAAGAAGGCAGCCGCTTCCCGTATGTCTTCTGGGGCAGTAAAAATATCTTTGGGCTGGCGAATCCTGACGACGTGCGGAATATCTGTGATGCCAAAGGAAATAGTTTTGTCGATGCGATGAAGGCTTGCGGATTTACTCTGCCGAACGCCCCACTAACTCCGCGTCAGGATATTAAAGCCTTTGTCGAACTGCATATCGAACAGGGCTGTGTGCTGGAAAGTAATGGGCAGTCAATTGGCGTGGTGAATGCAATTGTCGGGCAGCGTCGTTATACGGTGACGCTGAATGGCGAATCAAACCATGCAGGCACCACGCCGATGGGTTATCGTCGTGATACGGTTTACGCTTTCAGTCGCATTTGCCATCAGTCTGTCGAAAAAGCGAAAAAGATGGGCGATCCGCTGGTTCTGACCTTTGGCAAAGTAGAGCCGCGCCCGAATACGGTGAATGTGGTGCCGGGTAAAACCACGTTCACCATTGATTGTCGCCATACCGATGCTGCCGTGCTGCGCGATTTCACCCAACAGTTAGAAAACGACATGCGGGCGATTTGCGATGAAATGGACATTGGTATTGATATCGATTTATGGATGGACGAAGAACCCGTGCCGATGAATAAGGACCTGGTCACCACCCTGACAGAATTGTGTGAAAGCGAAAAACTGAATTACCGGGTGATGCACAGTGGTGCCGGGCACGACGCACAAATTTTCGCGCCGCGCGTGCCGACCTGCATGATTTTCATTCCCAGCATCAACGGGATCAGCCATAACCCGGCGGAACGCACCAATATTACCGACCTTGCCGAAGGGGTCAAAACGTTGGCACTCATGCTTTATCAACTTGCCTGGAAGAAATAAGGAGTTATAAATGGGATATTTAAATAACGTCACCGGTTACCGCGATGATTTACTGGCTAACCGTGCGATTGTTAAACACGGTAATTTCGCGCTGTTAACCCCGGATGGTCTGGTAAAAAATATTATTCCTGGCTTTGAAAATTGTGACGCGACAATCCTCTCCACGCCAAAGCTGGGGGCCTCTTTTGTTGATTATCTGGTCACACTGCATCAAAACGGTGGCAACCAACAGGGCTTCGGGGGCGAAGGCATTGAAACGTTCCTGTATGTGATCTCTGGAAATATCACTGCCAAAGCCGAAGATAAAACATTTGCCTTAAGCGAAGGTGGCTATCTTTATTGCCCACCAGGCTCCTTAATGACGTTTGTTAACGCCCAGGCCGAAGACAGCCAAATCTTTTTATATAAGCGTCGCTATGTTCCGGTAGAAGGTCATGCGCCGTGGCTAGTTTCTGGCAATGCCAGCGAACTCGAACGCATTCATTATGAAGGCATGGACGATGTTATTCTGCTGGATTTTCTGCCCAAAGAGTTAGGTTTTGATATGAACATGCATATCCTCTCTTTTGCGCCAGGTGCCAGCCACGGTTATATCGAAACTCACGTCCAGGAACACGGTGCCTATATTCTTTCCGGTCAGGGGGTTTATAACCTCGACAATAACTGGATCCCGGTGAAAAAAGGCGATTACATCTTTATGGGCGCTTATTCCTTACAGGCCGGTTATGGCGTAGGGCGTGGTGAAGCGTTTAGTTATATTTACTCAAAAGATTGCAACCGCGACGTAGAGATTTAAGTCATACCACTCGCCTGATTATTTTTAGCTATGTTGGATTTTGCCACGGTTTATACCGTGGCTTTTTTTGCGGTAAATTCAGGTAAAAAACGGATGCGGGATAAAATGCATCCGCTCTAATGGCAAGAGTCAGTTTTTAATTCCCTGACCTATTTTAATGGCGCAGGCAATATTTCGTGCGCTGTTGAAGAGATTGGTTTCACCGCTGGCGAGCACTTCGGCTAAAGGTGCCAGACGTGGCAAAATGCTGAACACCGCGTCAATGCCGTACTGGTGCACCACTTCCACGCCATCACCCAATACGCCAGCAATCCCAATCACCGGGACATTAAACTGCTTCGCCACCGACGCCACGCCCAGCGGCGCTTTACCACCTGCCGTTTGCGAGTCGATGCGCCCTTCCCCGGTGATCACCAGCGCTGCACCCTGCACCGCCTGCTCCAGGTTGACTGCCCGCAGTACAATCTCAATACCCGGTTTAATATCCGCATTGAGGAATACCGCCGCCGCAATACCCATCCCGCCCGCCGCGCCGCCGCCCGCCATCTGGCAGACGTTGATTTCCGTTTGCTGTTGTAAAACGCGGGCGAAATTTTGCAGCCCCTGTTCCAGCTCTTCGACCATTTCCGGCGTTGCCCCTTTTTGCGGACCAAACACCGCCGCCGCACCGCGTGGCCCCACCAGCGGGTTATCAACATCACACGCCACTTCGATATGACAATTTGCCAGACGCGGATCGCATTCATCCATCTCAATACTTGCCACGCGTGCTAAATTGCCGCCGTTAGCCGCCAGCACCTGACCGTCGGCATCAAGGAAACGCACACCAAGCGCCTGCGCCATGCCCATACCGCCGTCGACCGTCGCACTGCCGCCAATGCCGAGAATAATATGGCGAATGCCGTTATCCAGCGCATGACGAATCAGCTCTCCGGTGCCAAAACTTGACGCCAGCAACGGATTACGCTTTTCAGGCGCGACTAGCATCAGGCCGCTTGCTGCCGCCATCTCAATCACCACCGTTTTCCCGTCGCCGGTAAGACCATAAAAAGCATTCACTTTTTCGCCAATCGGCCCACAGACTTCAAGCGTCACAATGTTGCCGCCCGTCGCGGCGACCATCGCATCCACCGTTCCTTCGCCGCCATCCGCTATCGGCAAACAGATATAGTGCGCATCGGGAAAGACGGTCGAAAACCCAGCTTTAATTGCCTGACAACATTTTTCTGCACTTAAGCTCTCTTTAAAAGAGTCTGGCGCAATGACAATCTTCATTATCAATCCTTTTTCAACAAATTATTCGATGCGTTCCCACGGAATAAGATTATCCATAAGAACAGCCAGTAAAATTCCGACCAGTAAGCCGTTACTGAGCAGAGGACGAAGCGTTAATGGAAGGTCTTGCAGATACACAGGCGGTAATGCCATTAAAAATATGCCGACAAATAACGGCAATGCGAGTCGATAAATATTGCGAGCGGTAAAGGTTATTTGCTGGCTAAACACCAGCGCCGAAAAGAGTAAAGGCAGATAAGAAACCAGCATGACCGCGCTACTCACTGGTAAGGGGATACTGCAAAACAGACGCGTGAGTGCCGGAACCAGCGCCACCAGCAGGCAAATAACGCTGCCATAAATAAACGAACGCCGCGTGTAATCGCCAGTCTGGGTTAATAAACCAATGGATGAAACAAACGGTGAAAATGGAATTACCGCCAGCGGTACGGTTATCAGCGTCATAAATCCGGTCGCCACAAAGCTACGACGATAACGCGTATTCCCCGCGCCCTGCTGCGGATAAAAAACATCCGTGCCCCGAATCGCACCGTAGGTATTGCTGATATTAACCAGACCTGTAATCACCGCCGTCAGAATAATCCCCGGCGACAAAGCACCGCCACTGCCGAGCGGGAACCACTGCCAGTGCAACTCACCGGAGAGCGAATGCGAAGAAGGAAAGCAAAAGTACCACAACAACCAGCCGGTTATCGTACCGACCAGCAGGCCATAACGGGCAAAACGTTGCGGCAGAAAGATAATCATCGCCAGTACCAGGCACATCACCGCGACCGAAAGCGCGAACGGCGGTAACTGAATTTTAAAATTCGGGTCGGCTATGCCAAACGGCAGCCCGAGCATACCTTTGAAAAAGATAGTGGTCAGCTGCGCGCCCAGCATCAACATAAACAAGACCATCACCGACGGCGTAAATAACCGCGCCAGACGATGACCTAATCCGCTAAAACCAATCAACATCGTCAGCACGCCAGAGAGCGCAATTCCCACCGCCAGGCTGGTAGCGATATCGTTGATCGGTGTCCCGCGCGATGCTTCGCCAAGGGTGATAGTAAGGATGGTTCCCCACCACAGGCCACCCGGCCCTTCCATAATAGCGCGACGATGACCGCAGAACGCCTGAGCGAAGCAGGCCAGTGCAGTAGCAAGAAAAGCATATTGCGTGAGCGTAAGCAGGCTACTTTGCGGCAACTGAAAAGCAGAAAGTAGCGTAGGAGGAACCACAACCGTGTTGCAAAAAATAAAGAAAAACCACTGAAATCCTGATAACAGGCTTTCGCGGCTGACTGCAAAATTGAACATAAACACACCTTAACCGGAGAATGCCCGCCGCAAGGACGGGCATTGCAGGGGCCAGATTACTGCTGATGTTTAAGGATAAATTGACCTTTCGGCGCAACAGGGAAGCCCTGTTCAATGTCGTAAATCACATCACCACGTAAGATGGTTTTCATGATACGCGCGCCAATGGTACGGCCAACATACGGGCTGACTTTGTGGCGATATTCCAGATCGTCATTGGTAAGAACATAGCTGCTATTCGGCTGAATGAAGACGAAGTCGGCATCTTTTCCTGGGGCGATACGGCCTTTTTGCTGCAGACCGAAAATATCTGCTGCGTTAGTCGCCATTAATTTGCCGAACATCGGCAGAGACATACCGCGTTTCTGTACCGCTTCATCGAACATCACGTCCATACAGTTTTGCAGACCGGCAATACCGCCCCATGCTTCCATGATGTTGCCGGCTTTCATTTCCGGCGGGCATGGCGAGTGGTCGGAAACCAGGCAGTCGATTTCACCGTTAAACAGTTTTTCCCACATGCCTTTCTGGTTTTCCAGATCGCGGATCGGCGGTGAACACTTTGCCAGAGTACCGATTTCTTCGAACTGATCGGTATCCAGTACAAAGTAATGCGGGCAGGATTCACAAGTAACGTCCTGACCTTCCTGACGTGCACGAGTCACTTCCTCAACGCCTTCCGGGCTGCTGATATGGCAAATGTGCAGACGGCAACCGGCAACTTTCGCCAGGTACAGTACGCGGCGAATCGCTTCCACTTCGGTAAATACCGGACGCGAAGCCACATAGTCATGGGCAGTTACGCGACCTTCACTTTTCGCTTCTTCGCCCAGTGCATCACAGATCAGCGCGTTTTCGCAGTGCACCAGCACCGGCTGCCCCAGTTCGCCCAGCTTCTGCGCACCTTTGAAGAACTGCCAGTCGTTTACATCACGGAAGTCGTTGTCGATACCGCGATCGCCACAGGTTGCGACGAAGCATTTGAAGCCGACAACGCCCACTTCATCCAGCTCATGCAGACGGTCGATGTTGTAAGACACCAGGCCACCGAGTTGTGCCGCATCGATAGTCAGCTTGCCTTTAGCGGCATCGAACTTCAGTTCAATTGAAGCGCGGTCAACCGTTGCAGGCAGCTGGTTGAGCGGCATTTCGATCATGGTGGTGATACCACCTTTTGCCGCTGCGCGAGTACCGGTTTCATAACCTTCCCAGTGGCTACGACCCGGTTCAGAAATATGGGTGTGCGCATCAACCATGCCTGGCGAAACCACCAGACCAGACGCATCCATAACTTCTTTTGCATCGCCCAGATCCTGACCGATAGCAGCAATTTTTCCGCCTTTAACGGCGATATCTACAACGCGAGCTTCGTTTTCTAAAATAACAGTGCCGTTTTTAATGATTAAATCAAAAGACATAACAAACTCCTTGTAAAATACAGATTGGTTTTTTAACTCAATGTTCAATATCGGGATTAATTAACCTGTGACTTTTTGTTCTCCTGTTTTTTCTGCTGTAGTACGTTTCTTTAATAAGGCGTAGGCCGCAAAGGCGACGATGACGCCGACAAACCATGAAACACGAGATAACGGTTCCATAAAGGGAATAAACTTACCGCCAAGAGATAAAATAACGGCCACCAGAGTTACTGAAAACGCAGTGAGGTTAAAACCGTTATCGTAATATTTATAATCGCCAGGTGCGGTGTACAGTTCATCAAGATTAATTTGCCCACGCATCACCACAAAATAATGCGCCATCATGACACCAATTACCGGACCCAGCATCCCGCCGATAATATCGAGGAACAGATAAATACTGTCCTGATTTTCCATTAATTTCCACGGGCAGATCAGCAGGCTGATAATACTGGCAATCAGTACGCCGTTTTTATAGGTCAGTTTCGTCGGTGCAATGGCGGCAATCTGATAACCAGCCGGAATAATATTACCGGTGGCGTTAGTAGAGATAGTCGTCATCAGAATAACCAGTACCGCAAAGAACGAGGCAAACAGGCTATCCCAACGCTGAACAATATCCAGCACGTTCCAGGTGTCAGCGCCGTAGTGAATACTGGCTCCGGCAATAATACATACCCCGGCGACCGCAAACAGAATATAGGCCACAACTAAACCGAGCGTTTGCCCCAGCGCCTGCTCACGAAACGAGTGGGCATTTTGCGTAAAGTCGGATGCGCTCACCGCCGGTGCCGCCCAGACCGCAACTACCGCGTTAATCACCACCAGGAACAGGAAGCCACTGTTTTCTGCTTTCTGAATACCGCTCGGAATGTAGTCAAAGATTGGACCGAGCCCGACCAGCGAAATCGCCCAAATCGCCATACCGCCGAAAACGATATAGATGCACGGGTTAAGAATGGCAGTGAATTTATTTAAAACTTTGCCACCGCCAAAACCTATACCAACGTTGACCAGCCAGAAGAGTAAGAAAGTAATTAAGCCCGGTAGAGAAAGCCCTAACAGGGTAAAATCACCACCGAGAGTTAAAAATCCCGGCCAGATTTTGCCAATCAGGATCAAGCAGGCCAGCGATCCAGCGTAACATTGCAGGCCAAACCACATAATGGCAGCAATCCCGCCTCTTAATAATCCGGGAAACAGTGCACCACGTACGCCGTAAGAAGCACGCAGGATCATGGCAAAAGGCACACCGTATTTACTGCCCGCAGCACCGTTTAATACCATTACCGCGGCAATGAAAAAGGCGCTGAGGATAATTGCCAGCATAATACTAAAGGTAGACAAGCCGAGAATAAAAAAGCCGCCGACCATCACATAATTGGGAACGTTATGAACCGAACCCATCCATAAGGTAAAATAGTTAAATGTTTTCCAGGTCCGCTGGCTTTGCGTTTTCGGCAATAGATCTTCGCTATAGCCGCGTTGCTGGAATAGTTTTCTCTGATGTTCCATAAATCCCTCTTAATTTCACGTATCGAATAACGTCTTTTTAATCTAGCTATGAGGAACAAATAAAATAAAAATATTATTTTTAATACTGAAGCAACATCTTTGGCTGCTTTCTTTTTTTAATATTGCTGGCCGATTCATTTTCTGATATCGGCCATTTTTATTGCGGGTATCAGGCCAGTTTATGGTTAGCCATTAATTCCAGCGCCTGCACTAACGCAGAGTGATCCAACTGGCTGCCACCGTTTGCCGCACAGGTATTAAACAATTCCTGGCAGGTCGCGGTGTTTGGCAGGTTCAGCGCCAGTGCTTTCGCACTTTGCAGTGCCAGGTTGAGATCTTTCTGGTGCAGCGCAATTTTAAAACCTGGATTAAAGGTGCGTTTAATCATGCGCTCACCGTGAACTTCCAGAATACGTGAGGAAGCAAAGCCGCCCATCAGCGCCTGGCGCACACGTACCGGATCTGCACCGGCTTTTGAAGCAAACAGCAGGGCTTCAGAAACCGCTTCAATATTGAGCGCCACGATAATCTGATTTGCCACTTTGCAGGTTTGACCGTCACCGTTACCGCCCACGAGGGTGATATTTTTACCGAGCAGTTCAAACAGCGGTTTAACACGTTCAAATACCGCTTCGTCACCGCCAACCATAATCGACAACGTCCCTTCACGCGCGCCGATTTCACCGCCGGAGACTGGCGCATCGAGATAATCGCCGCCCAGTTCATTCACCTGACGAGCGAAACGCTTAGTTTCAATCGGGGAAATGGAGCTCATATCAACAATGGTTTTGCCCTTCAGCGAGGCTTTGGTACAACCATTTTCACCAAACAGAACTTCTTCAACCTGTGGCGTATCCGGCACCATAATAAAAATGATGTCCGATGCTTCCGTTACCAAACGCGCAGTTTCAACACTAACGGCACCCAGTGACAGTAATTCATCAGCAACCGGACCAATGGTTGTGACATGCAGTTGATGACCGGCACGCGCCAGATTAATGGCCATCGGTGTACCCATAATGCCTAAGCCAATAAATCCCAGTTTCATAATTAACCTCTTTTAAATTTCGCTTTTCCTGAATTCAGACAACACGATCCCCTGCCAACTTAGCGGCCTAAAAAAGCATTGTCTGAATAGCGTTACGTTTTAACGGTACGGATCCATCCAGCGTAAACCGGCTTCCGTGGTGGTTTGGGGTTTATATTCACACCCAACCCAACCGTTGTAGTCAGAATTTTCAATTACCGTAAAGAGATATTCGTAATTAATTTCTCCGGTTCCCGGTTCGCCGCGATGCGGATTATCGGCAATTTGCAGGTGACCAATTTTATCGGCCCATTGAGTCATAGTGTTGGTTAATTCACCTTCCATCCGCTGCATATGATAAATGTCATACTGAATTTTCAAATTGCAGCAACCAACATCATCAATCAATTTCAGCGCCTGCCGAGTTCCGGTGAGATGGAAACCAGGAATATCAAAATGGTTGATAGGTTCAATCAGTAATAAAATATCTTCTTTCATCAGCATATTCGCGGCATAACGCAGGTTTTCTACAAGCGTTGCGTGAATCTGTTCACTGCTGAAACCAGCCGGCGTTTTACCGACCAGACAGTTAATTTTTTTATTACCCAGCGCACGAGCATAACGAATCGCTGCTGCTACGCCATCCCGAAACTCTTCTTCACGGCCAGGAATACAGGCAATACCGCGCTCGCCCGCCGCCCAGTCACCCGCCGGTAGATTGTGCAGCGTATGTTCGAGTTTATTACTCGCCAGCACCTGTTTTAATTCTTCAATGTCGTAGTCATAAGGAAACATAAATTCAACGCCGCGAAAACCACACTGCGCAGCTTTCTCAAAACGGGCGAGAAAATCATATTCACCAAATAACATCGATAAATTAGCAGAGAAACGTAACATTATTTATCTCCCTTATTCATAGTGCATGAAGCAGGTTTCAGTCGGTGCGTCCACTGCGTTATCGGCGATATCTTCAAATTCCATGACGTTATCCAGTTCGCTGCCCATCGAAATATTGGTCACACGCTCGAGAATAACTTCCACGACTACCGGTACCCGATATTGCGCCATTAAGGCTTTCGCCTGTTCAAAGGCTGGTGCAATATCTTCCGGTTTGAAGACCCGAATCGCTTTACAACCTAAACCTTCCGCTACTTTTACGTGGTCGACGCCGTAACCGTTCACTTCACTGGAGTTAATATTTTCGAACGCGAGCTGTACGCAGTAATCCATATCAAACGCGCGCTGCGACTGGCGAATCAGACCCAGATAGGCGTTATTGACCAGTACATGGATGTACGGAATGTTGAACTGTGCGCCAACGGCTAATTCTTCAATCAGGAACTGGAAGTCGAAGTCACCGGAAATCGCCACCACATTGCGCTCTGGATCAGCGGCACACACGCCCAGCGCCGCCGGAATGGTCCAGCCCAACGGGCCTGCCTGCCCACAGTTGATCCAGTGGCGGTCTTTAAAGACATGTAGCATTTGTGCCGCAGCGATTTGTGACAGGCCAATGGTGGTGACATAACAAACATCGCGACCAAAGGCTTTGTTCATCTCTTCATACACGCGCTGCGGTTTCACCGGCACATTGTCGAAGTGGGTTTTGCGCAGCAAAGTGCGTTTGCGCTGCTGGCAGTCGGCGACCCATTCTTTACGACACGGCAGACGACCCGCTTTTTGCATCTCCTGCGCCACTTCAACCAGCAGCGTCAGCGCCGCTTTAGCATCAGAGACAATGCCCAGATCCGGACACAGCACGCGGCCAATTTGCGTCGGCTCAATATCGATATGAACGATTTTGCGCCCTTCGGTGTATTTCTCTACCGAACCGGTATGACGGTTCGCAAAACGGTTACCGATACCAAACACCATGTCGGACGCCAGTAACGTTGCGTTACCGTAACGATGCGCGGTTTGCAGACCCACCATCCCGGCCATCAGTTCATGATCGTCCGGGATACAGCCCCAGCCCATCAGCGTTGGGATCACCGGAACGCTGGTCAGTTCAGCAAACTGTTGTAACAGTGCAGCTGCGTCAGCATTGATTACCCCGCCCCCGGCAACAATCACCGGACGTTCGGCCTGAATTAACATTTCTACCGCTTTTTCGATCTGCATACGGCTGGCAGCAGGTTTGTAGACCGGCAGCGGTTCGTACATGTCAGGATCAAACTCGATTTCCGCAACCTGAACGTCGAACGGTAAATCCACCAGTACCGGACCCGGACGACCAGAACGCATCAGGTGAAATGCCTGTTGCAGCACGCGAGGCACCAGCGCCGCTTCACGAACTGTAACCGCCATTTTGCTGACCGGTTTAGCAATTGCTTCAATATCTACGGCCTGAAAATCTTCTTTATGCAGACGGGCGCGCGGAGCCTGGCCGGTAATACACAGAATAGGAATGGAATCAGCAGAAGCAGAATAGAGCGCGGTGATCATGTCCGTGCCCGCAGGACCGGAAGTCCCCAGACATACGCCGATATTCCCTGCCGTTGCGCGGGTATAACCTTCCGCCATGTGCGAAGCACCTTCCACATGACGCGCCAGAATGTGACGAATACCACCGTGCTTACGCATCGCTGAGTAGAACGGATTGATTGCAGCTCCCGGAACGCCGAAGGCGGTGGTGATACCTTCTTTCTCCAGCACATACATTGCCGCGTCAACGGCTCTCATTTTTGCCATTTTATTCCTACCTCTATTAATTGGAAAAATTTTCCAACTTTCAAATTTTGTCAAAAAAACCCGCTCCGCAGAGCGGGATGCGACAGACACTATGGATGTGCTTTCAGTCCCAACGCCGTGCTGATATCGCGGGCGGTGTCTCTGACCAGCTCACCCTGACTGACAAAACGATCTTCTGTCAGTCTTGATGAAGGCCCGGAGATGGAGATAGCGGCAACAACACTACCGACATCATCGTAAATTGCTGAAGCTATACAATTCAGGCCGACAACATGCTCTTCTTTATCTACGGTATAGCCCAGTTCACGCGCTTGTTCCAGGTCCTTCAGCAAGGTGGGCATATCCACAAGCGTCGTTGGCGTAAACTGCTGCAAACCGGTTTGCAGAATGATGCTCATCAACTCTTCTTCCGCCAGCGGATAAAGCAGCGCCTTGCCCGCTCCGGAAGCATGCAGCGGCAGACGACTGCCCAGCGGCGCACACATCCTGACCATCGATTTACACTCTAACTGACCAATTAATACCGCTTCATTGCCGTTACGGATCGCGACATTGACCGTTTCGCCGGAAAGTAACATCAGGCGGCGCATAAACGGCCCGGCTACGGAGAGGACATCGCGGTTATGGATGTACGCCGCACCGACGTTAAAGACACCTAATCCTATATGCCACCAGCCTAACTGACTGTCCTGATAGACAAAATCCGCTGCCTGTAAAACCTTCAGCAAGCGAAAGGTCGTGGAGAGCGGCAAATCCAGATTGAGAGAAATATCGCTAACCGACGAACTTCCCCCACTTTTTTCCAGATATTGCAGAATCGCAATTCCCCGCTCTAACGCCTGTGCGCCCTTCTGTGCCACAGGCTCCGCCTGTCCTGGCCTGCCGCGCCGTCTAACTTCCGTCATACCTACGTTAACTCCGACCTACAAGTGAGCATAAACAATGAACAATTAGTTTATCTTATGCAAGTCGGTTGCAGGCGTCACGCAAAACAGAGTTCCTGTTCAGGAATACTTTCAACATCACAGTTGTCACTGCCGCCGCGATCGATGGTCAGAAAATCGGTGACGCGCTGCCAGGCGAAAAGTGGGTGATGCCAGACGTTACGATGGTAATTCACCCCCTGTTCACCGTTGGTGATAAACGCCCGCAGCGTTGACAGGTCTGGTTTGTCGTCACCTAACGCCACGACCACCACAAACACTTCACCTTTCATCGGGATAAAGGCCTGAGTACCCAGCGGATGACGTTCGAGTTCGTGAATGGTCAGCGGCAGATTCGCCGGTTGCGCGCGGTTAATGCTGATAAGCGTACGGTCTTGCTCAAGAATCTCAACCAGCGCCAAATCGTGGTAACGCTCCACCAGGCCATTGTTAATATGGAAAAAATCCCGTTGCTGCGTTTCGATTACGTCGCCATAAGCACTAAAGGCTTCCTGACTTAACGGTAATACCTGAAGTTTCATCTTTTTGTCCTTGTAACATAATTCCGTTCAACCACCGCCGACCGGTCAGCTTGGTTTCAATAACAGGCAATCTAAAACCTTAAGAGAACAACATCAACACAAAAGTTGGAATATTTTTCCAAAACTAGATTTAGTCCACAAATTGAACAGGGTTATCATGTAAAAATACTGATAAATCAGAGGATAAGAAAATCACGCAACTTGCGGATTTAAAAGGGGATACCTGAAGATGTTCGATCCAGAAACCTTGCGGACTTTCATTGCGGTTGCTGAAACAGGAAGTTTTTCAAAAGCGGCAGAACGATTGTGTAAAACCACGGCGACGATCAGTTATCGCATTAAACTTCTGGAAGAGAATACCGGAGTGGCGCTGTTTTTCCGCACGACTCGCAGCGTGACGTTGACAGCGGCTGGCGAGCATCTACTTTCTCAGGCCAGAGACTGGCTGAGCTGGCTGGAAAGTATGCCCAGCGAGCTGCAACAGGTGAATGATGGCGTGGAACGCCAGGTGAATATTGTCATCAACAACCTGCTCTACAACCCCCAGGCCGTCGCCCAGCTGCTGGCGTGGCTGAATGAACGTTACCCGTTTACCCAGTTTCACATCTCCCGACAAATCTATATGGGCGTCTGGGACTCGCTATTGTACGAAGGTTTTTCACTGGCTATCGGCGTCACGGGAACCGAGGCGCTGGCAAATACCTTTAGTCTTGATCCCTTAGGATCGGTGCAATGGCGCTTTGTCATGGCGGCGGATCATCCGCTGGCGAACGTTGAAGAGCCGCTAACAGAAGCACAGTTGCGGCGCTTTCCGGCGGTCAATATTGAAGACAGCGCCCGCACACTAACCAAACGCGTCGCCTGGCGATTGCCGGGGCAAAAAGAGATTATTGTTCCCGATATGGAAACGAAAATCGCCGCCCATCTGGCGGGCGTTGGCATTGGTTTTTTGCCAAAATCACTTTGCCAGTCAATGATCGATAATCAACAACTGGTCAGCCGGGTAATCCCAACGATGCGCCCTCCTTCACCATTGAGTCTGGCATGGCGCAAATTTGGTAGCGGCAAAGCGGTAGAAGATATTGTGACCTTGTTTACCCAGCGCAGGCCGGAAATCAGCGGATTTTTAGAAATTTTCGGCAACCCACGCAGTTAAAAATCAAGTTTCCTTGCGCGTTGGCGCGTAAAATAGCGCGCAAGCTGATTTGAGGTTCACTTTTAACTATGCAAGAGAGACACACGGAACAGGACTATCGTGCCCTGCTGATTGCTGATACGCCCATTATTGATGTTCGCGCCCCCATCGAGTTTGAGCAAGGCGCAATGCCCGCCGCTATCAACCTGCCGTTAATGAATAACGATGAACGTGCCGCCGTTGGCACCTGCTATAAACAGCAAGGCTCAGACGCGGCGCTGGCGCTGGGGCATAAACTGGTGGCGGGTGAAATTCGTCAGCAGCGCATGGACGCCTGGCGGGCAGCGTGCCTGCAAAATCCGCAAGGTATTCTCTGCTGCGCCCGAGGCGGTCAACGTTCACATATTGTGCAACGCTGGCTGCATGAAGCGGGGATTGATTATCCGCTGGTGGAAGGCGGTTATAAGGCACTGCGCCAGACGGCGATTCAGGCGACTATTGAACTGGCACAAAAACCGATAGTGCTGATTGGCGGTTGTACCGGCAGCGGTAAAACGCTGTTAGTGCAGCAACAGCCAAACGGTGTTGATCTGGAAGGGCTGGCGCGTCATCGCGGTTCGGCGTTTGGTCGCACGTTACAACCACAACTTAGCCAGGCAAGTTTTGAAAACCTGCTGGCTGCCGAAATGCTAAAAACCGACGCCCGTCAGGAGCTGCACCTGTGGGTGCTGGAAGATGAAAGCCGGATGATCGGTTCGAATCACCTGCCGGAATGTCTGCGCGAGCGAATGACCCAGGCGGCGATTGCGGTGGTAGAAGACCCGTTTGAGATCCGTCTTGAACGCCTGAACGAAGAGTATTTCCTGCGTATGCATCATGATTTTACCCATGCGTACGGCGACGAACAGGGCTGGCAGGAGTATTGCGAATACCTGCATCACGGACTTTCGGCGATTAAGCGTCGGCTGGGGCTACAGCGCTATAACGAACTGGCTGCACGTCTGGATGCGGCGCTGGCAACGCAACTCACCACTGGCAGCACCGACGGTCATCTGGCCTGGCTAGTGCCGTTACTTAAAGAATATTACGACCCAATGTATCGCTATCAGCTTGAGAAAAAAGCGGAAAAAGTTGTCTTTCGCGGTGAGTGGGCGGAAGTGGCGGAATGGGTTAAGACGCAGTGATGAGGGACGTATTTGTATTAGTCGCGACTTGATCTGACACATGGCCTTGAAAGGTTGAGAGTTACCGGTTTTGATATGAGTGTCGAATCCTTATCCAAAACAAGAGGTAACTCTCATGCTTCATACTGCCAATCCCGTCATCAAACACAAAGCCGGTTTGCTCAATCTGGCTGAAGAACTCAGCAACGTATCAAAAGCCTGTAAAATCATGGGCGTTTCGCGTGAAACGTTTTATCGTTACCGCGAACTGGCCGCTGAAGGCGGTGTGGATGTGCAGATTAATCGTAGTCGCCGCGCTCCTAACCTTAAGAACCGTACCGATGAGGCAACTGAACAGGCTGTTGTTGATTACACCGTCGCTTTCCCGACACATGGTCAGCACCGGGCCAGCAACGAGCTGCGTAAACAGGGGGTTTTTATCTCCGACAGTGGTGTCCGTTCTGTCTGGTTACTCCATAACCTTGAGAATCTCAAAAGACGATACTGAACAAATTTTATCAGGTGACGTTCCGTAAAAAGTTGTATGGAGTTCTCGATGCAGTCGGCGCGACTATCAGTACCCCCGCTGAACCCTGGACTATCGGGCCGCCGTACTGGGGCATGTCACCCTGGCGTGCCGCTGGTTTTCCGCTAATGGTTTATTTCCTCTTTCTTTCCCGGCGAGAATTTATTTTAATCCGGAAGGATTATTTATTTTCAGATAGGGACTCACATTAAACACGAAACATTTTAATTAATGCATGGCTGAATATGTATTACACAATGTCAGATATCGTAAAAGACTAGTGCAATTCTATGTAAACTCTCTGACTATTCATTTTATTTGTTGTTTCAGGGTCGGAACTCACCCTCAATAAACAACTGAATACGAGTAGATATTCATCGTCTGAGCTATATGGCTTTACACAATAGCCGACATGTCTTTTCTCAGTCAGGGATTTTACTTTTCCTCACTACGAAGTTGACGACTTCGATATGGGATAGACTCTTAATTCAAGCAATTACTCTGCACAAGCATCAGGCAATCCAGCTCCAATATTTGTTATAAAATAATGCGTAACATTAATTTCACCAACAAAAAAAAGGTTTACGCTATCCCCTTGCCCTGGTATTTTACCATATTTACACCACACTTTTTTTGTATCTGGATCATTCTCTGATACGATTTTCGCCACTTGTTCCCTGGCCCTCACCGTCAATGTTTTCTTAAACCTCCCCCCATCATCGATTGTTAGGGAAAAATAAGAAAAAAAATAATCATCTTCTACATTTGTGGATATTGATATATCCACCGCTACATGCGGAAAAAAATCTGGGAGCCATGTAAAAACCCCATCACTTTCTGGTATTGCCATATAGTTTATGTAATGCTTACTTACAAGAGATTCATCTTTGTGTAAATAAAGATAAGTAGTCACGCATAAAAAAACAACGATTATAATAGCAAAAATAAATATTACCATCTTTGAGATGTTACTTGAGATAGCCAGCATCTTGTAAAGCCTTTATCGTTTTTTTATGCTCTGGATTAATATAATCAATACATCTATTTGAGCAATCTTGTGTAAATGGACATGTCAACCCATGTTCATTTACAGCCAAGTCTTTTTTATTATCTTCAATCATCTCAGAATGGGATAACTTTACTTTTCTGCCGTACATACCGAACATATTTAACCCGTAATCTCTAATCTCTTTTTCATAACCCAGCCCTTTCGCTGATCGGCTAACACCAGCGTCATTTAATTTAGACACTCGACAAAATGCCATACAATGGAAAAATTGATCAGTCCCACCTAAATTTAATCTCTTCATATCATCATAAGTATCAGATAATATATCCCATGCTCTTTGATGGTTTAGTTGTTCTTTTTTTCGCATTAACGCTACATCTGCAGGACTTAACCCTAATGGATCAATACCATTCACCGGATTCAGCGGATACGCATACAGACTCCATCCCCCCGCCAGCCCAATCGGGTCCTGAGTAATATATCGTCCCAGCAACGGATTGTAGTACCGGTTCCGGTTATAATACAGCCCTGACTCCTCATCGTGTTGCTGCCCTGGCAGACGGTACGGCTGGTGCAGGTGATGCGGGTTTTCCTCATTCAGCAGGTTTCCCCACTCATCATACTCCCCGCTCCACGCCGTATTGCCGTCTTCGCTGATGAGCGCCAGCGGCAGCCCCCGGTGGTCACAGTGATAAAGATGAATTTTTCGCTCAGGTAAATAAACCGGCTCTATCTGTGTCGCCAGCCGCTCCACCGTCAGCCCGCACTGTGCCAGCCACTGGCGGCTTTCACTGCTCACGCGGTCTGCCCGGATTTCCCCCTCCAGTCTGTCCAGCAGCCGTACCAGTTCAGCCGGGAACACCACGCCGTGTCCGTCCTCGCTCCCTTCCTGCTGGAGCTTCTCCGCCAGGCTCCGCCGCTGCGTTTTCTCCCGCTCGCCGTTGTCTGTTTCGATGCGGATGAGCGGTGTGAAGCTTCCCGGCTCGTATACCGTCTGGATACGTGTGCTGTCGGTCTGCACCGTCGTCAGGTGGTCGCCGTCCCAGCCGTACCACGTCACCTCCGGTTTACGCGACAGCGACATCCACCCCGTCAGGTCACGCTCCCGCCGCCATACCCGTTTCGCCATTCGCCGTCCCAGCGGGTCGTAGAGGTAGCGGCTCTCGACCAGTGGCTCGCCATGCTGTATCCGCGTGTAGAACTCCAGGCGGTGCTGGCTGTCGTAGTGGTAGTGGTGGGTCCGCTCGTCGTCCGTCCGTATCACACCCGCCGGGATGCGGTCC
>NZ_JBJQMA010000026.1:0-74330 GCF_046486065.1 Escherichia sp. WS547 | reverse complement strand
ACGAAGTTGGATGCAAATGTCAGATCGTGTGCGCCTGTTAGGGCGCGGCTGGTAAGAGAGCCTTATAGGCGCATTTGAAAAACCTCCGGCTATGCCGGAGGATATTTATTTGATGTATGGAGATTGCGAAAATCCCCGCATCTTGGGAAACTGCGCGTAACCCTACATTTCATCCAGGTAACTTTTCATGGCTATCATCCCTAAAAACTATGCGCGGTTAGAAAGCGGCTATCGCGAAAAAGCATTAAAAATCTATCCGTGGGTCTGCGGTCGCTGTTCTCGCGAGTTTGTTTATTCCAACCTGCGTGAACTTACCGTTCACCACATTGATCACGACCATACCAATAACCCGGAAGACGGCAGTAACTGGGAGTTATTGTGTCTTTATTGCCACGATCACGAGCATTCAAAATATACCGAAGCAGATCAGTATGGTACGACCGTTATCGCAGGGGAAGATGCGCAGAAAGATGTCGGTGAAGCGAAGTACAACCCATTCGCTGATTTAAAAGCGATGATGAATAAGAAGAAGTGATAAAAAATGCCGGATATGGAATCCGGCATTCTCACAATTAGAAGTTGTAACCTACTACCAGGTAACCACCCCAGCCGGTAGAGCGAACGTTGAAGTTGCCGTTGCCGAAGTTCAGTTCTGCATCGTCGTTCCACTGACCACCGTCGTGCCAGTAACGAGCTACGACAGAGTAGTGCCAGTGATCGTAGTTCAGAGCCAGAATATGGCTGGAAGCGATGGAGTTATTGGTACGGGTCTTAATACCGTTGATTGCATTACCGCTGTCATCCCCTAAATCGGAACCCCAGTCGAAGTTGGTAAAGCCGATGTAGCTCAGCTGACCGCCCCACAGATCGGTAATCGGCACAAAGTATTTAATTTTGAAACGGTAACCGTCCCACTCGTTTTCATTCGCTGCGCCATAGTTCTGCCACTGGTATTTCGCATAGACGTTCATGGACAGGCTCATCGGCAGGCCAGTATCGATATCGGTACCCAGACCCATGTACCAGGTGCTCTGGCGACCATCTTTATTACGACCCATGTCGTAAATGTAGTTGTTCGCGAAGTACCACTCTTTGAACGGACCAAAGCTAAGGTCAGTATTGGTCAGCTTGTCGATGGAGAAACGTGGTTCGATTTCCATAAACAGCGGAGAACCGTGGTTCCAGATACCTTTTGCATCGGAGTTACCGCCGAAGAATACCGGCGCATCCGCATAACCATAGAAGTCGAACCAGTCTTTTTTAGCGAATGCTTCGTACTCAAGGTAGGTATCGTTGCGGATCTGCGGTCCGAAACGGGTGTGATAGCTTCCGACAACGTTAACGCTCTGGTGCCACCAGTCGGAAAGATACTGCGGTTTGTCGTTTTCAGCTGCGTTGACAGTAAAAGACGAAGAGAGCGCCAGTACCGCACCGGCTGCCAGTAATGTTTTTTTCATATGTATGCCACTGTTTGAAAATCCCTTGCGGGAGTGAAAAAGGCGCAAATTGCGTTTCTAAATATTTCGTATACAGAGGAGCCTATTATAAAAATCATTGCTCACAAAAATATGTTTCGTTTCACAGTTCTATCATTTACGTAATCGATTGCGTTCACGTTTACACACATTCGGGCGGGGATTGTACTGACTTTCACCCTTGTTGCAAACTTTTACTATCAATCTGGGTGATGTAAGCAGAGTAACAAAATGACGGGGAAAGATGTTGCGGGACGCACAAAACGCCCCGCGAAACGTTTACTGCATAACAGGTTGAATGTCGTGGATACGTACAAAGCCTAACTGATCCACAGAAATACCCTTTAACTGTAACGGAATATCAACATCGCTGGGGGCGAGGACGCTGGCAGGGGCGTTAATCAATTGATTCTGCACATTGATTTCCTGAAAGTTGTCTATTGTTCCCTGAATTTGCCCATATTCAACAGTTCCGCTGAATGCGGGCAAGGGATCATTCGACTCGCCCTGAATACGTAGCGTCAGGGTGGTGCCATCTGTATCAGGCGTAATATTCACCAGCGACATACGTAAAGTACCGATCTGGCTTTCCAGTCTTGCTGGTGTTTTCGCTCCAGGCAGAAGGTAAACCCCACTGCTGGATTTTGCATTCAGCCTGTTTTGCTGAGTGATTTTGACTGTTTCTTTATCCGGTGCGCCGTAAAACCCCGTCCTTCAGGGCGGGGATATAAGGCGCGGTTTTCCACCTGACCAGGTGTTTGCTGTTGTTCAATGTATTGGCGGATGACGGATATTGGCGCACCTCCGCAGCTACTGGCAAAATAGCCAGGACTCCACAAAACGCCTTTGTAGTAATACCTGACTGCAATATCTGGTCGATCTCGTCGCAGTCACCTACCCGATACGCCTTTGAGGCTGTTTACCAGACTGGATATCGCCAGTTTGGGAGGATAGTTAATTAACAAATGGACGTGATCTGGTTCGCCATCCATTTCAACCAGTTCAGCTTCAAAATCAGCACATACATCTGAAAAGTAAGTGCGTGGTTTTTCTGTCGCGTCATGGTCAAAAATCTGGCGTCGGTATTTGGGACAAAGACCAGGTGAACATGCATCAGGAAAACACAATGCCTTCCACGCCGGATATCGGTTTCTTTTTTCACAGACCAAAATATAATTTGACCTGTGAAACGACGACAGGCATTTAAATTCCAGTTAAGACCCGGTGGTCAACAGGAGCGTGAAATGAGGCGCTTCGCAGGCGCATGTCGTTTCGTTTTCAATCGTGCTCTGGCGCTTCAGAATGAGAATCATGAGGCCGGTAATAAATACATCCCTTACGGGAAAATGGCTTCCTGGCTGGTTGAGTGGAAAAATGCCACTGAAACGCAATGGCTTAAAGATGCCCCGTCACAGCCATTGCAACAGTCACTGAAAGACCTTGAGCGGGCTTACAAAAACTTCTTCCAGAATCGGGCTGCTTTTCCCCGATTCAAAAAGCGGGGACAGAATGATGCATTCCGCTACCCGCAGGGCGTTAAGCTCGATCAGGAAAACAGCCGTATTTTTCTGCCGAAACTTGGCTGGATGCGCTACCGGAATAGCCGTCAGGTCACGGGAGTTGTGAAAAATGTCACTGTCAGCCAGTCCTGCGGTAAGTGGTACATCAGTATTCAGACCGAAAGTGAAGTATCCACTCCGGTTCACCCTTCAGCATCAATGGTCGGGCTGGATGCTGGCGTGGCTAAACTCGCCACGCTGTCAGATGGCACAGTCTTTGAGCCTGTAAACAGTTTTCAGAAAAACCAGAAGACGCTGGCGAGACTTCAGCGACAGTTAAGCCGCAAGGTCAAATTCAGCAACAACTGGCAGAAGCAGAAACGCAAAATACAGCGACTGCATTCCCGTATCGCAAATATCCGCAGGGACTACCTTCACAAAGTCACAACGACCGTCAGCAAAAACCACGCAATGATAGTCATTGAGGATTTGAAGGTCAGCAACATGTCAAAGTCAGCAGCGGGTACGGTCAGCCAGCCGGGGCGCAATGTCCGGGCAAAATCAGGTTTAAACCGTTCGATACTGGATCAGGGCTGGTATGAAATGCGCCGCCAGCTTGAGTACAAGCAGCTCTGGCGTGGCGGTCAGGTGCTTGCTGCTCCGCCAGCGTACACAAGCCAGCGTTGCGCGTGCTGTGGTCATACAGCGAAAGAAAATCGCCTGTCACAAAGTCAATTCAGATGCCAGGTATGTGGATATACAGCGAACGCCGATGTAAATGGCGCTCGTAACATTTTAGCGGTGGGGCACGCCGTTCTTGCCTGTGGAGAGATGGTGCAGTGAGGCCGCTCGTTGAAGCAGGAACCCACCGAAATGATTCAGGCGACAGCCTGAACGTAGCAGGGATCCACGTCCTTCAGGGCGTGGAGGATGTCAATGAGTTGCGTCATCTCCTGGTTCAGCGTGCTGACGCTGTGTTTCATCTGTCGCACTTCGCTTTGCTGCACACAGGCGCTAAGGCTGAACAGGCTTCCCAGCAGGAGCAGTCGAAAAACGTTAGTATTCATAGGTCGTCCCTTTCTCGTCGCAATTAGCCTAATGGTAGAGGGTAAAAGCAGCGAAAGCATCGATCCTTTATCTCAAAAGCGTTGCGCCTTTGTTGTATCGTCAGTTCAGGGTAAAATAGATTTCTGTTAACCACCTGGTCAGGACGCCGTATGCATTGCCCATTCTGTTTCGCCGTGGACACTAAGGTAATTGACTCTCGTCTCGTTGGCGAGGGCTCATCTGTACGCCGCCGTCGGCAGTGTCTGGTGTGTAATGAACGTTTCACCACCTTTGAAGTGGCGGAGCTGGTTATGCCGCGTGTTGTAAAAAGCAACGACGTGCGTGAACCGTTTAATGAAGAGAAATTGCGTAGCGGAATGCTGCGGGCGCTGGAAAAACGTCCGGTGAGTTCCGATGACGTCGAAATGGCAATCAATCATATTAAATCGCAGCTGCGCGCCACCGGTGAGCGCGAAGTGCCGAGCAAGATGATTGGCAATCTGGTGATGGAGCAATTGAAAAAGCTCGATAAAGTCGCCTATATCCGTTTTGCCTCTGTCTACCGCAGTTTCGAAGATATCAAAGAATTTGGCGAAGAGATCGCGCGCCTGGAGGACTAAGCCGTGCAGGACGAGTATTACATGGCGCGGGCGCTAAAGCTGGCGCAACGAGGACGTTTTACCACGCATCCTAACCCGAATGTCGGGTGCGTCATTGTCAAAGATGGCGAAATTGTCGGTGAAGGTTACCATCACCGTGCTGGTGAACCACACGCCGAAGTACATGCGTTGCGTATGGCTGGAGATAAAGCCAAAGGTGCGACTGCGTATGTGACACTCGAACCTTGCAGCCATCACGGCCGTACGCCGCCTTGCTGTGATGCATTAATTGCCGCAGGTGTGGCGCGCGTGGTTGCCTCGATGCAAGATCCTAACCCGCAGGTAGCTGGGCGAGGGCTATATCGTCTGCAACAGGCTGGCATTGACGTCAGCCACGGGCTGATGATGAGTGAAGCCGAGCAATTGAATAAAGGCTTTCTCAAGCGGATGCGCACCGGCTTTCCTTATATTCAATTAAAACTTGGCGCATCGCTTGATGGTCGCACGGCGATGGCGAGCGGCGAAAGCCAGTGGATCACTTCGCCTCAGGCGCGGCGCGACGTACAACGACTGCGCGCACAAAGTCATGCCATTTTAACCAGCAGCGCCACGGTGCTGGCGGATGATCCAGCCTTAACAGTGCGTTGGTCTGAACTGGATGAACAAACTCAGGCGCTCTATCCGCAACAAAATCTCCGTCAGCCGATACGTATTGTGATTGATAGCCAAAATCGCGTGACGCCGGAACATCGCATTGTGCAGCAGCCCGGCGAAACCTGGTTCGCGCGTACGCAGGAAGATTCTCGTGAGTGGCCGGAAACGGTACGTACCTTGCTGATTCCAGAGCATAAAGGTCATCTGGATCTGGTTGTACTAATGATGCAACTGGGTAAACAGCAGATTAACAGCATCTGGGTGGAAGCGGGGCCAACGCTCGCTGGCGCATTGCTGCAGGCGGGTTTAGTCGATGAGCTGATTGTCTATATCGCACCTAAACTATTAGGCAGCGACGCCCGTGGATTATGCACGCTGCCAGGGCTTGAGAAATTAGCTGACGCCCCCCAATTTAAATTCAAAGAGATACGTCATGTAGGCCCGGATGTTTGCCTGCATTTAGTGGGTGCATGATCTCCCGGCTCGAAAGGGAAGCAGCGCACGAAATATTATGCTAAAATCCGCCCCCCTGCGGGGCCATACTCGAACCCGAAGGAAGAAAATGAACATTATTGAAGCTAACGTTGCTACCCCGGACGCTCGCGTCGCCATCACCATCGCGCGTTTCAACAACTTTATCAATGACAGCCTGCTGGAAGGTGCAATTGACGCACTGAAACGTATCGGTCAGGTAAAAGATGAAAACATTACCGTTGTTTGGGTGCCTGGTGCCTATGAGCTGCCGCTGGCGGCGGGTGCACTGGCTAAAACCGGTAAATACGACGCGGTGATTGCGCTGGGTACGGTTATTCGTGGTGGCACTGCCCACTTTGAATATGTCGCTGGTGGTGCAAGCAACGGCCTGGCGCATGTTGCCCAGGACAGCGAAATTCCGGTTGCTTTTGGGGTTCTGACCACTGAAAGCATTGAACAAGCGATCGAACGTGCTGGCACCAAAGCTGGCAACAAAGGTGCAGAAGCTGCACTGACCGCGCTTGAAATGATTAATGTATTGAAAGCCATCAAGGCCTGAAATTAGTAAGGGGAAATCCGTGAAACCTGCTGCTCGTCGCCGCGCTCGTGAGTGTGCCGTCCAGGCGCTCTACTCCTGGCAGTTGTCCCAGAACGACATCGCTGATGTTGAATACCAGTTCCTGGCTGAACAGGATGTAAAAGACGTTGACGTCCTGTACTTCCGTGAGCTGCTGGCCGGGGTGGCGACTAACACCGCATACCTCGACGGACTGATGAAGCCATACCTGTCCCGCCTGCTGGAAGAACTGGGCCAGGTAGAAAAAGCAGTACTGCGCATTGCGCTGTATGAGCTGTCTAAACGTAGCGATGTGCCATACAAAGTGGCCATTAACGAAGCGATCGAACTGGCGAAATCGTTCGGCGCAGAAGACAGCCATAAGTTCGTCAACGGCGTACTCGATAAAGCAGCACCTGTGATTCGCCCTAACAAAAAGTGATATCCAGGCCGGTAGATTCACGGAAGACCGTTCCGCGATCGCCGGCCTTTTCTTTTTTACCTGCTGAGGCATAACGTATGGCATGTGGCGAGTTCTCCCTGATTGCCCGTTATTTTGACCGTGTAAGAAGTTCTCGTCTTGATGTCGAACTGGGCATTGGCGACGATTGCGCACTTCTCAATATCCCCGAGAAACAGACCCTGGCGATCAGCACTGATACGCTGGTGGCGGGCAACCACTTCCTCCCTGATATCGATCCTGCTGATCTGGCGTATAAAGCACTGGCGGTGAACCTAAGCGATCTGGCAGCGATGGGGGCCGATCCAGCCTGGCTGACGCTGGCATTAACCTTACCGGACGTCGACGAAGCGTGGCTTGAGTCCTTCAGCGACAGTTTGTTTGATCTTCTCAATTATTACGATATGCAACTCATTGGCGGCGATACCACGCGTGGGCCATTATCAATGACGCTGGGTATCCACGGCTTTGTTCCGATGGGACGAGCCTTAACGCGCGCTGGGGCGAAACCGGGTGACTGGATCTATGTGACCGGTACACCGGGCGATAGCGCCGCCGGGCTGGCGATTTTGCAAAACCGTTTGCAGGTTGCCGATGTTAAAGATGCGGACTACTTGATCAAACGTCATCTCCGTCCATCTCCGCGTATTTTACAGGGACAGGCACTGCGCGATCTGGCAAATTCAGCTATCGATCTCTCTGACGGTCTGATTTCCGATCTCGGGCATATCGTGAAAGCCAGCGACTGCGGCGCACGTATTGACCTGGCATTGCTGCCGTTTTCTGATGCGCTTTCTCGCCATGTTGAACCGGAACAGGCGCTGCGCTGGGCGCTCTCTGGCGGTGAAGATTACGAGTTGTGTTTCACGGTGCCGGAACTGAACCGTGGCGCGCTGGATGTGGCTCTCGGACATCTGGGCGTACCGTTTACCTGTATCGGGCAAATGACCGCCGATATCGAAGGGCTTTGTTTTATTCGTGACGGCGAACCTGTCACGTTAGACTGGAAAGGATATGACCATTTTGCCACGCCATAAAGATGTCGCGAAAAGTCGCCTGAAGATGAGTAATCCGTGGCATCTGCTTGCTGTCGGATTCGGAAGTGGATTAAGCCCAATCGTTCCTGGCACGATGGGATCGCTGGCGGCGATTCCGTTCTGGTATCTGATGACCTTTTTGCCCTGGCAGCTCTATTCGCTGGTGGTGATGCTGGGGATCTGTATCGGCGTCTATCTTTGTCATCAAACGGCGAAAGACATGGGCGTGCACGATCACGGCAGCATTGTCTGGGACGAATTTATTGGTATGTGGATCACGCTCATGGCGCTGCCGACCAATGACTGGCAGTGGGTCGCCGCCGGGTTTGTGATTTTCCGTATCCTGGATATGTGGAAACCGTGGCCGATCCGCTGGTTTGACCGCAATGTACATGGCGGCATGGGGATCATGATAGATGATATTGTCGCCGGGGTGATCTCCGCTGGCATCCTGTATTTTATCGGTCATCATTGGCCGCTGGGTATTCTTTGATGCCATTGACCGGGTGGTGTAGTCGATTCCAGACCACCCGGTTTGATTTATAAATGAACAGTGCCCCAATTTTGAGGCACTCTGTTAAAGTAAAATCCGACATCACCGAATATATTATGCGGAGATATTTCAAGGTGTATCTTTGTCACTCATAATTCACGTACACTCAAATATCGTCAGTCGACGAACTCATAATAATTGCTCATATTCTCTGACTGTTGCCGAAAAATATCATCAAAGTTATCCTTAATGGTTTGGTTTATAGTGTTGAATAAATTTTTAGAAAGTTCATCTATTTTGTCTTGAATCTTTGGTTTTATTTCATCTTGAATTTCACGGGTAACCAAAAGTTGGTCCAATTGATCATCCATTTTGTATTTTGCAATTAATTGTGCAGTTAAAGGTATTTTCTTCAAATAATCATTTTTTGTTAGTTTATACTGGTCGATGAAATATTGTCTGGCTTGTTCTTGTTTATAGTTAAAGATCTCATTGTATTTTTTTCTGCTTATTTTTCCTTCAAGATTCATTGCTTGATTGAATATGCTCTTTAAATGCTTATTATAGAAAATAAAATTATCGATATCTTGTATTATTTTAGTGGTTGTTGATTTTTCATCAAATTTTAATGACTCAGGGTTTTTATCTGATTCAATATAGTCAAGAATAATTTTTGCTAATGGGCTAATATCTTTTTCTTCTGTTGATTCTGCTTCTGCTTTTAATATCGGATTAAAAAGGTCGGTACGGTAAAGTTTCGTGCCTTTCATCCTGACGATGTCAGGAAGAATAGTGTTTGAAAGATTAGCCTCGCTAAAGTCCACATTTTGGCAATCACTTTCTGATAAATCTGCCCAATTGAAAGTGGTTTTAACACAGGAGCAGTTAGTTAGAATCATCCCTTTCGTTTCATTCCCATGTGATTTCTGATAAGTTATCCTTTGTATTATTTGATCTGCTTCTGGATATTGCATCTCAGGTTCTTTTTCTTTACCATATATCACCGCATTATCAAGAATTGCGCCAGTGCAATTCATATTTGTTAGATCGCATTTGATAAATCTACAACTGTTAAAATTCGCATTTGTACAATTCGTATTTGTAAACTTGACGCTATCAAAGTAAGTATGTTCGAAGTTGACATTTGAGCAGTTACAGTTTCCCAGATCTATACCGAAATCTATAGCAGGATCTTTATTGGGATCTTTACCGGAAATATTGCTGTGTGCTAGATATAGACCGCTGAAATCGTAATATCCATTGTCATCCTTTTCTATTGGGAGTGAATAAGTCTTTACTACCTCGTTAACAATAGAGATAGTTCCACGTATCATCAGATTTTCTCCGACTTTATAAAAAATAATGTTATGTTTGATGGTGCTGTTGTATGGCTCTGGCAATGAGGATGCAATTTTATTCCAGAAACAACAAAGCGTGGTCTGCTTTTGTTTGGGCGAGAGGTTATCAAATTTCAGGTTTAAATATGAGTCTAAATCTGACGATGCATCTATATTAAAATTGGGATCTGGAGTTAACGCTGAATTATAATTTAGAACTGACAATGTATTGATGTATTTATGAATCGATTTAAATGCCTTTTGTTTATCACTGTCCAGAAAAAAATCACGAATTTTGTTCCATAGCCTTTCGATAAGATTTTGATTTAAATCGTGCTTCATTGAGTTTCTTAAATCTGCAACCGGTACATCAGTAAACAGGATCGGTTGTTTGGTGATAGTTTTCATCATGATTGTAATCCTCTTACGTTGACTAAATAAGACAGTTTTAGGGAGTATTACCTGGAGAAACTATCAAAAATCGCTCAAAGGGATGAAGATGATGAATAGCTGCAAACTCATTCACCAAGAATTTCTCTTGCAGAGGTGGATTATGGTTACAGAAGATGATGGGAGGTACGTTGTCCCCATCATCGCAGACGATGGGGAATTCAGCAGATAAAATGGTTGAAAAGCGAAATTTACTTAAATCCTACGACCGGATGCGGTTTATACGGCGTTTCCAGTTCAGCAATCTGTTCCGGCTTCAAGGTGATATCCACCGCGTTCAGCAGCTCATCAAGCTGTTCTTCCCGCGAAGTTCCGATAATCGGTGCGGCAATGCCCCGTTTACTCAACAACCAGGCCAGCGCAACTTGTGCTCGTGTTGCACCCAGTTCTTCACTGACGCCCGTTAACCGCTCTGCGATCTGCGCGTCATTTTCATCGCTTTCTTTATAGAGATTTTTCCCCACCTCATCAGACACCAGTCGTGCGGTAGTTTCTCCCCACGGACGTGTCAGACGACCCCGCGCCAGCGGGCTCCATGGAATCACCGCTACGCCCTCCTGGTAACACAGTGGCAGCATCTCGCGCTCTTCTTCTCGATAAATCAGATTGTAGTGATCCTGCATACTGACAAACTGCGCCCAGCCGTGCTGTTTTTGTAGTTCCAGTGCCTGAGCAAACTGCGAAGCGTGCATGGATGACGCGCCGATATAACGCGCTTTCCCGGCTTTTACCACGTCGTTCAGGGCTTCCAGCGTCTCTTCGATCGGCGTGTTGTAATCCCAGCGATGAATTTGCAGGATATCGACATAATCCATGCCGAGACGGCGCAGGCTGTCGTCGATAGAACGTAGAATTTGCGCACGGGATAATCCTTCCGGTAAATCACCAACGCGATGGAACACTTTGGTGGCAACGACCACGTCTTCACGACGGGCGAAATCCCGTAGTGCGCGACCGACGATCTCTTCGCTGCTGCCATCGGAATAGCTATTGGCGGTGTCAAAGAAATTTATGCCGCCTTCCAGCGCGCGTTTAATTATGGGACGGCTGTCCATGCGTGATTACCACGATCTGGCTCGCCAAAGGTCATACAGCCGAGGCAAAGTCGGGAAACGCGAAGGTCGGTTTTTCCTAAGGGGTTGTATTGCATGCTGCCACTCCTGCCATGAATAATTTCTTAAGCATAGCAGGAGTGGAGTAGGGATTATGCCAGCCAGGCCTTGATTTTGGCTTCCATACCGGCGGCATCGAGGCCGAGTTCGGCGCGCATTTCTTCCTGCGTTCCTTGTGGAATAAAGAAGTCAGGCAGGCCAATGTTCAGCACGGGTACTGGTTTACGATGGGCCATCAGCACTTCGTTCACTCCGCTGCCTGCGCCGCCCATAATGGCGTTTTCTTCTACGGTGACCAGCGCTTCATGGCTGGCGGCCATTTCCAGAATTAACGCTTCATCAAGCGGTTTCACAAAACGCATATCGACCAGCGTAGCGTTCAGCGATTCAGCGACTTTCGCCGCTTCTGGCATCAGCGTACCAAAGTTAAGGATCGCCAGTTTCTCGCCACGACGCTTCACAATGCCTTTGCCAATTGGCAGTTTTTCCAGCGGCGTCAGTTCCACGCCAACCGCGTTGCCACGCGGGTAGCGTACCGCTGACGGGCCATCGTTATAGTGATAGCCGGTATAGAGCATCTGGCGACATTCGTTTTCATCGCTCGGGGTCATAATGACCATTTCCGGAATACAGCGCAGGTAAGAGAGATCAAAAGCGCCCTGGTGGGTTTGACCATCAGCACCAACAATGCCCGCGCGGTCGATGGCGAACAGGACCGGAAGCTTTTGAATCGCCACGTCATGCAGCACCTGATCATAGGCGCGTTGCAGGAAGGTGGAGTAGATCGCGACAATGGGTTTGTACCCACCAATCGCCAGACCCGCAGCAAAGGTCACTGCGTGTTGCTCGGCAATTGCCACATCGAAGTAGCGATCCGGGAATTTACGTGAAAACTCGACCATGCCGGAACCTTCACGCATCGCCGGAGTAATCGCCATCAGCTTGTTATCTTTCGCTGCCGTTTCGCACAACCAGTCGCCAAAGATTTTTGAATAGCTTGGTAAACCGCCGCTACTTTTCGGCAGACAACCGCTGGAGGGATCAAATTTAGGCACGGCGTGGAAAGTGATTGGGTCTTTTTCTGCCGGTTCATAACCACGACCTTTTTTGGTCATGATATGCAGGAACTGCGGGCCTTTCAGGTCGCGCATGTTCTTAAGCGTGGTGATAAGCCCCAGCACATCGTGACCGTCAACCGGGCCGATGTAGTTAAAGCCCAGCTCTTCAAACAATGTGCCAGGCACTACCATGCCTTTAATATGTTCTTCGGTACGTTTGAGCAGCTCTTTAATGGGGGGCACGCCAGAGAAAACTTTTTTCCCGCCTTCGCGCAGTGAAGAGTAAAGCTTACCGGAAAGCAGCTGCGCCAGATGGTTGTTGAGCGCGCCAACATTTTCGGAAATCGACATTTCATTGTCGTTGAGAACCACCAGCATATCAGGACGGATATCGCCCGCATGATTCATCGCTTCAAACGCCATGCCAGCGGTAATCGCACCGTCGCCAATCACACAAACGGTGCGGCGATTTTTGCCTTCTTTTTCGGCAGCGACCGCAATACCAATTCCGGCACTGATGGAGGTTGATGAATGCCCGACGCTTAATACGTCATATTCGCTTTCGCCGCGCCACGGGAACGGGTGCAGGCCGCCTTTCTGACGGATGGTGCCGATTTTGTCGCGGCGTCCGGTCAAAATTTTATGCGGATAAGCCTGATGCCCCACATCCCAAATCAATTGGTCAAACGGGGTGTTGTAGACATAGTGCAGCGCCACGGTCAGTTCGACCGTGCCCAGCCCGGAGGCGAAGTGCCCGCTGGAACGGCTCACGCTGTCGAGTAAATAGCGGCGCAGTTCGTCGCAGAGTTTCGGTAAACTCTCTTTCGGCAACAGTCGTAACTCCTGGGTGGAGTCGACCAGTGCCAGGGTCGGGTATTTGGCAATATCAAAACTCATCAGGGGCCTATTAATACTTATTGTTTATTTATTACGCTGGATGATGTAGTCCGCTAGCGCTTCCAGTGCCGAGGTATCGAGTGACTGTTCAGCCAGTTGTTTCAGCGACTGACGGGCATCGTCGATCAGATCCCGGGCTTTCTTCCGGGCTTGCTCAAGACCCAGAAGTGCAGGGTAGGTACTTTTACCAAGTTGCTGATCGGCACCCTGGCGTTTTCCCAACGTTGCAGTATCTCCTACCACATCCAGGATGTCATCCTGAACCTGGAAGGCAAGGCCGATGCTCTCTGCGTACTTGTCGAGTACTGGCAGAGCACGACGCCCTTTATCTCCGGCGCTTAATGCACCAAGGCGAACGGCGGCGCGAATCAATGCGCCGGTTTTATGACGATGAATACGCTCAAGCGCGTCCAGAGGTACGTGTTTGCCTTCCGCGTCTAAATCTAATGCCTGGCCACCGCACATTCCGGCAATACCGCTGGCGCTCGCCAGTTCAGAAATCATCGAAATTCTGTCGCGATCCGACACTTCCGGCATATCTGCATCGCTTAAAATCGAGAACGCCAGCGTTTGTAAAGCATCGCCAGCGAGAATCGCGTTCGCTTCGCCAAACTTCACATGGCAGGTCGGCAAACCGCGACGCAGATCGTCATCATCCATTGCCGGTAAATCATCATGAATTAATGAGTAAGCGTGGATACACTCAACGGCGGCAGCGGGTGCGTCCAGCGTGTTTGTGCTAACGCCGAACATATGACCGGTGGCATAAACCAGGAAAGGTCGCAGGCGCTTACCACCTAATAATGCGCCATACTGCATGGTTTCGACCACGGGAGTGTTCTGAAAGGGCAGTGGGGCGATAAAACGGCTCAGCGCCTGGTTGGCCTGCTTAACGCAGGCTTCGAGTTGCTGCGGAAAGTCCATTATTCATTGTCCGGTGTAAAAGGGGTTAGAGAGGCGTCTTCATTGTCAGACAGCAGAATTTGTACGCGCTGTTCGGCTTGTTGTAATTTGGCCTGCCCCTGACGTGCCAGCTGCACGCCGCGTTCGAACTCGTTCAGCGCCTCTTCCAGCGGCAGGTCGCCACTTTCCAGACGGGTTACAATCTGTTCCAGCTCGCTCAGCGCCTTTTCAAAGCTGGCGGGCGCCTCATTTTTCTTCGGCATAATGAATGTCTGACTCTCAATATTTTTCGCCCCGTCATGGTAACGGACTCAGGGCAAATAGCAAATAACGCGCAATGGTAAGGTGATGTGCGCAGCAAAGCGATGTTAGTGGTATACTTCCGCGCCTGGATGCAGCCGCAGGTGTGGGCTGCTGTATTTTTCCCTATACAAGTCGCTTAAGGCTTGCCAACGAACCATTGCCGCCATGAAGTTTATCATTAAATTGTTCCCGGAAATCACCATCAAAAGCCAATCTGTGCGCTTGCGCTTTATAAAAATCCTTACCGGGAACATTCGTAACGTTTTAAAGCACTATGATGAGACGCTCGCTGTCGTCCGCCACTGGGATAACATCGAAGTTCGCGCAAAAGATGAAAACCAGCGTCTGGCTATTCGCGACGCCCTGACCCGTATTCCGGGTATCCACCATATTCTCGAAGTCGAAGACGTGCCGTTTACCGACATGCACGATATTTTCGAAAAAGCGTTGGTTCAGTATCGCGATCAGCTGGAGGGGAAAACCTTCTGCGTACGCGTGAAGCGCCGTGGCAAACATGATTTTAGCTCGATTGATGTGGAACGTTACGTCGGCGGCGGTTTAAATCAGCATATTGAATCCGCGCGCGTGAAGCTGACCAATCCGGATGTGACTGTCCATCTGGAAGTGGAAGACGATCGTCTCCTGCTGATTAAAGGCCGCTACGAAGGTATTGGCGGTTTCCCGATCGGCACCCAGGAAGATGTGCTGTCGCTCATTTCCGGTGGTTTCGACTCCGGTGTTTCCAGTTATATGTTGATGCGTCGCGGCTGCCGCGTGCATTACTGCTTCTTTAACCTCGGCGGCGCGGCGCATGAAATTGGCGTGCGTCAGGTAGCGCATTATCTGTGGAACCGCTTTGGCAGCTCCCACCGCGTGCGTTTTGTCGCGATTAATTTCGAACCGGTCGTCGGGGAAATTCTCGAGAAAATCGACGACGGTCAGATGGGCGTAATCCTCAAACGTATGATGGTGCGTGCCGCGTCTAAAGTGGCTGAACGTTACGGTGTACAGGCGCTGGTCACTGGCGAAGCACTGGGCCAGGTGTCCAGCCAGACGCTGACTAACCTGCGCCTGATTGATAACGTCTCCGACACGCTGATCCTGCGTCCGCTGATTTCTTACGACAAAGAGCACATCATCAACCTGGCTCGCCAGATTGGCACTGAAGACTTTGCCCGCACGATGCCCGAATATTGCGGTGTGATCTCCAAAAGCCCGACGGTGAAAGCGGTTAAATCGAAGATTGAAGCGGAAGAAGAGAAGTTCGACTTCAGCATTCTCGATAAAGTGGTTGAGGAAGCGAATAACGTTGATATCCGCGAAATCGCCCAGCAGACCGAGCAGGAAGTGGTGGAAGTGGAAACCGTCAACGGCTTCGGCCCGAACGACGTGATTCTCGATATCCGTTCTGTCGATGAACAGGAAGATAAGCCGCTGAAAGTCGAAGGGATTGATGTGGTTTCTCTGCCGTTCTACAAGTTGAGCACCAAATTTGGCGATCTCGACCAGAACAAAACCTGGCTGTTGTGGTGTGAGCGCGGGGTGATGAGCCGCCTGCAGGCGCTCTATCTGCGCGAGCAGGGCTTTAACAATGTGAAGGTATATCGCCCGTAATTTGTGGTTTTTACGTCGCATCTGGTCAGATGCGACGTTTGCCGCATCCGACACTACTCGTAATAATTATAAATCCCTGCCGCCATCACCAGTTGTGATGCCACTTCATGGGCTTTCTCGCGCCCAACCAGCAGGTCGATAATTTTCAGACCAAAGTCGATAGCTGTACCCGGCCCCTGGCTGGTCAGCAATTTTATCCGTGCATCCCAGACGACGCGCTTGTCCTGCCATTGTTCGGCGGGAATTTTGTCTTTCAGCGTCGGGAAGCCGGTCATATTGCCAATCGGGAAGATATCGTGCGGCACCAGCACGGTGGCTGGCGCGGCGCAAATAGCCGCGACGATACGCCCGGAACGGTGGAACTGTTTAACGGTTTCAACCAGCAGAGTGCTATCGCGAAAACACTCTGCGCCTTTAATGCCACCAGGCAGCACGATCACGTCATATTCACCGTCAGCCACTTCGACCAGCGGCGCATCCGCCAGCAGCTTCACGCCGCGCGAGCAGGTAATGGCCAGGTTGCCATCGCTGGCGACGCTGGCAGTGGTGACTTTGATTCCGCCACGAACCAAGAGGTCGATAGTGGTGACGGCTTCAGTCTCTTCACTACCAGGGGCGAGGCAAACCAGTGCCGATGCGCTCATATTCACTCTCCTTTCTTTTTACCATTTCAAACAGGCGGGTGTTTTCCGGTACGGCAATCCCATGCGCGCGGGCGCGGCGTAAGAGAAAACCATTGATATAGTCGATTTCGGTGTGGCGCAGCGCACGGATATCCTGCAACATCGACGAGATATTTTCCCCTGTGGCATCAATCACCTGCATCACGTAATCACGCAAATCTTCTGCTGAAGTATGATGTCCTTCGCGTTCGATCACTGCCGCGACTTCTTCGCATATCTGCATAATTTCTTGCGGATGATGACGTAATTCACCATTCGGGCAATTCCAGATGGCGGTCAGTGGATTAATCACACAGTTGACTGCCAGCTTGCGCCACAGCTCGGCGCGAATATTGTTATGCCACGCGACGTCAGGTAACACGGTTTGCAAAATATCCGCCAGATAACTGTAATCGCCGTCCTGTTGCCGTGCCGGGCCAATATGCGTGATACCGTTTGCCACATGAATAATGACATTGCCGTCGCGGCGGGCGGCATGGGTGGTGGTGCCCATCAGTAATGGCTGCTGAATGTTTTGCAACTCTTCGATGGTGCCCATGCCGTTGTGAATTAACAGTATTGGCGTGGTTACAGGCAGTGTGGACGCGAGGCTTTTGACGGCATCGGAAACCTGCCATGCTTTCAGCGTCACCAGGAGCAGATCGCTGGTGGCGAGAAAATCGGGATCGTTGGCGGTCAGCGATTCGTTAAATATCGAACCATCTGTCTCAACCAGATTCACACTACAATAAGGTTGCGGTACGCGCAGCCAGCCCTGAACTTCGTGACCCTGTTTACAAAGTGCTGTAAGCCATAATTGCCCTAAGGCACCGCATCCCAATACGGTAATTTTCATTCTTCCTCCTCACCCGCAACCACTCCGGGTGTTCAATAAGGCTATCCCTTAATTGTGCATGCTGTTGCGACTATGCACAATTAAGGGATACGTCCTGGTGCAGGACTGTTGGTTATTTAACTTTGCAGGTATTATGCTTCGCATCAAAAATGAAGGGAGAGGAAAAGATGCCATCTTTCGATATTGTCTCTGAAGTTGATCTTCAGGAAGCACGTAACGCGGTCGATAACGCGAGCCGCGAAGTGGAGTCCCGTTTTGACTTCCGTAACGTTGAAGCCTCATTTGAGCTGAACGACGCCAGCAAAACCATCAAAGTGTTGAGCGAGTCCGATTTCCAGGTCAATCAGTTGCTGGATATTCTGCGTGCCAAGCTGCTGAAGCGCGGCATTGAAGGCAGTTCGCTGGATGTACCGGAAAATATCGTTCATAGCGGTAAAACCTGGTTTGTGGAAGCGAAACTGAAACAGGGCATTGAGAGCGCGACCCAGAAGAAAATCGTCAAGATGATCAAAGACAGCAAACTGAAAGTGCAGGCGCAAATTCAGGGTGATGAGATCCGCGTAACGGGTAAATCTCGTGATGATTTGCAGGCTGTCATGGCGATGGTACGTGGTGGCGATCTCGGTCAGCCGTTCCAGTTCAAAAACTTCCGCGATTAATCGCGACAATGTGCGTTTTGTTCATGCCGAATGCAGCATGAACAGCTAATTCGGCCTACAACGATTTGTAACTCAGGAACTTTGTAGGCCTGGTAAGCGTAGCGCAGCAGGCAATTCGCCTCGTTTTTTATGCCTGACGAATTGCCTGTTCAACCTCAAAGCGATTCGTCACTTTGCTGTCGATTTTCACATAAGCTGAATGTTCTTCTTCTGCAATCAACACTTCTTTGACCCCCGCGGTTTCCAGCAAACGCACTTTTAACGCCTCGTTTGCGGCAATGTCCGCCGGGATTTCAATGCGTAAGCTGCTGACATACGGCGGTTCTTTCATGGTACTGGCGACTGCCAGCCACACTGCGGCCAGCATTGCGCCAGCGAGAAATACGCCCTGACCGTCAAACATGCCGTCAATCCAGCCGCCCAGCGAACCGCCAATCGCCACGCCAAGAAACTGGCTGGTGGAGTAAACACCCATCGCCGTACCTTTGTAACCTGCTGGCGACTCTTTACTGATAAGTGAGGGCAGGAGGGCTTCCATCAAATTAAACGCCACAAAGAAAAGCTGCACGCCGACCACCAGTTGCCAGAACTGCGTTTGTGCGTTCCACAACACAATTTCCGCAACCACGATCAACCCAACGCAGAAGACAAAGACTTGCTTCATTTTGCGCTTAACTTCAGCGTAGATAATGAAAGGCACGACCGAGCCAAAGGCGATTAACATCGTTGCCAAGTAGACCTTCCAGTGTTCAGCCGCCGGGAACCCCGCATCAGCCAGTTGTCCGGGCAGGGCAACAAACGTCGACATCAGCAAAATATGCAGACACATAATGCCAAAGTTGAGTTTCAGCAGCCGCGGTTCCGCCAGCACTTTACTGAAACTGCCTTTCACCATTCCGGACTCACGATTAAGTACGTGAGTGCTACTGTTGGGCACAACCCAAATGGTCAACGCAATGCCGGTTGTTGCCAGAATAGCGATCATCCAAAACAGCGCGTGCAGCCCAAGTTTGTGAGTGATGATCGGGCCAAGCACCATCGCAATGGCAAAGGTAATGCCAAAGCTCACGCCGATAAACGCCATTGCTTTGGTGCGGTTTTGTTCGCGCGTGAGATCGGAAAGCAGCGCCATAACGGCAGCGGCAATCGCACCGGAGCCTTGTAGCGCCCGGCCCAGAATAATTCCCCAGATGGAGTCAGAGAGCGCAGCGATAACGCTACCGGCGGCAAACACTGCCAGCCCACCGACAATTAATGGTTTGCGACCAATGCGGTCGGAAAGCAGGCCAAACGGAATCTGAAAAACGGCCTGAGTCAGACCATAAATACCAATGGCAATACCGATTAATGCTTCGCTGGCACCTTGCAGAGCCATGCCGTACGTGGTCAGAACCGGCAGAACCATGAACATGCCCAGCATGCGCAACGAGAATACGGTCCCTAAACCCCAGGTCGCGCGCCTCTCACCTGGCGTCATTTTATAATCGTTCATTACCACCTCTGTTTTAAATTCGCGACTAGTGTAAAGCGGCAAACGAATGGGGTAAACATGCGGATTTTTTAGTAAATATTTCGAGAGGGATATGATTCTAATGCTAAGAAAAAAGGTGCCGTAGCACCTTTTTAACTGAGAGGTTGTGTTACCACACAGCAGCCAGCAGCGTATGCGAGTCCGGCACCATAAAATCAACGGACATCATCACCGAGAGGGCAGTGATGGCGATGATAGAGAAGCCGAACAGCTTGCGCGCCCAGATTCTGTCATCAGCAACTTTATAACCGCGCAGAGCCATGCCTAACCACCAGACGCTCACCGCCGCGGCGACTACCAGATATTTATACCCAGCGTAACCGCCAAGAGAGAGCATCAGCGTGGCAACGGCAAAGGCGATGATATACAGCGTGATGTGATTCTTCGCCACCGAAATGCCTTTTACCACTGGCAATACCGGAATGTTTGCCGCCTGGTAATCCTTAAAGCGGAAAATGGCGATGGCATAGGAGTGAGGCATCTGCCACAGACTGAAGATAGCAAGCAGGATCGCTGCGCCACTATCGAACTCGCCGGTTACTGCACAGTAGCCGATCACCGGCGGCGCAGCGCCGGAGAGCGAACCAATCAATGTGCCGTAGACTGAGTGGCGTTTCATGTACAGGCTATAAACGCCGACGTAAACCACAAAGCCCATCACCCCCAGCCAGCAGGCCAGCGGATTCGCGCCAAACCACAGCAGCATAAAGCCAGCAATACCCAGCAAGGTGGCGTACACCAGCGAGACAGCAGGAGAGATCAGGCCTTTAACCAGCACCCGATTCTTCGTCCTTTCCATCTTTCTGTCGATATCCCTGTCGATGTAGTTGTTAAACACACAACCCGACGCCACAACCAGTGACACCCCAACCAGCGTGTAGATAAACAGGGGATAATCAATGCGGCCCTTTGAGGCCAGCAGGAATCCCCCAATCACCGAGATCAGGTTGCCAAAGATGATGCCTGGTTTCGTTACTTGCAGGTATTGCTTAAACATCATAACCGCCGCTCTTAGTGCATCATCATGTTGTAGTTAAGGTTCCACATAATCCAGATGGAGCCTACAACCAGGATAGCGATGATTAGCACGGTGAAGACAAACGCCGTCATGTTCCAGCCTTCATCTGATTTGGTATTCATGTGCAGGAAGCACACCAGATGCACCAGAACCTGTACCACTGCCATTGCCAGGATTGTTCCCAGAATTACGGCCGGAGAGGCAGCCCCTGTCATCACCATCCAGAACGGAATCACCGTCAGAATGATCGACAGGATAAAGCCTGTCATGTAGGTTTTTACGCTGCCATGGGACGCGCCGCTGTGATCGGTAGAATGACTCATTACATCGCCCCCATCAGATAAACAACAGTGAACACACAGATCCAAACCACATCCAGGAAGTGCCAGAACAGGCTCAGGCACATGATGCGGGTACGGTTAGTGCTGGTCAGGCCGCGACGGGCGATTTGCACCATCAACACCGCCATCCAGATAAGACCGGAAGTGACGTGCAGACCATGCGTGCCGACCAGAGCAAAGAACGCTGACAGGAAGCCGCTGCGATCCGGACCCATGCCGTTAACAATCAGGTGATGGAATTCATAGATTTCCATCCCGATAAATCCAGCACCAAACAACCAGGTCAACGCCAGCCAGGAGATAACCTGGCTTTTGTTGTTTTTGTACATGGCGATAGCCGCCATGCCGTAGGTGATGGAGCTGAACAACAGCAAGAAAGTTTCAACCAGAACGAACGGCAGTTCGAAAATGTCCTTACCTGTCGGGCCGCCTGCGGTGCCGTTAACCAGAACGGCATAGGTAGCAAACAAGATAGAGAACAGAATGCAGTCGCTCATCAGGTAGATCCAAAATCCGAAGATTTTGGTTCCGCCTGCATCGTGGTGCCCGTGTTCGTGCGCGTGGGCAGTCGCGTGCGTCAAAGTATCAGTTGCCATTTTTCAGCCCTGCCTTAGTAATCTCATCGAAATGCTGGTTTTCCAGTTTTTCGATTTCTGCCACCGGCACGTAGTAATCCACGTCCTCGTCGAAGCTTTTCACGATCCAGGTGATGATCATGCCTGCGAAGCCAACAATCGCCAGCCACCAGATATGCCAGATCATGGCGAAACCGAAGATGGTGGAGAAAGCTGCAATGACGATACCTGCACCGCTGTTTTTCGGCATATGAATTTCTTCATAGTGGTCAGGCTTTTTGTACGCTTCGCCTTTCTCTTTCATTTCCCAGAATGCATCACGCTCGTGAACGTGCGGCACAACGGCAAAGTTATAGAACGGAGGCGGGGAAGAGGTTGCCCACTCCAGCGTACGGCCACCCCACGGGTCGCCAGTCAGGTCACGGTTCTGGTCGCGGTCGCGAATAGAAACGTACATCTGAATAACGAGGCAGAGAATACCCAACGCAATCAGTACTGCACCGCTGGCTGCAATCATCAGCATGGTGTGGAACTGCGGGTCAATCTGCTGGCTCAAACGACGGGTCATGCCCATGAAGCCCAGCGCATACAGCGGCATAAAGGCAACGAAGAAGCCGATGATCCAGAACCAGAACGCGCGTTTACCCCAGGTTTCGTTCAGTTTGAAACCGAACGCTTTAGGCCACCAGTAGGTCATCCCTGCGAAGCAGCCGAAGACCACGCCGCCGATGATCACGTTATGGAAGTGCGCAATCAGGAACAGGCTGTTATGCAGAACGAAGTCCGCGCCCGGTACTGCCAGCAGCACGCCAGTCATCCCGCCCACCGAGAAGGTGACGATAAAACCGATGGTCCACAGCATCGCAGAATGGAACACGATGCGGCCCTGATACATGGTGAACAGCCAGTTGAAGATCTTCACCCCGGTCGGGATGGCGATAATCATGGTGGTGATACCAAAGAAGGCGTTTACGTTCGCGCCCGCACCCATCGTAAAGAAGTGGTGCAGCCAGACGATGAACGACAGCACGGTGATACAGACGGTTGCCCATACCAGCGAGGTATAACCAAACAGACGTTTACGCGAGAAGGTTGCCGCAATTTCGGAGAACACACCGAATACAGGCAGGATCAGGATGTAAACTTCCGGGTGGCCCCAGGCCCAAATCAGGTTGATGTACATCATCATGTTGCCACCCATATCGTTGGTAAAGAAATGGGTGCCCAGATAGCGATCCAGGGTCAACAACGCGACGGTAACCGTCAGAATTGGGAAGGAAGCAATAATCAGAACGTTCGCGCACAGTGATGCCCAGGTAAATACTGGCATCTTGAACATGGTCATGCCCGGTGCGCGCATCTTCAGAATGGTAACGAAGAAGTTGATACCGGTTAGCGTCGTACCTATACCGGATAGCTGGAGACTCCATATCCAGTAATCGACACCGACTCCCGGACTGTACTCTATTCCCGATAGCGGTGGATAGGCCAGCCAGCCGGTCTGCGCAAATTCGCCCACGCCGAGAGAAACGTTAACCAGAATCACACCAACAACGGTAAACCAGAAGCTTAGGTTGTTGAGGAACGGGAACGCAACGTCACGCGCGCCGATCTGCAGCGGAACCACCAGGTTCATCAGACCGATAACGAAAGGCATCGCCACGAAGAAGATCATAATCACGCCGTGCGCGGTGAAGATCTGATCGTAGTGGTGAGGTGGCAGGAAGCCCGCTTCGCCCGCCGAGGCAAGGGCCTGCTGGCTACGCATCATAATGGCGTCAGCAAAACCACGTAGCAACATCACAATCGCCACGATGATATACATGATACCGAGGCGTTTATGGTCGACGGAGGTCAGCCACTCTTTCCACAGGTAGGTCCACTTACCGAAGTAAGTGATCAGGCCAACGAGCGCCAGACCTCCCAAAATAATGCCAGCGATCGTAACCATGACGATAGGTTCATGGAACGGGACTGCATCAAGTGATAATTTTCCGAACATCTTTATTCTTCCTCAACCCCTTTAATGGGCGGATTCCGCGTGGCTCATGTCCATGCCTTCCATACCTTCGTGTGCACTGTGCTCACCTTCTGGCTGGGTCATGTCCATGCTCTTACCGTGAGCCATAAACTTGTTAATCACATCAGCAAACAAGTCTGGTTTCACGTTGGAGAAATATTCCACCTGGTTGTATTCGCTAGGCGCGGCCAGTTTTTCGAACGCTGCCATGTCAGACATGGTGTTCGGCGACTGTTTCGCTTTTGCGACCCACTGGTCGAATGCGGCGCGATCCGGTGTTGCAATAGCTTTGAACTTCATGCCTGAGAAGCCCGGGCCGCTGTAGCTGGCGGAGATACCGTCATAAGTACCGGGTTCGTTGGCGATCAGATGCAGGCGAGTCTGCATACCGGCCATGGCATAAATCTGGCTACCCAGACGCGGAATGAAGAAGGAGTTCATCACGGAGTTGGAGGTCACTTTGAAGTACACCGGAGTGTTCGCCGGGAAAGCGATTTCATTCACGGTAGCAATGCCCTGTTCCGGGTAGATGAAGAACCATTTCCAGTCCATGGAAACCACTTCGATGGTAATGGGCTTCTCGTCGTGTGCCAGCGGCTTGCTAGGCTCAAGAGCGTGAGTGGTTTTCCAGGTCAGTACCGCAAGGAAGATGATGATTAAGATAGGTACCGTCCAGACCACAGCTTCCACTTTATTGGAGTGTGACCAGTTCGGGCTGTACTTAGCATCTTTATTGCTCGCACGGTACTTCCAGGCGAAACCAACAGCCATCAAGATTGCGGGAATAACGACAATCAACATCAGGCCAAATGCCGTCAGTATCAGTGAACGTTGCTCCAGACCAATCTGTCCTTTGGGATCTAACAGCGCAGAATTACAGCCACTGAGCAATACAGTGCCTGCAAATAATGACAACCATCCCAAACTTTTATTGTATTTCCTGAGTCTCATTTAACGACCTCAATTCCACGGGATCTGGTGGCGTTTAAAGTGTGTGGGCATTTTACGGGAAGGTTACATTACTGTAAACATGATTAAATTCCTGTTACTTGGATTTGGCTTCCAGGTCACATATGTTGCAAAACATATCAGGTTGATTTTAAGAAGCTGTTGCAAAAGGGCGTTATAACAAAAGGGGAGTGCAGAAGGAGTCTGGGCGGGCAATTGGTATAACCAATGCGAAATAAAACAATTATTTAACAAATAATTATCATTAAGGTGACAACTGGGTAGTGAGAAAATAAAGACTCATTAGCTGAATCGTGTAAGAAAAATAGAATTCATAAATGGCGTCTATAATTTCCAGACGCTAAGCCGCACAAAAGAACAAATATTAATAAGCGATGCTGATGTTTATTTAGCCGTAATAATTACGGCGAGTGATTACTACAGCTAAATAATATTTACAGATTACGTCAGATGCGTTTTTCGTAGCGCCAGATAATCCAGTAAACCACCAAGCACGACGCCAGAAAGGGCGACTAAAACCCCGACTTCCAGCAGAGCAGGCAGGAAAGAGAAGTGCGTCAAATCCAGCGCGTCCATCGTCAACAGCAGTAACCACACGGCCAACAGGCTGACGCCCGCCGCCAGTGTCCACATAGCAAAGGCATAACCTGCCGGATATTCGGTACGGGAGATAAAGTTGTCATTTACTCGTGTATATTCAAGCGTCTGGCGACAAATCAGCAGCAAAATAAGCCCTGGTACGGCAGCGGCGACGGAGAACAGATAGAATGTCGACCAGCCGTGTGCTTCAACAAACCAACCCGCCACGGGGCCGACATAAACTCGCCCTACAGCAGAAAGCGCTGAGAGCAGGGCAAATTGAGTAGCGGAAAATGACTTATTACACAGCGTCATTAACAGCGCGACAAAGGCTGATGTGCCCATCCCGCCACAGAGGTTTTCGAAAAAGACGGCAGCGCCCATGCTGTAGAGATGCTTATCAGTAATCGACAGCAGCCAGTAACCGGCGTTAGATGCACCTTGTAAAATGCCGAAAATCAGCAGCGCCCGGAACAGCGACAGGCGCTGCATCAAAATCCCACCGTACAATGCGCCAACAATGGTCGCCAGTAAGCCAAGCGTTTTGTTAACCACGCCTACTTCACCCGCATCAAACCCGACGCCGCGAATCAAAAACGTGGTTGTCAGGCTCATAGCGAATGCGTCGCCCAGCTTATACAGCACGATAAGAAGCAAAATAAGCCAGGCATTATTGCGACCAAAGAAATCTCGCAGAGGTGCAACAACCGCTTGTTCCAGCGTTTTGGGCACAGGAATGGTGTCGGTGGGTTCTGGTGCAAGTAACGTCGCGATAATACAGGGGATCAACAGCGCCGCCATCAACCAGTACATGCCCTGCCAGCCCAGCCATTTATCTGCCAGCCACAGGGCTAAGCCGCCGGAAACCAGCATCCCTAAACGGTAACCCAGCACGCTGATTGCCGCGCCCGCACCACGTTCTTCTGCCGGGAGCACATCGGTTTTCCACGCATCGAAGACAATATCCTGGGAGGCAGAGCAAAAAGCGATCACCACTGCCAGTGCCGCCATCCAGCGGAGTTGGGTGCCAGGTTCGAGAAAACCCATCGCCGCAATGGCGACTAATAACAGAATTTGCGTGGCGAGCAGCCAACCGCGCCGCCGCCCAAAAAATGGGGGCGTGTAGCGGTCCATCAGCGGTGACCAGAGGAATTTAAAAACGTAAGCCTGGCCTACCAGCGAGAAGAAACCAATGGTTTTAAGATCGATATTCTCGACCGTCATCCAGGCCTGTAAGGTGCCGGATGTCAGGGCGAGCGGTAGCCCGGAAGCAAAACCCAGAATCAGCAATATGGCTGAACGTGGCTGTTGAAAAATACGTAAATATTGACTGGACATGGGCGTCTACAGGCCCGGCTTGCACCGGGCCAGAGGGCAGAAATTAACGCGCGTTCTGCTTGATGAATTCGTGGATGCTGGTGTCCTGAGACATATCAGCGATGGTATCGGTCAGCACACTGTTAACCGCATCGGCGATATTTTTGTTGGAGGCCTGGAACGCACCTTCAACGTTGTAGCTGGCACGATAGTTCTTGGTCATTTTGTTGCCATTCTGCGCGGTAGCGATGATAGCGATATCCGCTTTGGTCGCGATGTTATAGCGCACGTTGCCCTGGGACACATCAGCATACAGTTGGCTAACGATGATTTGCAGATTAACCGGGCCATTCGGACCAACCATGTAACCACGCGCGGTCATCTGTTTTTCCAGCACTTCTTGCAGCAGGAAACGCAGATCGCGTGAGGCGGTCAGGGTAACGATTTGATTATCGCGGGTGACTTTTGCCAGCGCCTGATCGGTACGCTGATCGGCACCATTAATGCTTACGGTGACGCCCATCAGGCTTGGATCCTGCTGTGGCAGTGTCATCGTCGGGGAAACTTCAATAGTTGTTGGCGGTTTTGCGCATCCTGCAAGCATAAACAGAGCAACTAACGGGAAGAGGATTTTTTTGAACATGTTCGGGCTCTCAGAGACTCTTAAGCGTGTTTGGTAAAAATTCCCGCCATCATAACATTGCCAACGGCGAGGGGAAGTGGGTAAGGCATGTAAATTCATCATGTTGACGAAATAATCGCCCCTGGTAAAAGAAACGCTGATGCGAGGCCTGTGTTTCAATCTTTAAATCAGTAAACTTCATACGCTTGACAGAAAAACCAGGACGAAACCTAAATATTTGTTGTTAAGCTGCAATGGAAACGGTAAAAGCGGCTAGTATTTAAAGGGATGGATGACATCTCAGCGTTGTCGGAGGAGATATTTCATGATGATACGTGAGCGGATAGAAGAAAAATTAAGGGCGGCGTTCCAACCCGTATTCCTCGAAGTAGTGGATGAAAGCTATCGTCACAATGTCCCAGCCGGCTCTGAAAGCCATTTTAAAGTTGTGCTGGTCAGCGATCGTTTTACGGGTGAACGTTTTCTGAATCGTCATCGAATGATTTACAGTACTTTAGCGGAGGAACTCTCTACTACCGTTCATGCGCTGGCTCTGCATACTTACACTATTAAGGAGTGGGAAGGGTTGCAGGACACCGTCTTTGCCTCTCCTCCCTGTCGTGGAGCAGGAAGCATCGCGTAAAAACGCATTTGCAACTGTCGGCGCTTTTCCAGTATGTTGCTAAAGATTTTATGAAAAACGGCCTGCGGGCCGTTTTGTTTTGTCTGGATTTTGCGCTTTTTGCCCAGCATTCAGACGAAAATTGCCCGGGAATTGTGAAAAAATACGCGACAGCGCGCAATAACCGTTCTCGACTCATAAAAGTGATGCCGCTATAATGCCGCGTCCTATTTGAATGCTTTCGGGATGATTCTGGTAACAGGGAATGTGATTGATTATAAGAACATCCCGGTTCCGCGAAGCCAACAACCTGTGCTTGCGGGGTAAGAGTTGACCGAGCACTGTGATTTTTTGAGGTAACAAGATGCAAGTTTCAGTTGAAACCACTCAAGGCCTTGGCCGCCGTGTAACGATTACTATCGCTGCTGACAGCATCGAGACCGCTGTTAAAAGCGAGCTGGTCAACGTTGCGAAAAAAGTACGTATTGACGGCTTCCGCAAAGGCAAAGTGCCAATGAATATCGTTGCTCAGCGTTATGGCGCGTCTGTACGCCAGGACGTTCTGGGTGACCTGATGAGCCGTAACTTCATTGACGCCATCATTAAAGAAAAAATCAATCCGGCTGGCGCACCGACTTATGTTCCGGGCGAATACAAGCTGGGTGAAGACTTCACCTACTCTGTAGAGTTTGAAGTTTATCCGGAAGTTGAACTGCAGGGTCTGGAAGCGATCGAAGTTGAAAAACCGATCGTTGAAGTGACCGACGCTGACGTTGACGGCATGCTGGATACTCTGCGTAAACAGCAGGCGACCTGGAAAGAAAAAGACGGCGCTGTTGAAGCAGAAGACCGCGTAACCATCGACTTCACCGGTTCTGTAGACGGCGAAGAGTTCGAAGGCGGTAAAGCGTCTGATTTCGTACTGGCGATGGGCCAGGGTCGTATGATCCCGGGCTTTGAAGACGGTATCAAAGGCCACAAAGCTGGCGAAGAGTTCACCATCGACGTGACCTTCCCGGAAGAATACCACGCAGAAAACCTGAAAGGTAAAGCAGCGAAATTCGCTATCAACCTGAAGAAAGTTGAAGAGCGTGAACTGCCGGAACTGACTGCAGAATTCATCAAACGTTTCGGCGTTGAAGATGGTTCCGTAGAAGGTCTGCGCGCTGAAGTGCGTAAAAACATGGAGCGCGAGCTGAAGAGCGCCATCCGTAACCGCGTTAAGTCTCAGGCGATCGAAGGTCTGGTAAAAGCTAACGACATCGACGTACCGGCTGCGCTGATCGACAGCGAAATCGACGTTCTGCGTCGCCAGGCTGCACAGCGTTTCGGTGGCAACGAAAAACAAGCTCTGGAACTGCCGCGTGAACTGTTCGAAGAACAGGCTAAACGTCGCGTAGTTGTTGGCCTGCTGCTGGGCGAAGTTATCCGCACCAACGAGCTGAAAGCTGACGAAGAGCGCGTGAAAGGCCTGATCGAAGAGATGGCTTCTGCGTACGAAGATCCGAAAGAAGTTATCGAGTTCTACAGCAAAAACAAAGAACTGATGGACAACATGCGCAATGTTGCTCTGGAAGAACAGGCTGTTGAAGCTGTACTGGCGAAAGCGAAAGTGACTGAAAAAGAAACCACTTTCAACGAGCTGATGAACCAGCAGGCGTAATTTACGCAGCATAACGCGCTAAATTCGCACAAAGGCCCGTCACCGCCAGGTGGTGGGCTTTTTTTTGTCATGAATTTTGCATGGAATCGTGCGAAAAGCCTCTTTCGGTGTTAGCGTAACAACAAAAGATTGTTATGCTTGAAATATGGTGATGCCGTACCCATAACACAGGGACTAGCTGATAATCCGTCCATAAGGTTACAATCGGTACAGCAGGTTTTTTCAATTTTATCCAGGAGACGGAAATGTCATACAGCGGCGAACGAGATAACTTTGCACCCCATATGGCGCTGGTGCCGATGGTCATTGAACAGACCTCACGTGGTGAGCGCTCTTTTGATATCTATTCTCGTCTACTTAAGGAACGCGTCATTTTTCTGACTGGCCAGGTTGAAGACCACATGGCTAACCTGATTGTGGCGCAGATGCTGTTCCTGGAAGCAGAAAACCCAGAAAAAGATATCTATCTGTACATTAACTCCCCAGGCGGGGTGATCACTGCCGGGATGTCTATCTATGACACCATGCAGTTTATCAAGCCTGATGTCAGCACCATCTGTATGGGCCAGGCGGCTTCGATGGGCGCTTTCTTGCTGACTGCAGGGGCAAAAGGTAAACGTTTCTGCCTGCCGAATTCGCGCGTGATGATTCACCAGCCGTTGGGCGGCTACCAGGGCCAGGCGACCGATATCGAAATTCATGCCCGTGAAATTCTGAAAGTTAAAGGGCGCATGAATGAACTTATGGCGCTTCATACGGGTCAATCATTAGAACAGATTGAACGTGATACCGAGCGCGATCGCTTCCTTTCCGCCCCTGAAGCGGTGGAATACGGTCTGGTCGATTCGATTCTGACCCATCGTAATTGATGCCAGAGGCGCAACTGTGCCGCTATACTTATCCAGGGCGGCACAACGCTGTAAGCGGCTTGCGCCTGAGAATGGCATTTGCGTCGTCGTGTGCGGCACAAAGAACAAAGAAGAGGTTTTGACCCATGACAGATAAACGCAAAGATGGCTCAGGCAAATTGCTGTATTGCTCTTTTTGCGGCAAAAGCCAGCATGAAGTGCGCAAGCTGATTGCCGGTCCATCCGTGTATATCTGCGACGAATGTGTTGATTTATGTAACGACATCATTCGCGAAGAGATTAAAGAAGTTGCACCGCATCGTGAACGCAGTGCGCTACCGACGCCGCATGAAATTCGTAACCACCTGGACGATTACGTTATCGGCCAGGAACAGGCGAAAAAAGTGCTGGCGGTCGCGGTATACAACCATTACAAACGTCTGCGCAACGGCGATACCAGCAATGGTGTCGAGTTGGGCAAAAGTAACATTCTGCTGATCGGTCCGACCGGTTCCGGTAAAACGCTGCTGGCTGAAACGCTGGCGCGCCTGCTGGACGTCCCTTTCACCATGGCCGACGCAACCACGCTGACCGAAGCCGGTTATGTGGGCGAAGACGTTGAAAACATCATTCAGAAGCTGTTGCAAAAGTGCGATTACGACGTACAGAAAGCGCAGCGCGGGATTGTCTACATCGATGAAATCGACAAGATTTCTCGTAAGTCAGACAACCCGTCTATTACCCGTGACGTTTCCGGTGAAGGCGTACAGCAGGCACTGTTGAAACTGATCGAAGGTACGGTAGCTGCTGTTCCACCGCAAGGTGGGCGTAAACATCCGCAGCAGGAATTCTTGCAGGTAGATACCTCTAAGATCCTGTTTATTTGTGGTGGTGCGTTCGCTGGTCTGGATAAAGTCATTTCCCATCGTGTAGAAACCGGCTCCGGCATTGGTTTTGGCGCGACGGTAAAAGCGAAGTCCGACAAAGCAAGCGAAGGCGAGCTGCTGGCGCAGGTTGAACCGGAAGATCTGATCAAGTTTGGTCTGATCCCTGAGTTCATTGGTCGTCTGCCGGTTGTCGCAACGTTGAATGAACTGAGCGAAGAAGCTCTGATTCAGATCCTCAAAGAGCCGAAAAACGCCCTGACCAAGCAGTATCAGGCGCTGTTTAATTTGGAAGGCGTGGATCTGGAATTCCGTGACGAGGCGCTGGATGCTATCGCTAAGAAAGCGATGGCGCGTAAAACCGGTGCCCGTGGCCTGCGTTCCATCGTAGAAGCCGCACTGCTCGATACCATGTACGATCTGCCGTCCATGGAAGACGTCGAAAAAGTGGTTATCGACGAATCGGTAATTGATGGTCAAAGCAAGCCGTTGCTGATTTATGGCAAGCCGGAAGCGCAACAGGCATCTGGTGAATAATTAACCATTCCCATACAATTAGTTAACCAAAAAGGGGGGATTTTATCTCCCCTTTAATTTTTCCTCTATTCTCGGCGTTGAATGTGGGGGAAACATCCCCATATACTGACGTACATGTTAATAGATGGCGTGAAGCACAGTCGTGTCATCTGATTACCTGGCGGAAATTAAACTAAGAGAGAGCTCTATGAATCCTGAGCGTTCTGAACGCATTGAAATCCCCGTATTGCCGCTGCGCGATGTGGTGGTTTATCCGCACATGGTCATCCCCTTATTTGTCGGGCGGGAAAAATCTATCCGTTGTCTGGAAGCGGCGATGGACCATGATAAAAAAATTATGCTGGTCGCGCAGAAAGAAGCTTCAACGGATGAGCCGGGTGTAAACGATCTTTTCACCGTCGGGACCGTGGCCTCTATATTGCAGATGCTGAAACTGCCAGACGGCACCGTCAAAGTGCTGGTCGAGGGGTTACAGCGCGCGCGTATTTCTGCGCTCTCTGACAATGGCGAACACTTTTCTGCGAAGGCGGAGTATCTGGAGTCGCCGACCATTGATGAGCGGGAACAGGAAGTGCTGGTGCGTACTGCAATCAGCCAGTTCGAAGGCTACATCAAGCTGAACAAAAAAATCCCACCAGAAGTGCTGACGTCGCTGAATAGCATCGACGACCCGGCGCGTCTGGCGGATACCATTGCTGCACATATGCCGCTGAAACTGGCTGACAAACAGTCCGTTCTGGAGATGTCCGACGTTAACGAACGTCTGGAATATCTGATGGCAATGATGGAATCGGAAATCGATCTGCTGCAGGTTGAGAAACGCATTCGCAACCGCGTTAAAAAGCAGATGGAGAAATCCCAGCGTGAGTACTATCTGAACGAGCAAATGAAAGCTATTCAGAAAGAACTCGGTGAAATGGACGACGCGCCGGACGAAAACGAAGCCCTGAAGCGCAAAATTGACGCGGCGAAAATGCCGAAAGAGGCAAAAGAGAAAGCGGAAGCAGAGTTGCAGAAGCTGAAAATGATGTCTCCGATGTCGGCAGAAGCGACCGTAGTGCGTGGTTATATCGACTGGATGGTACAGGTGCCGTGGAATGCGCGCAGCAAGGTCAAAAAAGACCTGCGTCAGGCGCAGGAAATCCTTGATACCGACCATTATGGTCTGGAGCGCGTGAAAGATCGCATCCTTGAGTATCTTGCGGTTCAAAGCCGTGTCAACAAAATCAAGGGACCGATCCTCTGCCTGGTAGGGCCGCCGGGGGTAGGTAAAACCTCTCTTGGTCAGTCCATTGCCAAAGCCACCGGGCGTAAATATGTCCGTATGGCGCTGGGCGGCGTGCGTGATGAAGCGGAAATCCGTGGCCACCGCCGTACTTACATCGGTTCTATGCCGGGTAAACTGATCCAGAAAATGGCGAAAGTGGGCGTGAAAAACCCGCTGTTCCTGCTCGATGAGATCGACAAAATGTCTTCTGACATGCGTGGCGATCCGGCCTCCGCACTGCTTGAAGTGCTGGATCCAGAGCAGAACGTAGCGTTCAGCGACCACTACCTGGAAGTGGATTACGATCTCAGCGACGTGATGTTTGTCGCGACGTCGAACTCCATGAACATTCCGGCACCGCTGCTGGATCGTATGGAAGTGATTCGCCTCTCCGGTTATACCGAAGATGAAAAACTGAACATCGCCAAACGTCACCTGTTGCCGAAGCAGATTGAACGTAATGCACTGAAAAAAGGTGAGCTGACCGTCGACGATAGCGCCATTATCGGCATTATTCGTTATTACACCCGTGAGGCGGGCGTGCGTGGTCTGGAGCGTGAAATCTCCAAACTGTGTCGCAAAGCGGTTAAGCAGTTACTGCTCGATAAGTCATTAAAACATATCGAAATTAACGGTGATAACCTGCATGACTACCTCGGTGTTCAGCGTTTCGACTATGGACGCGCTGATAACGAAAACCGTGTCGGTCAGGTAACTGGTCTGGCGTGGACGGAAGTGGGCGGTGACTTGCTGACCATTGAAACCGCGTGCGTTCCGGGTAAAGGCAAACTGACCTATACCGGATCGCTTGGCGAAGTGATGCAGGAGTCCATTCAGGCGGCGTTAACGGTGGTTCGTGCGCGTGCGGAAAAACTGGGGATCAACCCTGATTTTTACGAAAAACGCGACATCCACGTCCACGTACCGGAAGGTGCGACGCCGAAAGATGGTCCGAGTGCCGGTATTGCTATGTGCACCGCGCTGGTTTCTTGCCTGACCGGTAACCCGGTTCGTGCCGATGTGGCAATGACCGGTGAGATCACTCTGCGTGGTCAGGTACTGCCGATCGGTGGTTTGAAAGAAAAACTACTGGCAGCGCATCGTGGCGGGATTAAAACAGTGCTAATTCCGTTCGAAAATAAACGCGATCTGGAAGAGATTCCTGACAACGTAATTGCCGATCTGGACATTCATCCTGTGAAGCGCATTGAGGAAGTTCTGACTCTGGCGCTGCAAAATGAACCGTCTGGCATGCAGGTTGTGACTGCAAAATAGTGACCTCGCGCAAAATGCACTAATAAAAACAGGGCTGGCAGGCTAATTCGGGCTTGCCAGCCTTTTTTTGTCTCGCTAAGTTAGATGGCGGATCGGGCTTGCCCTTATTAAGGGGTGTTGTAAGGGGATGGCTGGCCTGATATAACTGCTGCGCGTTCGTACCTTGAAGGATTCAAGTGCGATATAAATTATAAAGAGGAAGAGAAGAGTGAATAAATCTCAATTGATCGACAAGATTGCTGCAGGGGCTGATATCTCTAAAGCTGCGGCTGGCCGTGCGTTAGATGCTATTATTGCTTCCGTAACTGAATCTCTGAAAGAAGGGGATGATGTAGCACTGGTAGGTTTTGGTACTTTTGCCGTTAAAGAGCGTGCTGCCCGTACTGGCCGCAACCCGCAGACCGGTAAAGAGATCACCATCGCTGCTGCTAAAGTACCGAGCTTCCGTGCAGGTAAAGCACTGAAAGACGCGGTAAACTAAGCGTTGTCCCCAGTGGGGATGTGACGAAGTTCAAGGGCGCATCTACTGATGTGCCTTTTTTATTTGTATTCGGTGACTTTCTGCGTCTTGTGGGCTGACAATTGCCCCCGTTTCTTGTCACAATAGGCCTTTGCGCGCATCGATACGTTGCGTGAGGTACACAGTCATCTACAGCGGAGTGTTGTTACACCATGATGGACAGCTTACGCACGGCTGCAAACAGTCTCGTGCTCAAGATTATTTTCGGTATCATTATCGTGTCGTTCATATTGACCGGCGTGAGTGGTTACCTGATTGGCGGAGGCAATAACTACGCCGCAAAAGTGAATGACCAGGAAATCAGCCGTGGGCAATTCGAGAATGCCTTCAACAGCGAGCGTAATCGCATGCAGCAACAGCTGGGCGATCAATACTCTGAGCTTGCAGCGAACGAAGGCTATATGAAAACCCTGCGTCAACAGGTGCTGAATCGTCTGATCGACGAGGCGCTGCTGGATCAGTACGCTCGTGAACTGAAACTGGGTATCAGCGATGAGCAGGTTAAACAGGCGATTTTCGCGACCCCAGCCTTCCAGGTTGACGGCAAATTTGATAACAGCCGCTATAACGGTATCCTCAACCAGATGGGGATGACCGCCGATCAGTACGCCCAGGCGCTGCGTAACCAGCTCACTACCCAACAGCTGATTAACGGCGTTGCCGGTACCGATTTTATGCTGAAAGGTGAAACCGACGAGCTGGCGGCACTGGTAGCTCAACAACGCGTGGTGCGTGAAGCGACTATCGATGTTAACGCGCTGGCGGCGAAGCAGCCTGTGACCGAACAGGAAATTGCCAGCTACTACGAACAAAACAAAAACAATTTCATGACGCCGGAACAATTCCGCGTGAGTTACATCAAGCTGGATGCCGCAACGATGCAGCAACCGGTTAGCGATGCGGATATCCAGAGCTACTACGATCAGCATCAGGATCAATTCACCCAGCCGCAGCGTACCCGTTACAGCATCATCCAGACCAAAACTGAAGATGAAGCGAAAGCGGTACTTGATGAGCTGAATAAGGGCGGTGATTTTGCTGCATTAGCCAAAGAAAAATCTGCCGATATTATCTCTGCCCGTAACGGCGGTGATATGGGTTGGTTAGAAGATGCCACTATCCCGGACGAACTGAAAAATGCGGGTCTGAAAGAAAAAGGCCAACTGTCTGGTGTTATCAAATCTTCGGTCGGTTTCCTGATTGTACGTCTGGACGACATTCAGCCAGCGAAAGTGAAATCGTTAGACGAAGTACGTGACGACATTGCGGCGAAAGTGAAACACGAAAAAGCCCTCGATGCGTACTACGCGCTGCAGCAGAAAGTGAGCGATGCGGCAAGCAACGACACCGAGTCTCTGGCCGGTGCAGAGCAAGCTGCCGGCGTTAAAGCCACTCAGACGGGTTGGTTCAGCAAAGATAACCTGCCGGAAGAGTTGAACTTCAAGCCAGTTGCCGACGCTATCTTCAACGGCGGTCTGGTAGGTGAAAACGGCGCGCCGGGCATCAACTCTGACATCATCACCGTCGATGGCGACCGCGCATTCGTGCTGCGCATCAGCGAGCACAAACCGGAAGCGGTGAAACCGTTGGCAGATGTTCAGGAACAAGTTAAGGCACTGGTTCAGCACAACAAAGCTGAACAACAGGCGAAAGTGGATGCTGAGAAACTGCTGGTTGATTTGAAAGCCGGCAAAGGTGCGGAAGCTATGCAGGCTGCCGGTCTGAAATTTGGCGAGCCGAAAACCTTAAGCCGTTCCGGTCGTGACCCGATTAGCCAGGCGGCGTTTGCACTACCACTGCCAGCGAAAGACAAACCGAGCTACGGTATGGCGACCGATATGCAAGGTAATGTGGTTCTGCTGGCGCTGGATGAAGTGAAACAAGGTTCAATGCCGGAAGATCAGAAAAAAGCGATGGTGCAGGGTATCACCCAGAACAACGCACAAATCGTCTTTGAAGCTCTGATGAGTAACCTGCGTAAAGAGGCGAAAATCAAAATTGGCGATGCGCTGGAACAGCAATAATCCTGAAGCCGCCTCGCAAAAAAATGCTTTGCAGCTGTAACAAGAAAAGGTCGCTTTCGCGGCCTTTTCCATTTCTGAACATTGCCATTTGTTTACTGTTTTCACTGCCGTTAAGGTGATTCCACTGTTAACAAACAAGGAGAAAACAGTATGAAACACGGAATTAAAGCACTGCTCATTACCCTGTCTCTGGCTTGTGCCGGAATGTCTCATAGCGCGCTGGCGGCAGCTCCTGCGACGAAACCGACAACGGTAGAAACCAAAGCGGAAGCTCCTGCAGCACAAAGTAAAGCAGCAGTACCGGCGAAAGCCAGTGACGAAGAAGGCACCCGGGTCAGCATTAATAATGCCAGCGCGGAAGAGTTAGCCCGCGCGATGAATGGCGTTGGCCTGAAGAAAGCGCAGGCGATTGTCAGTTATCGCGAAGAGTACGGTCCGTTTAAAACGGTGGAGGATCTCAAGCAGGTGCCGGGGATGGGCAATTCGCTGGTGGAACGTAATCTGGCGGTATTAACCCTGTAATTAATTTGCATAGTGGCAATTTTTTGCCAGACTGAAGAGGTCATACCAGTTATGACCTCTGTACTTATAACAGTTTTTATAAAAACAACGTAAGGTTATTGCGCTATGCAAACACAAATCAAAGTTCGTGGATATCATCTCGATGTTTACCAGCACGTTAATAACGCCCGCTATCTGGAGTTTCTCGAAGAAGCCCGCTGGGATGGGTTGGAAAATAGCGACAGTTTTCAGTGGATGACGGCCCATAACATCGCCTTCGTCGTGGTCAATATCAATATTAACTATCGTCGCCCGGCGGTATTAAGCGACCTGTTAACCATTACCAGTCAGTTGCAGCAATTAAACGGTAAAAGCGGCATCTTAAGCCAGGTCATTACACTGGAGCCGGAAGGGCAAGTGGTAGCGGATGCGCTTATTACGTTTGTTTGTATTGATCTTAAAACGCAGAAAGCATTAGCTCTGGAAGGGGAATTGCGCGAAAAGCTGGAGCAGATGATTAAGTAAACGTTTTGTGGTGCCGGATGCTCAAGCCGCATCCGGCGACACCCGGAATAATTACTTCAACCCGGTTTTCTGCTTCATCGCTGCCATCACCGTCGGTTTATCGGCCAGATAATGATTCAAACCGTTGGCGCGTAAATTACATGCCGCACAATGACCGCAACCGTCGCCTTTAATGCCGTTATAGCAGGTCAACGTTTCGTTACGGACTAAATCCAGTTTGCCGTAATAATCTGCCAGCGCCCAGGTTTCCGCTTTATCAATCCACATCAGCGGCGTTTCAAAACGAATATCTTTCGCCATGCCCAAACTGACGGCATGGTTTAGTGCTTTCACAAACTCATCGCGGCAATCCGGGTAGCCGGAGAAATCCGTTTCACAGACGCCGGTAATCACCGCTTCTGCTTTTACCTGATACGCATATATTGCCGCCAGCGTCAGGAACAAAATATTACGCCCAGGGACAAACGTATTCGGGATGCCATCAGCTTCAGGTTCATAATCAGGCACCGGAATGCTGTCACGCGTCAGGCTACTGACCGCCAGCTCGTTGAGCAGCGTTACATCAAGAACCTTATGCGCGCGTGCCCCCAGTTTCAGCGCCAGTTCGCGTGCCACGTCGATTTCTGCGCGATGTCGCTGACCGTAATCGAACGTCACGCAATGGACTTCATCATATTGTTGTAATGCCTGCACCAGACAGGTGGTGGAATCCTGGCCTCCACTGAACACAACGACAGCACGTTTCATAGATAATCCTGCTTGAACAATAAAAGCGTTATGGTAACGCCTGCGATTAACCCGGACCAGCTATTCATTGCGACGGCGCGGGAAGCCAGGCTTCGGTAAATTCAAACCAGCCGCGCGGTGTCAGTCGCACACCGTTCACGCCGGGAGGGGCACTAATGCGATAGTGATAGTTGAACAGCGGCGTCAGCGTCGCATCTGTCATTAACTGGCTAAAAACCGCTTTCAGGGCATTAAATCGGTTTTCTTCATCAGGCATTATTTGCACGGCATCCAGTGTCGATTGTAGATGTGCGTATGCTGGAGCGTCGAAAACATGTGGCCACAGCGGATCGCAGCGCAGCCATTGCTCCAGAGTATATTCCGGTGCTTCGCCAATTAATCTGTCGCCCATCATGAGGTCTGCGTGTGCCAGTAGGGTCGTGTCGTCCCAGTTTTTTGCGTTATGAAAAATAATTGTGAGTTCACAGCCTTCCGCTGCCAGTGTCGCCTGTAGGCGTTCTGCCATGGTATGAAGTTCTATCGGTAGGTGATAAACCAGCGTCAAGGTTTTCGGTAGTTTGACTTCATCCGGTACTTGCCAATGCGGAATAGTCCAGCCTGGCAGTAATGCATGACTGGCGGTGATCAGGTTTTCTCCGACTTCTAACGTTTGTAATAAACCGGATTGATGAATAATGGAGATCACTTTTCGCGCCTGCCAGAGGGAGAGTCGGGGACTTTTGCGCAACGTTAAATAGCAAAAACCTAAACTGATGCCACTACTGACCTGGCTGACCCGTTGCAGCTCCTCCGGTTTGCCGATGGTGATTTGCACGGGATGCCGACAACTGGTTCCCAAATCTTTTTCGAAAAGCGGCGGAGTTATCCAGTACTCAACCGCTTTAAGCAGCGGATGACGTAAATGGTAATAATCATGACTCTCCAGGCGCACCAGCTCCGCTGTGAATTGTGTTAAGCGAAAAGGACCCGTGCCGATCAGTGGGAATTGCGGATGCGCCAGATGGCTGCAATAGCTCGCCAGCCGGTGCGCAAGCCAGTAATCAGGGCGATGTAAAAAGAAGGTCAGACACTGCGGATGGGTGACTTCAATACGCTTCACGCTAATAAATAATTGATCCAGTGCTGGCAGTTGTAACAGCATCAATAATCGCTGGTGTAAGTGTGAGGCTTTTACTGCATCGCCGTTATGCCAGTGTAGGGTTGAACGAAGATAAAAGTCCCAGCGTAACCCGTCAGCAGAGGTTTCCCAGTGATGCGCTAAATCGCCAATCGCGCGCTGGGTATTATTATCGAAGCGGGTCAGGCCGGAAAATATCTGTCCGGCGAGATGCTGCTCGGCACGGCCGGGCAAAAAGCCCGGTTGTAGCGGTTCGAGCGGGCGATAGTAGGGAATACGCAACGTGGGCGTATCGTTTTGCCATTGTCCGCCCATAAACGGCTGTAACAGAGTGCGCAGCTCACCTGGGGCCAGTTGCGCCAGCTCCAGCACATCTTGCTGCTTTCCGGTTTCCAGTGCCTTTTCCATCATCGCATTGCGTAGCGATTCTGGCGTGACCAGAAAGCGTAATTGTCCGCGCTTTCCGCGTCCTGACTGCGCCTGCCACTCCAGCCATCCCGCCTCCTGTGCCTGGCGTAACAGCGTACGAACATGGCGTTCGCTGCAAAAACAGCGTTCGGCCAGTTCGCTGACGGTGACGGTTTGCGGCTTTCCGGCGGAAGGTTGCCACAGACGTTGATACTGGTTAAGACGGTTGAGCAGTCGCATATAAACCCGGAACAATATTATTTAACTATTCACTATTACTTCCGTATATATCAGGTGATACTCAATCACCATTAACCGTGTCACAGAGTGGAGAAAGAAATGGCTCGTCTGGCAGCATTTGATATGGATGGCACTTTATTGATGCCTGACCATCATTTAGGTGAGAAAACCCTCTCTACTTTGGCGCGACTGCGTGAACGCGACATTACCCTCACTTTTGCCACGGGGCGTCATGCGCTGGAGATGCAGCATATTCTCGGGGCGCTATCGCTGGATGCATATTTGATTACCGGCAACGGAACGCGCGTGCATTCTCTGGAAGGTGAACTTTTACATCGTGATGATTTACCTGCGGATGTCGCGGAGCTGGTGCTGTATCAGCAATGGGATACCCGAGCCAGCATGCATATCTTCAATGACGATGGTTGGTTTACCGGGAAAGAGATCCCTGCGTTGTTGCAGGCATTTGTCTATAGCGGTTTTCGTTATCAGATAATCGATGTCAAAAAAATGCCACTCGGCAGCGTCACCAAGATCTGCTTCTGTGGCGATCACGACGATCTTACACGCTTGCAGATCCAGCTACACGAAGCATTAGGCGAGCGTGCACATTTATGTTTTTCCGCCACGGATTGCCTCGAAGTGCTGCCGGTGGGCTGCAATAAAGGCGCAGCATTGACGGTGCTGACCCAACATTTAGGTTTATCGTTGCGCGATTGCATGGCCTTTGGTGATGCGATGAACGATCGCGAAATGTTAGGCAGCGTCGGTAGCGGCTTTATTATGGGCAATGCGATGCCGCAACTGCGCGCGGAACTCCCGCATTTACCGGTGATTGGACATTGCCGAAATCAGGCTGTCTCTCACTATTTGACGCACTGGCTGGACTATCCACATCTACCTTATTCCCCCGAATAACGAGATCCCTTCCAGCACCGGGCAATTGCCCGGTTTTTTTTGCGTTGAATTTGTCATTTTGTGCCGTGGTGTTTAAACCGCACAGAATAAATTGTCGCGATTTCACCTTTAAAATAGAATTAAAAGAGAAAAAAATTCTCCGTGGAAGGGCTATGTTAGATAAAATTGACCGTAAGCTGCTGGCCTTACTACAGCAGGATTGCACCCTCTCTTTGCAGGCACTGGCTGAAGCCGTTAATCTGACAACCACCCCGTGCTGGAAGCGTCTGAAACGGCTGGAGGACGACGGTATCCTTATCGGCAAAGTCGCCCTGCTGGATCCGGAAAAAATAGGCCTCGGCCTGACCGCCTTTGTGCTGATAAAAACGCAACATCACAGCAGCGAATGGTATTGCCGCTTTGTCACGGTGGTTACCGAAATGCCAGAAGTGCTGGGGTTCTGGCGCATGGCCGGTGAATACGATTATCTGATGCGCGTCCAGGTTGCCGACATGAAACGCTACGACGAGTTTTATAAGCGTCTGGTAAACAGCGTGCCGGGGCTGTCGGACGTCACTTCCAGCTTCGCGATGGAACAGATTAAATACACCACTTCTTTACCCATCGAATAAATATCCAGAATCAGGTCAGGACACAACGCGTGCGATTATTTGCTCAATTAAGCTGGTATTTCCGTCGGGAATGGCGTCGCTATCTCGGGGCTGTCGCCTTGCTTGTCATTATCGCGATGCTGCAACTGGTTCCGCCAAAAGTGGTTGGTATTGTTGTCGATGGCGTGACAGAACAACACTTTACTACCGGGCAGATCCTGATGTGGATCGCCACCATGGTGCTGATTGCCGTTGTGGTTTATCTCCTGCGTTACGTCTGGCGCGTATTGCTGTTTGGTGCGTCTTATCAACTGGCTGTTGAACTGCGTGAAGATTATTACCGTCAGCTAAGCCGGCAGCATCCTGAGTTTTACCTGCGTCATCGCACGGGTGACCTCATGGCTCGTGCGACCAATGACGTCGATCGCGTCGTGTTTGCCGCCGGAGAAGGGGTGCTGACGCTGGTGGATTCACTGGTGATGGGCTGCGCTGTGTTGATTATGATGTCTACGCAAATTAGCTGGCAGTTGACCTTATTTGCCCTGTTGCCGATGCCAGTGATGGCGATCATGATTAAGCGCAACGGCGATGCCTTGCATGAACGCTTTAAGCTGGCACAGGCGGCGTTTTCCAGTCTTAATGACCGCACCCAGGAAAGCCTCACCAGTATCCGTATGATCAAAGCCTTTGGTCTGGAAGATCGCCAGTCGGCGTTATTTGCCGCGGATGCCGAAGATACCGGCAAAAAAAACATGCGGGTGGCGCGTATTGATGCTCGTTTCGACCCGACCATCTATATCGCGATTGGTATGGCGAACTTGCTGGCGATTGGCGGCGGTAGTTGGATGGTGGTGCAGGGTAGTTTAACGCTGGGCCAGCTCACCAGTTTTATGATGTATTTAGGTCTGATGATTTGGCCAATGCTGGCGCTGGCATGGATGTTTAACATAGTGGAACGTGGTAGTGCTGCGTACAGCCGCATTCGCGCGATGCTGGCGGAAGCGCCGGTGGTGAATGATGGTAGCGAACCCGTGCCGGAAGGTCGTGGCGAACTGGATGTAAATATTCGCCAGTTCACGTATCCGCAGACTGACCATCCTGCGCTGGAAAACGTCAATTTCGCCCTGAAACCCGGTCAGATGCTGGGTATTTGCGGGCCGACTGGTTCCGGCAAAAGTACCCTGTTGTCGCTCATTCAGCGTCATTTCGACGTCAGCGAGGGGGATATCCGCTTTCATGATATTCCTCTGACGAAGTTACAACTCGATAGCTGGCGTAGCCGCCTGGCGGTAGTTAGCCAGACACCGTTCCTTTTTTCCGACACCGTAGCGAACAACATCGCGTTGGGTTGCCCGAATGCCACCCAGCAAGAGATTGAGCATGTCGCGCGGTTAGCCAGCGTGCATGACGATATTTTGCGTTTACCGCAAGGTTACGATACAGAAGTGGGCGAGCGCGGCGTGATGCTTTCCGGTGGGCAAAAACAGCGTATCTCCATTGCTCGTGCGTTATTAGTCAACGCGGAAATCCTCATCCTTGATGATGCGCTTTCGGCGGTGGACGGACGCACAGAGCACCAGATCCTGCATAACCTGCGTCAGTGGGGGCAGGGAAGAACGGTAATCATCAGTGCCCATCGCCATTCGGCACTGACGGAAGCCAGTGAAATTATTGTGATGCAGCACGGACATATCGCTCAGCGTGGCAATCATGATGAGCTGGCGCAACAAAGCGGCTGGTATCGCGATATGTATCGCTATCAACAACTGGAGGCGGCGCTCGACGACGCTCCGGAAATTCGCGAGGAGGCCGTTGATGCGTAGTTTTAGCCAACTGTGGCCGACTCTCAAGCGTCTGTTAGCGTACGGTTCGCCGTGGCGTAAACCGCTGGGGATTGCGGTCCTGATGATGTGGGTTGCGGCAGCGGCAGAAGTCAGTGGGCCGCTGCTTATCAGCTATTTTATCGACAATATGGTAGCGAAAAATAACCTGCCGTTGAAAGTGGTTGCAGGGCTGGCTGCGGCGTATGTTGGGCTGCAACTGTTTGCCGCCGGGCTACATTACGCGCAGTCGCTGCTGTTTAATCGGGCGGCAGTAGGCGTAGTGCAACAGTTGCGTACCGACGTGATGGATGCTGCGTTACGCCAGCCATTAAGCGAGTTTGATACCCAACCCGTCGGGCAGGTGATTTCCCGCGTCACTAATGACACTGAAGTGATCCGCGACCTCTACGTTACCGTAGTGGCAACTGTCCTGCGTAGCGCCGCACTGGTGGGCGCGATGCTGGTGGCGATGTTCAGCCTCGACTGGCGAATGGCGCTGGTGGCGATAATGATTTTCCCGGTGGTGCTGGTGGTAATGGTGATATATCAGCGTTACAGCACGCCGATCGTCCGCCGTGTACGCGCTTATCTGGCAGATATCAACGACGGCTTTAACGAAATCATCAATGGCATGAGCGTTATCCAGCAGTTCCGTCAGCAGTCGCGATTTGGCGAACGTATGGGTGAGGCCAGTCGTTCACACTATATGGCGAGGATGCAAACCCTGCGCCTCGACGGTTTTCTGCTGCGTCCGCTGCTGAGTCTGTTTTCATCGCTCATTCTTTGTGGGTTGTTGATGCTGTTTGGCTTCTCCGCCAGCGGCACCATTGAAGTGGGCGTGTTGTATGCATTTATCAGCTATCTTGGGCGACTTAACGAACCATTAATCGAACTGACCACGCAGCAGGCGATGCTGCAACAGGCTGTAGTTGCTGGTGAGCGTGTGTTTGAACTGATGGACGGACCGCGCCAGCAATATGGCAATGATGATCGCCCGTTACAGAGCGGCACCATCGAAGTCGATAACGTGTCATTTGCTTATCGCGATGACAATCTGGTGCTAAAGAACATTAATCTCTCTGTGCCTTCGCGTAACTTTGTGGCACTGGTCGGGCATACCGGCAGTGGCAAAAGCACCCTCGCCAGTTTATTGATGGGCTATTACCCGCTAACGGAAGGTGAGATTCGCCTTGATGGTCGTCCATTAAGTTCGTTAAGTCACAGCGCGCTGCGTCAGGGCGTGGCGATGGTGCAGCAAGATCCGGTAGTGCTGGCGGATACCTTTCTCGCCAACGTGACGCTGGGACGTGATATCTCCGAAGAACGCGTCTGGCAGGCGCTGGAAACCGTGCAACTGGCGGAGCTGGCGCGCAGCATGAGTGATGGTATTTATACGCCGCTGGGAGAGCAGGGGAATAATCTCTCCGTCGGGCAAAAGCAACTACTGGCACTGGCACGCGTGCTGGTGGAGACGCCGCAAATCCTGATCCTTGATGAGGCAACCGCCAGCATTGACTCCGGTACTGAACAGGCGATTCAACATGCTCTGGCGGCGGTGCGTGAGCATACCACGCTGGTGGTGATTGCTCACCGCTTATCAACTATTGTTGATGCCGACACTATTCTGGTGCTTCATCGTGGGCAAGCCGTGGAGCAGGGCACTCACCAGCAACTGCTAGCGGCCCAGGGACGCTACTGGCAGATGTATCAACTGCAACTTGCGGGCGAAGAGCTGGCAGCCAGCGTGCGTGAAGAGGAATCATTGAGCGCCTGAATAGCGCAATATTTCATCGTTGGTGCAAAAATGTAACGCACTGTGCACTGTCATAGTGCGTTTTCATTTTCAATCTTCTTAACTTCCTGCTCTCTTTCTCGTTTTTCATTTCTGGCACACCGCTTGCAATACCTTCTTCGTGTAGCAGAACCATTACCGAATTCTGACCGGAGGGGATCTATGAAGCTGGTGACCGTGATAATCAAACCATTCAAGCTGGAAGACGTTCGTGAAGCGTTATCTTCCATTGGTATTCAGGGCCTGACCGTCACCGAAGTGAAAGGTTTCGGGCGTCAGAAAGGGCATGCCGAGCTGTACCGGGGAGCGGAATACAGCGTCAACTTCCTGCCAAAAGTAAAAATTGATGTGGCGATTGCTGATGACCAACTCGATGAAGTGATCGATATCGTCAGTAAGGCGGCTTACACCGGAAAAATTGGCGACGGCAAAATCTTCGTCGCTGAATTGCAACGCGTCATTCGTATTCGTACCGGCGAAGCCGACGAAGCGGCGCTGTAATCTCTGGCACACAGCAACAGGAACGAAAAATGAAGATAGCGACGATAAAAACTGGGCTTGCTTCACTGGCGATGCTGCCGGGACTGGTAATGGCTGCACCTGCGGTGGCCGATAAAGCCGACAATGCGTTTATGATGATCTGTACTGCGCTGGTGCTGTTTATGACTATTCCGGGGATTGCCCTGTTTTACGGTGGGTTGATTCGCGGCAAAAACGTGCTGTCGATGCTGACGCAGGTGACGGTGACGTTTGCACTGGTCTGTATTCTCTGGGTGGTTTACGGTTACTCGCTGGCGTTTGGTGAGGGCAACAACTTCTTCGGCAACATTAACTGGCTGATGCTGAAAAACATCGAACTGACGGCGGTGATGGGCAGCATTTATCAGTATATCCACGTAGCGTTTCAGGGATCGTTTGCCTGCATTACCGTAGGCTTGATAGTTGGAGCACTGGCGGAACGAATCCGCTTCTCAGCTGTGTTGATTTTCGTGGTGGTATGGCTGACGCTCTCCTACATTCCGATTGCGCATATGGTCTGGGGCGGCGGTTTGCTGGCTTCTCACGGTGCACTGGATTTCGCGGGTGGCACCGTGGTGCACATTAACGCCGCAATCGCCGGTCTGGTGGGCGCATATCTGATAGGCAAACGCGTGGGCTTCGGCAAAGAGGCGTTTAAACCGCACAACCTGCCGATGGTCTTCACCGGGACTGCCATTCTCTATATCGGTTGGTTTGGCTTTAACGCCGGGTCAGCGGGCACGGCGAATGAAATCGCAGCACTGGCATTTGTGAATACTGTGGTCGCAACGGCGGCGGCAATTCTTGGCTGGATCTTCGGTGAATGGGCGCTGCGTGGTAAGCCTTCACTGCTGGGAGCGTGTTCAGGCGCGATTGCCGGTCTGGTCGGCGTGACGCCAGCCTGTGGCTACATTGGGGTTGGCGGCGCGTTGATTATCGGCGTGGTAGCTGGTCTGGCGGGCTTGTGGGGCGTTACCATGCTCAAACGCTTGCTGCGGGTGGATGATCCCTGCGATGTCTTCGGTGTGCACGGCGTTTGTGGCATTGTCGGCTGTATCATGACCGGGATTTTTGCCGCCAGTTCGCTGGGTGGCGTGGGCTTCGCTGAAGGTGTGACGATGGGCCATCAGTTGCTGGTACAGCTGGAAAGCATCGCCATTACGATCGTCTGGTCCGGTGTGGTGGCATTTATTGGCTACAAACTGGCGGATCTGACGGTTGGCCTGCGTGTGCCGGAAGAACAAGAGCGAGAAGGGCTGGACGTCAACAGCCACGGCGAGAATGCCTATAACGCGTAACAAGCACTGCAAAAAAACAGCCGGACGGTTTTCACCTCCGGCTATTTTTTTAATTGTGATTACGCATCACCCCTTCCTGAACGGTCGAGGCAACCAGCACGCCATCCTGGGTATAAAACTCACCGCGCACAAAGCCGCGAGCGCTGGACGCCGAGGTGCTCTCCACGCTATACAGCAGCCATTCATTCAAATTAAACGGGCGATGGAACCACATGGAATGGTCAATGGTGGCAATCTGAATCCCCGGTTCGAGAAAACCGATGCCGTGCGGCTGTAAAGCTACCGGCAGGAAATTAAGATCAGAAGCGTAACCGAGCAGATACTGATGAACGCGCAGATCATCCGGCACGTTACCATTTGCGCGGATCCACACCTGACGATGCGGTTCTGCGACGTGCCCTTTCAGTGGGTTATGAAACTCCACCGGACGGACTTCAAGCGGACGATCGCAGATGAATTTATCTTTCAGCACTGGCGGCAGCAGGTGCGCCAGCGATTGGGCGATTTGCGTTTCCGAAGGCAGGCCATCAGGCGCTGGCGCGGACGGCATTGTTTTTTGATGTTCGAAACCCGCTTCTGGTGCCTGGAAAGAGGCAGTCATATAAAAAATCGGTTTGCCGTTTTGAATAGCAGCAACCCGGCGGGCGCTGAAGCTGTTACCGTCACGCAGCGTTTCGACATCATAAATAATCGGCTTCTTACTATCGCCTGGGCGAAGAAAGTAGCTGTGAAACGAATGTACCAGCCGCTCTTCAGGGACGGTCTCTTTTGCAGCATACAAGGCCTGACCCACGACCTGGCCGCCAAACACCTGGCGTAAACCTAAATCTTCACTCTGGCCGCGAAAGAGTCCTTCCTCAATTTTTTCCAGATTTAACAATGTCAGTAAATTTTTTAGCGCCTGACTCATATAACTCTCCAGTAACAAAGCTGCCGCAGCAAGCCAAAGTGAGTTGAGTATAACGCAAATTTGCCACTGGTCCGATGGGGGCAATGGTCTGAATTACGGGCTAATTACAGGCAGAAATGCGTGATGTGTGCCACACTTGTTGACGTTACTATTTTGTTAACCACTCTTCCGGCGAGGAAAGTTAGCCCGCTGGTGCATTGATAATAAGGAGAAGTGAATGAAACTCGTGCACATGGCCAGTGGTTTAGCGGTTGCGATTGCGTTGGCGGCTTGCGCAGATAAAAGCGCGGATATTCAGACGCCAGCACCGGCGGCAAATACGTCTATTTCAGCAACACAACAACCTGCTATCCAGCAACCGAATGTCTCCGGTACCGTCTGGATCCGTCAGAAAGTCGCACTGCCGCCTGATGCTGTGCTGACCGTGACACTTTCTGACGCGTCGTTAGCCGATGCACCGTCAAAAGTACTGGCGCAGAAAGCGGTGCGTACCGAAGGCAAACAGTCACCATTCAGCTTTGTTCTGCCATTTAATCCGGCAGATGTTCAGCCGAATGCGCGTATTCTGTTGAGTGCGGCGATTACCGTGAATGACAAACTGGTATTTATTACCGATACCGTTCAGCCGGTGATCAACCAGGGCGGAACTAAAGCCGACCTGACATTGGTGCCGGTGCAGCAAACCGCCGTGCCGGTTCAGGCCAGCGGTGGCGCAACGACTACTGTACCTTCGACTTCACCAACTCAGGTGAATCCGTCTTCGGCAGTTCCAGCTCCTACGCAATATTAAGCGCAGTTAACCCTCTCCGCCCGGAGAGGGTTAGTAGTTCCAGCGATAACGCTGCAAGTCGATTTGCCCGCTTCCCGATACCATCACACCTTCTGCCAGTAATGCCTGTCGTTGACGCTGTAAATCCGGTCCGGTTAGCGAAATTGTGCCGTGGCGATTAACCACCCGATGCCAGGGTAAGGTGCTGCCTTCAGGGAGACGCTTTAACACACCGCCCACCTGGCGCGCGGCGCGGGGCGATCCTGCCAGTTTCGCCACATCACCGTAAGTGGTGACATAGCCTTCGGGAATAGCGGCTACGATTTGCCAGACGCGTTGGGGAAATGAATCTTCTTTTTCCATCTTTTCTTCCTGAGGTAATTTTTCAGCATAATCTGGAAAAACGCCCGAGTGAAGTCGCATTGCGCAAGAAACCAGCATCCGGCACGCAATGGGTTGCAATTAGCCGGGGCAGCAGTGATAATGCGCCTGCGCGTTGGTTCTCAACGCTCTCAATGGGGGCTCTGTTGGTTCTCCCGCAACGCTACTCTGTTTACCAGGTCAGGTCCGGAAGGAAGCAGCCAAGGCAGATGACGCGTGTGCCGGGATGTAGCTGGCAGGGCCCCCACCCATTTCTGCCTCCCCCCGTTTCGTCAAAAAACCCCAACATGGCTAAACTTTAACCACAACTGACGTCGCAAGAATTGTCTGGCTGCGCAGTACGCTTCGGAGGTATGTCTGATGAAGTATGTTGATGGTTTTGTGGTTGCCGTTCCTGCCGATAAAAAGGATGCCTATCGGGAAATGGCTGCTAAGGCTGCGCCATTGTTTAAAGAGTTTGGCGCGCTTCGTATTGTCGAATGCTGGGCCAGCGATGTACCGGATGGCAAAGTGACCGATTTTCGTATGGCGGTAAAAGCTGAAGAGAATGAAGAGGTTGTCTTTAGCTGGATTGAATACCCCTCAAAAGAGGTCCGCGACGCTGCTAATCAAAAGATGATGTCGGACCCACGGATGAAAGAGTTCGGCGAGTCCATGCCGTTTGATGGTAAGCGAATGATTTATGGCGGATTCGAGTCAATCATCGACGAATAGGTAGCGTGACGGGCTGTGCGGCGTGCCGTCAGCCCTACAATTCACAAATGTTGCTCGGCCCAGCGTAAGAAATCTTCTTTCGGTAATGCCTTGCTGTAGAGCCAGCCCTGACCGTAGTGCACGCCATGCTGGCGTAACCACTCTTCTTGCTTACTGGTTTCGATTCCCTCCGCTACCATTTTCAGTTTCAGTGTTTTTGCCATTTCGATGATATGCGGCGTGACATTTTTATATTCCAGCGCATCAACGAAAGATTTATCGATCTTCAGAATGTCGACATCCAGATCCTGTAAATAACTTAAACTTGAATACCCCGTACCAAAATCATCAAGATAAATTTCATGGCCCGCCTCCCGGTAGCGAGAAATTATCGGGGCGCTGGTTTTCGGATCGGCAAACTCGCGTTCAGTGAGTTCAAGCGCGATCTGTCTGGGATTAACCTGATAGTGATTGATCATTTCACGCAGCAATTGCGGGATTTTTTCCGAGGTGAGCACGGTGGATTCAAGATTGATCGAAATATGCTGCTGCGGATGCTGACGCAGCCAGTCGCCCATATCTTCGAAGACGCTTCTTATAATCAGTAGCGTCAATGGCTCAGAAAGGCCCGTTTGCTGTGCCAGCGGAATAAAACTATCTGGTGACAACCAACTACCGTCTGTCTGCGGCCAGCGCGCCAGTGCCTCAGCACCGACAATTTTGCCATTGGCTAAGGAGACAATCGGCTGATAGTGCACGCAAATATCACGATTTTCGATAGCATCCTGCAGCCGATGATGTGGTGACTGGATACGGCGCAAAATACGCAGCACAAACATCGCTGCCAGCAGGCCAATCACCAACCCGAGCGGTAACCAAATAAAGACTTGCCGATGCCAGCCTTTCTGCAACATTTTCGTTGAAGCCCAGGTGATGATCGAAATATTCATTTCCGGGAAGGGCAGGATATCGTAAATGATTCCATTATTTTCGATATGCTCACCGGGTGTTTTTTGTAGTCTGGTAATAATTCCCTGAGCAATTTCATCGCTGCTGGTTATCACAACGTTATGGGCATTGCCAATAATGGCGGCATCAATTTGCCATGAGCTATAGGGAATGACATCAATAAAGGAAGCGGGGTCGATCATGACGACATAATGTGCCGTTCCCATGGCAACCATGTAACGGATAATGCCTAAATCGTTATGCGATGTTAACCAGACACGATAACCATCTTTCGAAATTTTACCTGGCTCGGGGAAGGTATCGGGCGGGCTTTCATGCTCCAGAGACGAACACTGGGGAACGTTGTTATCGATATAAACCACTTCCTGAATATAGCGATAACTGTAAGATACCCGACGCATTTCCATGAGATGGGCTTCGCTACAGGCAGCGCCTTGCCATCTTTCCAGCTCTTGCAGTGCATCTTTCCCTTGTATCGCCACCTTATTGGCCCGAATAGCGACGCGGGAGGAATAGGTATTCAGCTCTTCAATAAATGATGTTTCTACCTGCTGATGGGCCAGCCAGATGCTTAAGCCGACAGGCAGCAATACTGAAAGAATCAGTACTCCCGAAATAAGGCCGACCAGATGTCGTGTTCTCACCAGCATATCCTTATTAACACAGTGTAGAGAAAGTATATCCGATTGTGGAAAAAGGCTGGCAGGAGATAAGGAGGTAGAGCCGGTATTTCATCAAGTGATGGGTGGAAACGAACGTTGTCATTTGACCAGGCGCAGAGCTTTACGCCTGGTATGTAACTCTAACTTAAGATGTTGATTCGGCGCGAGCAAGGGTAAAAATATCGTAAAAAGACAATTCACCTTTACGGACGATCATTTTTTGCAGTTGTTCTTTTTGAACATCCGCGACACGCGGAGAGTTCAAGATGGCTTCAACCAGCGCGGCAGGTACAAAGCGCGTGTTGTACCATTCGCCGTTATAGCAAACGCGGAAATCCAGCACGTCGATATCTTCATAGCGGTAGCGTGGGTAGACATCGAAAAAGAAGAAACCATTAAGCAGGATAAATAATACAACCAGTAGCCAGACAGAGCCTGAAAGCGTTTCGGACTGCAACATCACCGCCAGGGTGGCAAAAAAAGCAACATACATACCGATAAACAGCCCCGGATGTTTACGGATAAAACTGATACTAAAGCGGGGTTTGTTGTCGCGTTTTTCGCGGGTATTTAGAGACTCAATTGTTTCGGTCAACAGGCGTTGTATTTCGGTCATCGTTTGCCTTCGTGGTATCTGCAACTTTCCAGGGAACACCCTATTTTAACGTGGGAATAGTAGAGGGAAAGTAACAGATTTACCACAATTTTGCATAACAGTTGCGAAAAGCTGGTTACAATTTTTTAATGATTCTGGCTGGATTACCGCCCACGACAACGTTGTCCGGGACATCTTTTGTGACAACTGCACCTGAGGCTACCACGACGTTATCACCAATGGTCACACCAGGGTTAATGACCGCGCGTCCGCCAATCCAGACGTTATTACCGATGGTGACGGGTTTCCCCAGTTCAGCACCGCTATTACGTGCTACAGGGTCGATGGGATGTGTTGCCGTGTAGATATGAACGCCTGGTGCCAACATACAGTTATCACCGATGCGAATAGGGCAGACATCAAGCATCACGCAATCGAAGTTGGCGAAAAAATTATTGCCGAGAAAAATGTTATAGCCATAATCACAGCGAAACGTTGACTCAATATAAGCCTCTGTCACCTGACCGAATAAATCAGCGAGAATTTGCTGGCGTAATGTGTGCTCTTCCGCCAGGGAATGATTGTATCGGTGAATAAGCTGACGAGCGCGCAGGCGATCGCGAGATAACGTCTCATCTGCCGAGCGATACAACTCACCAGCAATCATCTTTTCTTTTTCTGTGCTCATTACTGACCTCCGGTTGCTGAAAATGCGGCAACACAGTAAGACGAAAAGTCAGTGAAGAGAACGTTCCCATTACATCTGTGTGATAAAGATCACATAGGGTACGTCTTCATGGCGAAAAAGTATAAAATTCTTAATAAACAGCCGGTTATAGCTCCGAAAGCGAATTATTTATTAGCGAATAAATTTCCATACTGAGGAAGGGATCTTGTCGTACAGTTTATTCATGGTCAATTCGGCGAGGCGGTGATCTGCGGCTGAGTAAAATACCGCCAGTTCATTATCTGATAATTCGTATTTATTTTTCTCGATAACACGCTCCAGCGTGTCAATTGTCTGGCAACGACGTAAACGCATTAAATAATCGGTTTTTGTTAAAGGTTTTTCGGACATACTTCTACCCATGGTTGTAATAATTCTAACAAGATAAACTCGCAGGATTCTCTTTCGTCGCATTGACAAAACAACGGAATAGTCGATTACCTGACTTCCGCCATTTCTGAAGATCCTGCATATTAATACCATAACTGCTGAACAACATAAAGGTGTCATCCAGATATTCGTCGATCTGCTCAATGAGCTTATTGTCTTCATTATACTTAATTTTGTAATTAAGTGCGAAGGTCGCAATATGCTCAATCAGTTCATTCAACTGGAGGTTGATCGCCGAGGTTGGGTCGTTAACCCAGCCATGATTGCTTTCTTCAAGGTTTGCAAGACAGTCATGATACAGGGTTTCACAGAGAAACTTAAGCTGTGCGATATCATGTCTTTTGGGTGAGTATTCATCCATAACGCGTCCCCTTCTTAGTGGTTGAACTAACGGACACCTTTCGGGATGGAAAAAACTTACTGACCTGGACTTGCCCTCTCGTTTGTTAGCTTAACTATAAGCCACTCTTTGCAGGTTTTCATCGCATTATTACGAAAAATTACAATTAGGAAGGAATCGGGACAGGACTCATTTTTTCATACTAGCACTAACCCGCAGCAGGTAAAAGCAGTCTGCTCGAACTATTCATAACATTTCAGGATTATCGCCAGATGAAATTGGTGACACTAATACCAGGATTGCTCTGAATATGACGTAATAACCGAGGAATGAATAAAGAATTACCGCAAATAATTAAGAATAGCCTCTAAATGATTATGGATTATTAAATCTATTAGCGCTACTTAATATAAATTAACTAACAATCAGTATTTTTTATGAATTTTATGCGAGGTTAATACTGGTTTTCGTATGAGATCCTGAGTTGGTGGTTCAATGACTCCTTAATGTTCGTCGGTTATGCATAAAAAAGGCCGCTTGCGCGGCCTTAGTGATTACACGTTGTATCAATGATGATCGACAGTATGGCTGTGCTCGATATCTTCATTCTTGCGGCTAAAGCGGCGGCGAACCACCACAAAGAATACCGGAACGAAGAAGATTGCCAGTACCGTTGCGGTCACCATCCCGCCCATTACACCGGTACCTACTGCGTTCTGCGCGCCGGAACCAGCACCAGTACTGATAACCAGCGGCATAACGCCGAGGATAAACGCCAGCGAGGTCATCAGGATCGGACGTAAACGCATCCGCACCGCATCAAGCGTCGCTTCAATCAGACCTTTACCTTCTTTATCCATCAAGTCTTTGGCGAATTCGACGATAAGTATCGCGTTCTTCGCCGACAACCCAATGGTTGTGAGCAGGCCTACCTGGAAGTAAACGTCATTGGTCAGGCCACGGAAGGTGGCAGCCAGCAACGCACCGATAACCCCCAGCGGAACGACCAGCATAACGGAGAACGGAATCGACCAGCTTTCATACAGCGCCGCCAGACACAGGAACACGACAATCAACGAAATCGCGTACAGTGAAGGTGCCTGGTTGCCGGAGAGACGTTCCTGATAGGACATCCCCGTCCAGTCATAGCCAACACCGGTAGGCAGTTTGCTCGCCAGTTGTTCCATCAGCTCCATTGCTTCACCGGTACTTTTACCCGGTGCCGCCTGGCCTAAGATTTCCATGGATGGCAGGCCGTTGTAACGTTCCAGACGCGGCGAACCGTACTCCCAACGAGAAGAGGAGAACGCCGAGAACGGCACCATCTGACCATCAGCAGCACGAACATACCAGTCGCCGATATCATCCGGCAGCATACGGTATTTCGCTTCTGACATGACGTAAACTTTCTTCACACGACCGCGGTCGATAAAGTCGTTCACATAGCTACCGCCCCATGCAGCGCCCAGAGTGGTGTTAATGTCGTTGATAGAAACACCCAGCGCCTGCGCTTTTTCCTGGTCGATATCAATCTTAAACTGCGGGGTATCTTCCAGACCGTTTGGACGTACGCTGGTCAACATATCAGGGTGCTTCGCTGCTTCTGCAAGCAGCTGGTTACGCGCCTGAGTCAGTTTTTCGTGACCAAGGCCAGCCTGGTCAATCAGCTCAAAGTCAAAGCCGGTTGCAGTACCCAGTTCCACGATTGCGGGCAGGTTAAAGGCGAAAACCATCGCATCTTTGATTTGCGAGAAAGCGCGTGTTGCACGCATGGTAATCGCTTCAACTTTGTTTTCTTCACCCGGACGATCGGCCCAGTCCTTCAAGGAAACGAACGCAATACCGGTATTCTGACCACGTCCCGCAAAGCCGAAGCCGTTAACGGCGAACACCGACTCAACGTTGTTCTTTTCTTTGGTCAGATAGTAATTCGTTACCTCATTGAGCACTTTCTGCGTACGTTCCTGCGTTGCACCTGCTGGCAGCTGAACCATGGTCATAAATACGCCCTGGTCTTCATCTGGCAAGAAGGAGCTTGGCAGACGCACGAACAGATAGGCCATGCCGACCACGATGATCAGATACAGCACCAGGTAACGCCCTGTACTGCGCAGAATACCGCCTACGCTGTCGGTGTAGTGGTGCGTGCTCTTCTCGAACATGCGGTTAAACCAGCCGAAGAAGCCTTTTTTACCTTCCCCGTGATCGCCTTTGGCAATCGGTTTCAGCATGGTGGCACAAAGAGCCGGAGTCAGGATCAACGCCACCAGTACTGACAGCGCCATTGCTGAAACAATGGTAATAGAGAACTGACGATAGATAGCACCAGTAGAACCGCCAAAGAAGGCCATCGGTACGAATACCGCCGACAGTACCATCGCGATACCGACCAGAGCGCCCTGAATCTGCCCCATCGACTTACGGGTAGCTTCTTTTGGCGGCAAACCTTCTTCCGCCATAACACGCTCAACGTTTTCTACCACAACGATGGCGTCATCCACCAACAGGCCGATGGCGAGCACCATCCCGAACATTGTTAGCGTGTTTATCGAGAAGCCAAAGGCGGCAAGGACGGCAAAGGTCCCCAGCAATACCACCGGTACGGCAATGGTCGGAATCAACGTCGCGCGGAAGTTCTGCAAGAACAGATACATAACCAGGAACACGAGGATGATCGCTTCGACCAGCGTTTTAACCACTTCGTGAATAGAGATTTTCACGAACGGCGTGGTGTCGTACGGGTAAACAATTTTCAGACCTGACGGGAAGAACGGTTCCATCTTCGCCAGTTCAGCACGGATTGCCGCAGCGGTATCCAGCGCGTTTGCACCGGTCGCCAGCTTGATCCCCAGACCGGAAGCCGGTTGGCCGTTAAACTCTGCGATGATGTCGTAGTTCTCACCACCCAGCTCAATTTTCGCCACATCACGCAGCAGCACGCGGGAACCATCCTGATTCACTTTCAGCAGGATTTTGCCAAACTCTTCAGTAGAGGTCAGACGCGTCTGAGCAATAATAGAGGCGTTAAGCTGTTGGCCTTTCACCGGCGGCGTACCACCGAGCTGACCCGCCGCAACCTGGGCGTTCTGCGCTTTGATGGCGGTAATGACATCAACCGGTGTTAGTTGGAATTTGTTCAGTTCATTCGGGTTCATCCAGATACGCATCGCGTACTGTGAACCGAACAACTGAACGTCACCCACGCCCGACGTACGGCTGATGGCATCTTTCATATTCGCCGCCACGTAGTCGGAGATATCCTCCTGCGTCATGGTGCCATCGGTGTTGATAACGCCGACAACCATCAGGAAGCTGCTGGATGATTTCTCAACGCTCACCCCTTGCTGCTGTACTTCTTGCGGCAGCAACGGCATCGCCAGCTGCAGTTTGTTCTGCACCTGAACCTGCGCGATATCCGCATCAGTACCAGACTCAAAGGTCAGGGTGATCTGCACGGTACCCGTGGAGTCACTGTTAGAGGACATGTACATCAGGTTATCGATACCGTTCATATTCTGTTCGATAACCTGTGTCACCGTGTCCTGCACTGTTTTCGCATCAGCGCCGGGGTAGGAGGCGGAGATCGTTACTGCCGGCGGAGCAATCGTAGGATATTGCGCCACCGGCAGTTTGAGGATCGCCAGCCCCCCTGCCAACATGATGATAATGGCGATCACCCACGCAAAAATCGGGCGATCGATAAAGAAATTAGGCATGTCTTAACGGCTCCTGTTTAAGTTAAGACTTGGACTGTTCAGGCTGAGCACCGCTTGCGGCTTGCTGGTTATTATCAGCGGTAACTTCTTGTGCTTTTACCTGGACACCAGGACGCACTTTCTGCAGCCCACTTATTACTACGCGATCGCCTGCTTTCAGACCTTCTGTCACCAGCCACTTATCGCCAATAGCCTGGCTTGCAACGATCGGACGGGTTTCCACTTTGTCATCCGCGCCAACCACCAGTACGGTGGCATCGCCACGCGGCGTACGGGTTACGCCCTGTTGCGGGACTAAAATAGCGTTTGGATTAAGCCCTTCTTCCAGACGTGCGCGCACGAACATACCCGGCAGCAGAGTGTGATCCGGGTTCGGGAAGATAGCGCGTAGGGTGATAGACCCGGTGGTCTGATCAACGGTAACGTCAGAGAATTCCAGCGTACCGTCCTGCGGGAACTTAATGCCGTCACTGGTGATCAGCGACACTTTGGCTTTGCCGTTCTCTTGTTTCAGCGTGCCATTCGCCAGTTCCTGTTTCAGGCGCAGGAAGTCGTTGCTGGACTGGGTCACATCAACGTAGATCGGATCAAGTTGCTGCACGGTTGCCAGCGCAGTCGCCTGACCGTTCTGTACCAATGCGCCTTCCGTCACGTTCGACTTACCAATGCGACCGCTAATCGGAGAGGTAACTTTGGTGTAAGCCAGATTGATCCGCGCAGTTTCAACGGCAGCTTTCGCCGCAGTTACCGCAGCATTCGCCTGTTGCGCATCAGCCAGAGCCTGATCGTACTCTTGCTTACTGATGTACTGAGTACCGAGCAATTTCTGATAACGATTCACCGTCAATTGCGCGATATTGGCTGCAGCCTGGGCTTTCGCCAGATCGCCTTTCGCGCTGTCGTATGCCGCCTGATAGGTCGCAGGATCAATCTGATAGAGAGAGACACCTGCTTCGATGTCGCTACCTTCTTTGAAATTACGCTTCAGGATAATCCCGCTAACTTGAGGACGAACTTCTGCGATCCGGTAGGCACTGGTGCGACCCGGAAGCTCGGTTGTGATCTGCAGAGGTTCAGTTTTGACTGTTACTACGCCAACGGCGGGCATCTGCTGGCCACCTTGTTGGGCCTGTTTGTCGTCACATCCTGTTAGGGCTAAGCTGCCTGAGAGCATCAGAACGACCGCCAGAGGCGTAAACCCTCTGTTTTTGTTCATATGTAAACCTCGAGTGTCCGATTTCAAATTGGTCAATGGTCAAAAGTTAATAAACCCATTGCTGCGTTTATATTATCGTCGTGCTATGGTACATACATTCACAAATGTATGTAAATCTAACGCCTGTAAATTCACGAACATATGGCACGAAAAACCAAACAAGAAGCGCAAGAAACGCGCCAACACATCCTCGATGTGGCTCTACGTCTTTTCTCACAGCAGGGGGTATCATCCACCTCGCTGGGCGAGATTGCAAAAGCAGCTGGCGTTACGCGCGGTGCAATCTACTGGCATTTTAAAGACAAGTCGGATTTGTTCAGTGAGATCTGGGAACTGTCAGAATCCAATATTGGTGAACTAGAGCTTGAGTATCAGGCAAAATTCCCTGGCGATCCACTCTCAGTATTAAGAGAGATATTAATTCATGTTCTTGAATCCACGGTGACAGAAGAACGGCGTCGATTATTGATGGAGATTATATTCCACAAATGCGAATTTGTCGGAGAAATGGCTGTTGTGCAACAGGCACAACGTAATCTCTGTCTGGAAAGTTATGACCGTATAGAACAAACGTTAAAACATTGTATTGAAGCGAAAATGTTGCCTGCGGATTTAATGACGCGTCGGGCAGCAATTATTATGCGCGGCTATATTTCCGGCCTGATGGAAAACTGGCTCTTTGCCCCGCAATCTTTTGATCTTAAAAAAGAAGCCCGCGATTACGTCGCCATCTTACTGGAGATGTATCTCCTGTGTCCCACGCTTCGTAACCCTGCCATTACCGAATAACCCTGAATCTGACTCCAGGATTTTTCCTGGACATTTTCGTCGTTGCTATTCTGGTTCACTGCGTCGTGATATTCTTGCGGTTTGACTTTTTCAGGTCGTTCTTCAGGTTCAGAAACCTTCATTCATCATGACTATGTTCCAGTATTACAAACGATCACGGCATTTTGTTTTTTCAGCATTTATTGCTTTTGTTTTTGTCTTGTTATGCCAGAACACGGCGTTTGCGCGGGCGTCATCGAATGGTGATCTGCCGACAAAAGCGGACCTGCAGGCGCAACTTGACTCACTAAATAAACAAAAAGATCTTTCTGCTCAGGACAAACTGGTGCAGCAGGATCTGACAGATACATTAGCCACCCTCGATAAAATCGATCGCGTAAAAGAAGAGACAGTTCAGCTACGGCAAAAAGTCGCTGAAGCGCCGGAAAAAATGCGCCAGGCGACCGCGGCGTTAACAGCACTTAGCGATGTCGATAACGACGAAGAAACGCGCAAAATTCTGAGCACGCTTTCGTTGCGCCAGCTGGAAACTCGCGTTGCCCAGGCGCTGGACGATTTGCAAAACGCACAAAACGATCTGGCGTCTTATAACAGCCAGCTGGTTTCGTTACAGACGCAGCCCGAACGCGTGCAAAATGCGATGTATAACGCTTCGCAGCAGCTGCAACAAATTCGCAGTCGTCTGGATGGGACTGATGTCGGCGAGACTGCCTTACGTCCCAGCCAGAAAGTGTTAATGCAGGCTCAGCAGGCTTTGCTGAATGCCGAGATTGATCAACAGCGTAAAAGCCTGGAAGGGAACACAGTCTTACAGGATACCTTGCAAAAGCAACGGGATTACGTGACGGCGAACAGCGCCCGTCTGGAGCACCAGTTGCAGCTGTTGCAAGAAGCAGTAAACAGCAAGCGCCTGACTTTAACCGAAAAAACGGCGCAGGAAGCCGTCTCCCCGGATGAAGCCGCGCGTATTCAGGCTAATCCGCTGGTGAAGCAGGAACTGGAAATTAACCAGCAGTTAAGTCAGCGTCTGATTACCGCGACTGAAAACGGTAATCAGTTGATGCAGCAAAACATTAAAGTCAAAAACTGGCTGGAGCGGGCGCTGCAATCGGAACGCAATATTAAAGAGCAGATTGCCGTCCTGAAGGGCAGCCTGCTGTTGTCTCGTATCCTTTACCAGCAACAACAAACGCTGCCCTCGGCGGATGAACTGGAAAACATGACCAACCGCATCGCGGATTTGCGTCTCGAACAGTTTGAAGTCAACCAGCAGCGTGATGCACTCTTCCAGAGCGATGCGTTCGTCAACAAACTGGAAGAAGGTCACGCCAACGAAGTCAACAGCGAAGTTCACGATGCGTTATTGCAAGTGGTTGATATGCGTCGCGAATTGCTGGATCAACTCAACAAACAGTTGGGTAATCAGCTGATGATGGCCATTAACCTGCAAATTAACCAGCAGCAGTTAATGAGTGTGTCGAAAAACCTGAAATCCATCCTGACTCAGCAAATCTTTTGGGTGAACAGTAACCGTCCAATGGACTGGGACTGGATCAAAGCGTTCCCGCAAAGCCTGAAAGATGAATTTAAGTCGATGAAAATCACGGTGAACTGGGAAAAAGCCTGGCCTGCCGTTTTTATCGCTTTCCTCGCCGGTTTGCCGCTGCTGTTGATTGCCGGGCTGATCCACTGGCGTCTGGGCTGGCTGAAAGCGTATCAACAAAAACTGGCTTCCGCTGTGGGTTCCCTGCGTAACGACAGCCAGCTCAACACACCAAAAGCGATCCTTATCGACCTGATCCGCGCGCTGCCGGTGTGCCTGATTATTCTCGCGGTTGGTCTGATTCTGTTGACCATGCAACTCAACATCAGCGAACTGCTATGGTCGTTCAGCAAAAAACTGGCGATTTTCTGGCTGGTGTTTGGCCTGTGCTGGAAGGTACTGGAGAAAAATGGCGTTGCCGTGCGTCACTTCGGCATGCCGGAACAGCAGACCAGCCACTGGCGTCGGCAAATTGTCCGCATCAGTCTCGCGTTGCTGCCTATCCATTTCTGGTCTGTGGTGGCAGAACTTTCCCCGCTGCATCTGATGGATGATGTGCTGGGGCAGGCGATGATTTTCTTCAACCTGCTGCTGATTGCCTTCCTGGTATGGCCGATGTGCCGCGAAAGCTGGCGTGATAAAGAGTCGCACACCATGCGACTGGTCACCATTACCGTGCTGTCGATTATCCCGATTGCGTTGATGGTGCTGACCGCCACGGGTTATTTCTACACCACGCTGCGTCTCTCCGGGCGTTGGATTGAAACCGTTTATTTGGTGATCATCTGGAACCTGCTGTACCAGACAGTACTGCGTGGCTTAAGCGTAGCGGCGCGGCGTATCGCCTGGCGTCGTGCGCTGGCGCGTCGGCAGAATCTGGTGAAAGAGGGCGCAGAAGGTGCCGAACCGCCGGAAGAACCCACCATTGCACTGGAGCAAGTTAACCAGCAGACGCTGCGTATTACCATGTTGCTGATGTTTGCGCTGTTCGGTGTCATGTTCTGGGCAATTTGGTCCGATTTGATCACCGTGTTCAGCTATCTCGACAGCATCACGCTCTGGCATTACAACGGCACTGAAGCTGGCGCTGCGGTGGTGAAAAACGTCACCATGGGCAGTCTGTTGTTTGCGATTATCGCCTCAATGGTGGCCTGGGCGTTGATTCGCAACCTGCCTGGTTTGCTGGAAGTGCTGGTGCTCTCGCGACTGAATATGCGCCAGGGCGCGTCGTATGCCATTACTACCATCCTTAACTACATCATTATTGCCGTTGGTGCGATGACGGTGTTCGGATCGCTGGGCGTCTCTTGGGATAAACTCCAGTGGCTGGCGGCAGCATTATCCGTAGGTCTTGGTTTTGGTTTACAAGAAATTTTCGGTAACTTCGTCTCCGGTTTGATCATTCTGTTCGAACGTCCGGTACGCATTGGCGATACGGTAACCATTGGTAGCTTCTCGGGGACGGTAAGTAAGATTCGTATTCGTGCGACAACGATTACCGATTTCGATCGCAAAGAAGTGATCATCCCGAACAAAGCGTTTGTTACCGAGCGTCTGATCAACTGGTCGTTGACTGACACGACTACGCGTCTGGTGATCCGTCTCGGCGTGGCCTATGGCTCCGATCTGGAAAAAGTGCGTAAAGTGTTACTGAAGGCGGCGACTGAGCACCCAAGGGTGATGCACGAACCAATGCCGGAAGTTTTCTTTACGGCGTTTGGTGCCAGCACGTTGGATCATGAGCTGCGTCTGTATGTGCGTGAACTGCGTGACCGTAGCCGTACTGTCGATGAGCTGAACCGTACTATCGATCAGCTGTGCCGTGAAAACGATATCAACATTGCCTTTAACCAGCTTGAAGTGCATCTGCACAACGAGAAGGGCGATGAGGTGACGGAAGTCAAACGCGACTACAAAGGCGACGATCCGACACCAGCGGTAGGGTAAGGACAATAAAGGGCGACAGTGATGCCGCCCTTTATTTTTTACTCGCTTTGCGAAGCCTCATCGCTCTGTAACTTCTTTTCATAATCACGCTTCACAATATCCAGCGCGCGCAGCACGGTGCGGGCTGGGATCTGATTTTCTTCCAGCAGCACAATCAAATCGACAGCCAGTTTGACATCGTCAGGGGCATTTTCCAGTGACATACTCTCTCCATTGCTAGCGGGTTAAGCGCGCTAGCCTGTTTTCGATTTTTTCCAGCGCATGGCGGCAGCGTGCCAGGCGCGCTTCATAGGCTTCCACTTCACGATGCAGCGTTTGCTGTTCCACGAGATCGGTCACCCGCGCCAGGCGGGCTCGACGTTCGGCTACCATCTCACGTAGCCGCCGCTCAAAATCCTGATGCTGAATACGTTTACGCTGCCAGCGGGCAATTTTCGGTGGCGCACTGTCCCACTCGCGTAGCGACCAGGCTGTGGCTTCACGCGCTATAGCCTCCAGTTGCGCCGCCAGATGTTCTGCCAGCCAGGCCACTTGCGGCAGCTGTTGCTGCTCAACCGCATGACGAAGCGCAGCCATGTTATCGCCCGCCTCATCGAGACAAGCCTGCAGTGTTGTCGCACGGGTCTGAAAAAGGTGCCTGTCAAAGCGGGCACTTAGCGTGGCAAATTGCGCTACCGGGGCACAACGCTGGCGCAGCGTGGCGAGCTGTCCTTCCAGTTTTTCCAGCAGCAGGGCGGTTTTCATGATAAGACCTCAATGAAAATGATAATTGTTATGCTAAAGTAGCCACTCTGTAAGCTGACAACACTCAATATGCAACGAATCATTTTAATCATCATTGGCTGGCTGGCGGTAGTGCTGGGTACGCTGGGCGTGGTATTACCGGTATTACCGACGACGCCGTTTATCCTGCTGGCGGCCTGGTGCTTTGCCCGTTCTTCCCCGCGCTTTCACGCCTGGTTGCTGTACCGCTCATGGTTTGGCAGCTATCTACGTTTCTGGCAGAAACATCATGCGATGCCGCGCGGCGTCAAACCGCGGGCGATTTTGCTTATTTTGCTCACGTTTGCAATTTCTCTGTGGTTCGTCCAGATGCCATGGGTGCGCATCATGTTGCTGGTAATTCTCGCCTGTTTGCTTTTTTATATGTGGCGAATTCCGGTGATTGATGAAAAGCAAGAAAAGCACTGAAGCACAACAATCGCAGTTGCAATTATTGCGTACAGCCAGTACATTCTGGCGTTTTCGAGCACAGGCGCAGGCGGTCAAAGGTTAAACAACTGTTACTTTTGATACGTTTAAAACGCGCCGTGAGTACCACCGTAACAAGCAGGCATACACTTATGACCGCGACTGCACAGCAGCTTGAGTATCTCAAAAATAGCATCAAAAGCATTCAGGACTACCCAAAACCCGGCATTCTTTTCCGCGATGTCACCAGCTTACTGGAAGACCCGAAAGCTTACGCTCTCAGCATCGACTTGCTGGTTGAGCGTTACAAAAATGCGGGCATTACCAAAGTTGTCGGCACCGAAGCGCGTGGCTTCTTGTTTGGCGCTCCGGTAGCTCTGGGTCTGGGCGTTGGCTTTGTACCGGTCCGTAAACCGGGCAAACTGCCGCGTGAAACCATCAGTGAAACTTACGATCTGGAATACGGCACCGATCAGCTGGAGATCCACGTTGATGCCATCAAACCGGGCGACAAAGTTCTGGTGGTGGACGATCTGCTGGCAACCGGCGGCACTATCGAAGCGACCGTTAAACTGATCCGTCGTCTGGGTGGTGAAGTGGCTGACGCTGCGTTCATTATCAACCTGTTCGATCTCGGCGGCGAGCAGCGTCTCGAAAAACAGGGCATTACCAGCTACAGCCTTGTTCCGTTCCCGGGCCATTAATTATCGCCAGTCTTGTGCTGCCCACGCTACGGACAGCACAAGATGTGCATTCAGCCTCGCCGTTCTGACGGGGCTGTGTTAGCATTACCCCTTCGTGAATCCACCTTCCAGCGTTTCAGAGCCTGCCAATGAGTTATCAGGTCTTAGCCCGAAAATGGCGCCCACAAACCTTTGCTGACGTCGTCGGCCAGGAACATGTGCTGACCGCACTGGCGAACGGCTTGTCGTTAGGGCGTATTCATCATGCTTATCTTTTTTCCGGCACCCGTGGCGTCGGAAAAACCTCTATCGCCCGACTGCTGGCGAAGGGGCTAAACTGCGAAACCGGCATTACCGCGACGCCGTGCGGCGTGTGCGATAACTGTCGTGAAATCGAGCAGGGGCGCTTTGTCGATCTGATTGAAATCGACGCCGCCTCGCGCACTAAAGTTGAAGACACTCGCGACCTGCTGGATAACGTCCAGTACGCTCCGGCGCGTGGTCGTTTCAAAGTTTATCTGATCGACGAAGTGCATATGCTGTCGCGCCACAGCTTTAATGCACTGTTAAAAACCCTTGAAGAGCCGCCGGAGCACGTTAAGTTTCTGCTGGCGACGACCGATCCGCAGAAATTGCCGGTGACGATTTTGTCACGCTGTCTGCAATTTCATCTCAAGGCGCTGGATGTCGAGCAAATTCGCCATCAGCTTGAGCACATCCTCAACGAAGAACATATCGCTCACGAGCCGCGGGCGCTGCAATTGCTGGCGCGCGCCGCTGAAGGCAGCCTGCGAGATGCCTTAAGTCTGACCGACCAGGCGATTGCCAGCGGTGACGGCCAGGTTTCAACCCAGGCGGTCAGTGCGATGCTGGGTACGCTTGACGACGATCAGGCGCTGTCGCTGGTTGAAGCGATGGTCGAGGCCAACGGCGAGCGCGTAATGGCGCTGATTAATGAAGCCGCTGCCCGTGGTATCGAGTGGGAAGCGTTGCTGGTGGAAATGCTCGGCCTGTTGCATCGTATTGCGATGGTACAACTTTCGCCTGCTGCACTTGGCAACGATATGGCCGCCATCGAGCTGCGGATGCGTGAACTGGCGCGCACCATACCGCCGACGGATATTCAGCTTTACTATCAGACGCTGTTGATTGGTCGCAAAGAATTACCGTATGCGCCGGACCGCCGTATGGGCGTTGAGATGACGCTGCTTCGCGCGCTGGCGTTCCATCCGCGTATGCCACTGCCTGAGCCAGAAGTGCCACGCCAGTCCTTTGCGCCCGTCGCGCCAACGGCAGTAATGACGCCAACCCAGGTGCCGCCGCAACCGCAATCAGCGCCGCAGCAGGCACCGACTGTACCGCTCCCGGAAACCACCAGCCAGGTGCTGGCGGCGCGCCAGCAGTTGCAGCGCGTGCAGGGAGCAACCAAAGCAAAAAAGAGTGAACCGGCAGCCGCTACCCGCGCGCGGCCGGTGAATAACGCTGCGCTGGAAAGACTGGCTTCGGTCACCGATCGCGTTCAGGCGCGTCCGGTGCCATCGGCGCTGGAAAAAGCGCCAGCCAAAAAAGAAGCGTATCGCTGGAAGGCTACCACTCCAGTGATGCAGCAAAAAGAAGTGGTCGCCACGCCGAAGGCGCTAAAAAAAGCGCTGGAACATGAAAAAACGCCGGAACTGGCGGCGAAGCTGGCGGCAGAAGCCATTGAGCGCGACCCGTGGGCGGCTCAGGTGAGTCAACTTTCGCTACCAAAACTGGTCGAACAGGTGGCGTTAAATGCCTGGAAAGAGGAGAACGGCAACACGGTGTGTCTGCATTTGCGCTCCTCTCAGCGTCATCTGAATAACAGCGGCGCACAGCAAAAACTGGCTGAAGCGTTGAGCACGTTAAAAGGTTCAACGGTTGAACTGACTATCGTTGAAGATGATAATCCCGCGGTGCGTACGCCGCTGGAATGGCGTCAGGCGATATACGAAGAAAAACTTGCGCAGGCGCGCGAGTCCATTATTGCGGATAATAATATTCAGACCCTGCGTCGGTTCTTCGATGCGGAGCTGGATGAAGAAAGTATCCGCCCCATTTGATCGTAAGCACAGCTTACGTTCGTCATCCTTAACGTGATTGAGAGAGAAACCTATGTTTGGTAAAGGCGGTCTGGGTAACCTGATGAAGCAAGCCCAGCAGATGCAAGAAAAAATGCAGAAAATGCAGGAAGAGATCGCGCAGCTGGAAGTGACCGGCGAATCTGGCGCAGGTCTGGTAAAAGTGACCATCAACGGTGCACACAACTGCCGTCGCGTAGAGATCGACCCGAGCCTGCTGGAAGACGACAAAGAGATGCTGGAAGACCTGGTGGCTGCAGCATTCAACGACGCGGCACGTCGTATCGAAGAAACGCAGAAAGAAAAAATGGCCTCTGTATCCTCCGGAATGCAGTTGCCGCCTGGCTTTAAGATGCCGTTCTGATGCAAACCAGCCCGCTGTTAACACAGCTTATGGAAGCACTGCGCTGCCTGCCGGGCGTTGGCCCGAAGTCGGCGCAGCGTATGGCGTTCACGCTGCTTCAGCGCGATCGTAGCGGCGGGATGCGTCTGGCGCAGGCGCTCACCCGGGCGATGTCGGAAATCGGCCACTGCGCCGATTGCCGCACTTTCACCGAACAGGAAGTCTGTAACATCTGTTCGAATCCGCGTCGTCAGGAAAACGGTCAAATCTGCGTGGTGGAGAGTCCGGCGGACATCTACGCCATTGAGCAGACGGGGCAGTTTTCAGGCCGTTATTTTGTGTTGATGGGGCACCTGTCACCGCTGGACGGCATCGGTCCGGATGATATCGGGCTTGATCGTCTGGAACAGCGTCTGGCAGAGGAAAAAATCACTGAAGTGATCCTCGCCACCAACCCCACGGTTGAAGGTGAAGCTACCGCTAACTACATTGCCGAGCTTTGCGCGCAATATGACGTGGAAGCCAGCCGAATCGCTCATGGCGTACCGGTTGGCGGCGAACTGGAAATGGTCGATGGCACCACGCTGTCACACTCCCTTGCCGGGCGTCATAAGATTCGTTTTTAAGCAAACGAGAGCAGGATCACCTGCTCTCGCTTGAAATTATTCCCCCTTGTCCCCATCTCTCCCACATCCTGTTTTTAACCTTAAAATGGCATTATTGAGGTAGACCTACATGAAAGGACAAGAAACTCGTGGTTTTCAGTCAGAAGTGAAACAGCTTCTGCACCTGATGATCCATTCTCTCTATTCCAATAAAGAAATCTTCCTGCGTGAGCTTATCTCTAACGCCTCCGATGCGGCGGACAAGCTGCGTTTCCGCGCGCTCTCTAACCCGGACCTGTACGAAGGTGATGGCGAACTGCGCGTTCGTGTCTCTTTCGATAAAGACAAGCGCACGCTGACCATCTCCGATAACGGCGTGGGGATGACCCGCGACGAAGTGATTGACCATCTGGGGACTATCGCTAAATCCGGCACCAAATCATTCCTCGAATCCCTGGGTTCTGACCAGGCGAAAGACAGCCAGCTGATCGGTCAGTTTGGTGTTGGTTTCTACTCTGCTTTTATCGTGGCTGACAAAGTGACCGTGCGTACTCGCGCGGCAGGCGAAAAACCAGAAAACGGCGTCTTCTGGGAATCGGCTGGCGAAGGTGAATACACCGTTGCCGACATCACTAAAGAAGATCGTGGTACTGAAATCACCCTGCATCTGCGTGAAGGCGAAGACGAGTTCCTCGATGACTGGCGTGTGCGTTCCATCATCAGCAAATATTCCGACCATATCGCGCTGCCGGTAGAGATCGAAAAACGTGAAGAGAAAGACGGCGAAACCGTTATCTCCTGGGAGAAAATCAACAAAGCGCAGGCGCTGTGGACTCGTAACAAGTCGGAAATCACCGATGAAGAGTACAAAGAGTTCTACAAACACATCGCCCACGACTTTAACGATCCGCTGACCTGGAGCCACAACCGCGTTGAAGGTAAGCAGGAGTACACCAGCCTGCTGTACATCCCGTCCCAGGCTCCGTGGGATATGTGGAACCGTGATCATAAACACGGCCTGAAACTGTATGTTCAGCGTGTGTTCATCATGGACGACGCAGAACAGTTCATGCCGAACTATCTGCGCTTCGTGCGTGGTCTGATTGACTCCAGCGATCTGCCGCTGAACGTTTCCCGTGAAATCCTCCAGGACAGTACGGTAACGCGTAACCTGCGCAATGCGCTGACCAAGCGTGTGCTGCAAATGCTGGAAAAACTGGCGAAAGACGACGCGGAAAAATACCAGACCTTCTGGCAACAGTTTGGCCTGGTACTGAAAGAAGGTCCGGCGGAAGATTTCGCTAACCAGGAAGCGATCGCCAAACTGCTGCGTTTTGCGTCTACTCATACCGATTCTTCTGCGCAGACCGTGTCTCTGGAAGACTACGTTTCCCGCATGAAAGAAGGGCAGGAGAAAATCTACTACATCACCGCAGACAGCTATGCGGCAGCGAAGAGCAGCCCGCACCTGGAACTGCTGCGTAAGAAAGGCATCGAAGTTCTGCTGCTTTCCGACCGCATCGATGAGTGGATGATGAACTATCTGACTGAGTTCGACGGTAAACCGTTCCAGTCGGTGTCTAAAGTTGACGAGTCGCTGGAAAAACTGGCTGACGAAGTTGATGAGAGCGCGAAAGAAGCGGAGAAAGCACTGACTCCGTTCATCGACCGTGTGAAAGCCCTGCTCGGCGAGCGCGTGAAAGATGTCCGTCTGACTCACCGTCTGACCGATACGCCAGCGATTGTCTCTACCGATGCGGACGAAATGAGCACTCAGATGGCGAAACTGTTTGCCGCAGCGGGCCAGAAAGTGCCGGAAGTGAAATACATCTTCGAACTGAACCCGGATCACGTACTGGTGAAACGTGCGGCAGATACTGAAGATGAAGCGAAGTTCAGCGAGTGGGTAGAACTGCTGCTGGATCAGGCGCTGCTGGCAGAACGCGGCACGCTGGAAGATCCGAACCTGTTTATTCGTCGTATGAACCAGCTGCTGGTTTCCTGATGTAATGCCGGATGACCTTCGTGTCATCCGGCATTTTTCTTTTCATTATCTGCACTTTCCGCAAATTATCTCGCCATTAACCGTTTCAGCCCCTGGTGCCTTTCTTGAGGCAATCGCCTGTTGGTGGTATCGTTTATCGCTTTTTCAAAAAATTCGACACATTTTAAGGGGATTTTCGCAATGCGTATCATTCTGCTTGGCGCTCCGGGCGCGGGGAAAGGGACTCAGGCTCAGTTCATCATGGAGAAATATGGTATTCCGCAAATCTCCACTGGCGATATGCTGCGTGCTGCGGTCAAATCTGGCTCCGAGCTGGGTAAACAAGCAAAAGACATTATGGATGCTGGCAAACTGGTCACTGACGAACTGGTGATCGCGCTGGTTAAAGAGCGCATTGCTCAGGAAGACTGCCGTAATGGTTTCCTGTTGGACGGCTTCCCGCGTACCATTCCGCAGGCAGACGCGATGAAAGAAGCGGGCATCAATGTTGATTACGTTCTGGAATTCGACGTACCGGACGAACTGATCGTTGACCGTATCGTCGGTCGCCGCGTTCACGCGCCGTCTGGTCGTGTTTATCACGTTAAATTCAATCCGCCGAAAGTAGAAGGCAAAGACGACGTTACCGGTGAAGAACTGACTACCCGTAAAGACGATCAGGAAGAAACCGTACGTAAACGTCTGGTTGAATACCATCAGATGACTGCACCGCTGATCGGCTACTACTCCAAAGAAGCGGAAGCGGGTAACACCAAATACGCGAAAGTTGACGGCACCAAGCCGGTTGCTGAAGTTCGCGCTGATCTGGAAAAAATCCTCGGCTAATCAAGCCGCAGCAGATCTGCTTTCGGGCAGGTCTGCTCATCCTCCTCAGGCAATACCTCTCACAGCAATTAGTTCTTCTTCTTCACTTTTCCGCTACAATTATCAACAAGTTGAATCGATAAGAGGCGGTAATGCGTCAGACTAAAACCGGTATCCTGCTAGCAAACCTGGGTACGCCCGATGCCCCCACACCTGAAGCGGTAAAACGCTATCTGAAACAATTTTTAAGCGACAGACGCGTGGTTGATACCTCACGGTTGTTATGGTGGCCATTGCTGCGCGGCGTGATTTTGCCACTGCGCTCGCCGCGTGTGGCGAAGCTGTATGCCTCTGTCTGGATGGAGGGTGGCTCGCCGCTGATGGTTTACAGCCGCCAGCAACAGCAGGCGCTGGCACAACGTTTACCGGAGACGCCCGTAGCGCTGGGAATGAGCTACGGCTCGCCATCACTGGAAAGCGCCGTAGATGAACTCCTGGCAGAGCATGTAGATCATATTGTGGTACTGCCGCTTTATCCGCAATACTCCTGTTCAACGGTCGGTGCGGTATGGGATGAACTGGCACGCATTCTGGCGCGCAAACGTAGCATTCCGGGGATATCGTTTATTCGTGATTACGCCGATAACCACGATTACATTAATGCACTGGCGAACAGCGTACGTGCTTCTTTCGCTAAACATGGCGAACCGGATCTGCTGCTGCTCTCTTATCATGGCATTCCCCAGCGTTATGCAGATGAAGGCGATGATTATCCGCAACGTTGCCGCACAACGACTCGCGAACTGGCTTCCGCACTGGGGATGGCACCGGAAAAAGTGATGATGACCTTTCAGTCGCGCTTTGGGCGGGAACCCTGGCTGATGCCTTATACCGACGAAACGCTGAAAATGCTCGGAGAAAAAGGCGTAGGTCATATTCAGGTGATGTGCCCGGGCTTTGCTGCGGATTGTCTGGAGACGCTGGAAGAGATTGCCGAGCAAAACCGTGAGGTCTTCCTCGGTGCGGGCGGGAAAAAATATGAATATATTCCGGCGCTTAATGCCACGCCGGAACATATCGAGATGATGGCTAATCTTGTTGCCGCGTATCGCTAAAGCTGAGCGGTAAAGAACTGAGCGCCGTCACGAAGAGCCTCGTCGGCGGTTTTCATCATCCGTGAATAATGCAAAAAGGCGTGCAGCGTGCCTGGGTAGAGTTTGAACTCACAGGGCTGCTGATGCGCCGCTAACGTCTGGTAAAGCAGACGGCTGTCATCCAGCAGCGGATCGAACTCCGCCCCGGCAATAAAACAGGGCGGAACTTCGCGAGTGAGATCATTATTAAACAGGCAGTAATACGGCGACTCGCGGTCCGCGTCGTTGCTTAAATACGCCTCTTCATACATCTGTAAATCCTGTTGCGTTAAGCCATCCCAGACACCGCCCAACAGACGACGAGTCACGGAATCCCGTAATCCGTAAAGCCCATACCACAGCAAAACGCCCGCAACTTTACCGCAATCGATCTGTTTATCACGCAACCACAACGCACTGGCGAGCGCCAACATGGCACCTGCGGAATCACCGGCAAAGCCAATGCGGGACATATTGATTTGATAATCTTCCGCCTGCTGGTGGAAATAACAACAGGCAGCCACAATTTCCTCTATCGCTTGCGGAAAACACGCTTCAGGTGAAAGGGTGTAATCAATGCCAATCACCGTACATTGGCTGTAGCTTGCCAGCAGGCGCATGATGCGATCGTGGGTATCAAGATTGCCGAGAATAAAACCGCCGCCATGCAAATAAAATAGCGTCGCCGGGCTATCTGGCTGCGGACAAAAGAGACGTGTTTCCACCTGCCCATATTTTGTTGGAACCATGTAAGCTCTGGTTGCCATTTCTGGAGCGCCCGCATTCCAGAATCGGCGCTCAAGCGTGTAATACTGTCGTTGCTCAGCAATCGTTCCCGTTGCGGGCCAGGGCGGTAAATCCGGCTGAAGAGTATTCACAACGGTCTTCATTTCAGCAGAAATAAGGTCCAGAACGGGTAATTTGTTTTCCGGCTTCATGCAAAAACTCCTTTCAAATTACGTCATTGTAAGGAACCACTGCCATGAAAATGCGATCCCGCCTGCTGATATTGAAACTGGCTGCGTCTCGCGCGCTCCCGTCAGATTGTGTTAACATTCGCCGCTCAGTTAACCACCCGTAAAAACAACCATGAAATTTCCCGGTAAACGTAAATCCAAACATTACTTCCCTGTAAATGCACGCGATCCGCTGCTTCAGCAATTCCAGCCAGAAAACGAAACCAGCGCCGCCTGGGTAGTGGGTATCGATCAAACGCTGGTCGATATTGAAGCGAAAGTGGATGACGAATTCATTGAGCGTTATGGATTAAGCGCCGGGCATTCACTGGTGATTGAGGATGACGTAGCCGAAGCGCTTTATCAGGAACTAAAACAGAAAAACCTGATTACCCATCAATTTGCGGGTGGCACTATTGGTAACACCATGCACAACTACTCGGTGCTCGCGGATGACCGTTCGGTGCTGCTGGGTGTGATGTGCAGCAATATTGAAATTGGCAGCTATGCCTATCGTTACCTGTGTAACACCTCCAGCCGTACCGATCTTAACTATCTACAAGGCGTGGATGGCCCGATTGGTCGTTGCTTTACGCTGATTGGCGAGTCCGGGGAACGTACCTTTGCTATCAGTCCTGGCCACATGAACCAGCTGCGGGCTGAAAGCATTCCGGAAGATGTGATTGCCGGAGCCTCGGCACTGGTTCTCACCTCTTATCTGGTGCGTTGCAAGCCGGGTGAACCCATGCCGGAAGCAACCATGAAAGCCATTGAGTACGCGAAGAAATATAACGTACCGGTGGTGCTGACGCTGGGCACCAAGTTTGTCATTGCAGAGAATCCGCAGTGGTGGCAGCAATTCCTCAAAGACCACGTTTCTATCCTTGCGATGAACGAAGATGAAGCCGAAGCGTTGACCGGAGAAAGCGATCCGTTGTTAGCATCTGACAAGGCGCTGGACTGGGTTGATCTGGTGCTGTGCACCGCAGGGCCAATCGGCTTGTATATGGCGGGCTTTACCGAAGACGAAGCGAAACGTAAAACCCAGCATCCGCTGCTGCCGGGCGCTATAGCGGAATTTAACCAGTATGAGTTTAGCCGCGCCATGCGCCACAAGGATTGCCAGAATCCGCTGCGTGTCTATTCACACATTGCGCCGTACATGGGCGGGCCGGAAAAAATCATGAACACTAACGGAGCAGGGGATGGCGCATTGGCAGCGTTGCTGCATGACATTACCGCCAACAGCTACCACCGTAGCAACGTACCAAACTCCAGCAAACATAAATTCACCTGGTTAACTTATTCATCGTTAGCGCAGGTGTGTAAATATGCTAACCGTGTGAGCTATCAGGTACTGAACCAGCATTCACCTCGTTTAACGCGCGGCTTGCCGGAGCGTGAAGACAGCCTGGAAGAGTCTTACTGGGATCGTTAAGTTATCGTCGGTTCGTAGGCCAGATAAGGCGTTCACGCCGCATCTGGCATTTTGCTCTCAATGCCTGATGCGACGCTGGCTGAACTGAACCCCAAAACCTGGACAGTTTCAGTTAACCGGCTTTTTGATACTCAGTCCGGTATTCTACCGGGCTGAGTCCCCCAAGACTGAGTTTTATTCTTTTTTGATTC
>NZ_JBJQMA010000025.1:0-85875 GCF_046486065.1 Escherichia sp. WS547 | reverse complement strand
CCAGACCGCAAGGTGTTTTAACAAATCAAAAGGGGTTTTAATAACTGGCTTAAAGCTGAAAGCTTTCCGGAACCCCCAGCCTAGCTGGGGGTTTTCTGTGCACAAAAAAGCGCCATCTAACGATGGCGCGTCTGGAACTACTTTTTGTTAACGTCAAACATGGTGGCATCGGTCGCCATGTCATCAATAACTTGTTTAATATTTTCGAAAGCCATTGGCGTACTTTCGTTATTCAGGTCTTTACCTTCGCCCTGACGAACGACTTTGATAACCGGTTTATTAGTCGCTGCATCAATCAGCTCACCTTCAAAATAGAGGCGAGTATCCATGGTACGGTGGCCTGTAGCCATTTGCGTCCCCGCAACCACTAATGCAACAGGAACCACTTCATAGAATTGCAGCCCTTCTTTGCTGGTATCTACACCGGTAATGGCCCCACGGAAAATCAGACTATGCGGCCCAGCGGTGGTAACCAGTGGTTTACGCTGCGCTATCGCTTCTTTCATTTCGGTGTTGGTATAGTTCAAAATTTTATCCAGAACTTTCTGCCCTACCTGGGTAGAAGGTTTCGGTACCGGATAATAAGTGATTGGGTTCCAGACGATGCTGTCATATTTGCTTTGATCAAAACTTGGGTCTACCCAACGTAAAACAGGTTTACCTGTTGCCGAGGTTGTTTCTTTTAAATCAGAGTAATTGTTTAAAAAACCAGAATATTTATCTGGCTGGGTGATTTTAGAGGCACAACCAGACAGAGCCAACAAGCCGCATAAAGCTGCAACTTTCGCAAATGATGTGGTACGCATGAATAGTTTCCTGAGATGATTATATTACTTTCTAAGTTATAGCAAAAAGCGCCGCTTCGTGTTGTGGCAAAAAAAGTGTTGGTGAAAATAAATTTTTTAGCCCCTTTTCAGACGACATAGTCAATGCCGAAAAAGGGGCTAAGTCAATCATCAGTAGTTAAATTTCAGTAAGTTAAGCGGCTAAAAAACTTCGACTACTGTGATTAATTTCACATCCCTTCGATAAAAAATATGCTTACCGAAAAGAAGAACAGTAAACCATCTCAGCGTGGGGAATTTTCACGCGCTTTGTTCTTACCGGATCATTTTTTACGTGCCAGCATCGTGGCGAAACGCAGTTTAATACGATTACCGTTGGCGTCGGTGCGGTGCAGCTCGCCGACGTCTTCATTGTATTTCACCATCTCCCAGCCTTCGTAATATCGACGTAATTCCCCCTCTTTGAAGGCAAACGGGAAGCCGACGGTACATGGATAATCAGCGGTATCCATCGCCGCCACAATCAGGTTGTAACCGCCAGGTTTAGTGCAACGTTGCATATTGGCAATCAGCCCTGGGATGGTTTTAGCCTCAAGGAACATCAGCACCACAGTCGAAAGAATAAAATCGTACTGTCCATCAAATGTGAGGTTATTCAGATCAACGACCCGGGTGTGTAAATTATCCAGATTTTCAATGGACTTAATGCGCTCGACGTTGGCGATACTCATGGCATTTTTATCCCATGCGTCAACATCATAACCATTGGCTGCCAGGTAAAGACTGTTACGACCATTGCCACAGCCCAGATCCAGCGTTTTACCCGGTTTAACCACTTTCACCGCTTCCAGTACTTCAGAGTGTGTGCGGGTTAATTCATATTTATCAGTAAAATAGTTTTCGTCACGAATGATCATTCTTTGTCCTCTGCTTTCATTAAAACGGCGCGCTCGGTTCTGACTAACAATTTTCCCTGCATCAGAAGCGCAAAAGTACGGATGAGCAGTATTGCAATAATAAAATTGGTAAAGATAAACAGCGGCACCGCCAGCGTATGGAAAAATCCATTATCGCTGCCACTCCCCAGATGCAAACCGGTGGTTGCCAGTGCAGATACGCCGAACGAGAAACTCCAGAATGAAGCATTAAATGGCTGGGAGAGATACCATGGCATCAGACGTAGCATAAACAGCAGTTGCAGCAGTCCATAACCGAAAAGCATTTTCGCCAGCGTGTCACCCTCGCCGCCGTTGACGCTCAGCCAGGCACTACAGGCCACCAGCGCAGGAGCGAGCTGAATGCCGAGTGATGTCCGCAGCGCCGTGGGTAATTCTCCCGAACTGCGCAGACGCTGCAAGATCACCGGTTCAAGGCTTAGCCATGAGAAAACGCCTGCGCCTAAAAACACCAGACCGGCGTCGGTGTAGCCCAACGCACCACAGGCCATTGCGCTGATAAAGTTGTTGGCAACTGTCGGCAGATACAGTCCAGGCGTGGTAGCTTCTTCAGGGTGAGATCCGCGCCATAATCCCGCAGTTTGCCATGCGGCATAAGCCAGTTGCACCACGACACCAAAACTGAACAGGCACACCGCCAGTGGGCGAAACCACGGAACAAAACCAATCGCCACCAGCATCGTCGTTGCCGGAAACAAACTCACAAAACTGCTCAGCACTGGATGGCGCACTTCCGCCAGCACGCTATGCGGAAAGCGGATGAGTCGGGTAATAAATGCGCTAGTTAATAATCCCCAGATGATCATCGCCAGAATCACCAGCCCATCCCCTAACCAGTGGCTGACCTGCCAAACCTGGCTGGCATAGCGCCAGGCAAATCCCATCCCTATCGTCCCCAACACAATACCAAAGTAGCCTGCCGGCAAATTGAGCACTTTATCGCTCTGCATCTTCTTACTCATTTTGTTTAATTTATAAAGTATATTTGAAATGCATTTTATGGAATTTTCTCGAGCATAGCCAGAGCCGCAGAATTTGCTACGGTTATAGTAAGTCACCTGTGGGAAAACGCTATGCGCAAATATCGTCTAAGTGAAGAACAGCGAGCCTTTAGTTATCAGGAAGATGGCACTAAAAAAAGTGTGTTATTACGGCAGATTATCGCCATTAGCGATTTTAACGATGTGATAGCAGGAACCGCTGGCGGCTGGATCGATCGCGAAACGGTGTTAGCACAGGAAGGAAATTGCTGGATTTACGATCAGAATGCTATTGCGTTCGGCGGAACGGTGATTTCCGGTAATACGCGTATCACCGGCACCAGCGTTCTTTGGGGAGAGGTTTACGCAACGGATAACGTCTGGATCGATAATAGTGAAATCAGCCAGGATGCATATATAAGTGACAGCGTCACCATTCGTGACTCATTAGTTTGTGGTCAATGTAGAATATTTGGTCACGCCTTAATTGATCAACATTCTATGATCGTCGCCGCACAAGGCTTAACGCCCGACCATCAACTCCTGCTACAAATTTATGATCGCGCAAGGGTTAGCGCCTCGCGTATTGTTCACCAGGCACAAATTTATGGCGATGCCGTCGTCCGGTATGCTTTTATTGAACATCGCGCCGAAGTTTTTGATTTTGCCAGCGTTGAAGGTAATGAAGAGAACAACGTCTGGCTATGCGATTGCGCTAAAGTCTACGGTCACGCGCAGGTGAAAGCTGGCATAGAAGAAGATGCCATTCCGACGATTCATTACAGTTCGCAGGTGGCGGAATATGCCATTGTGGAAGGTAATTGTGTGTTAAAACATCATGTCTTGATTGGCGGAAATGCCGTGGTACGTGGCGGACCGATTCTGCTCGACGAGCACGTTGTAATACAAGGTGAGAGCCGTATTACAGGTGCGGTGATAATTGAAAAACATGTGGAGTTAACCGACCACGCCGTCGTTGAAGCCTTTGATGGCGACACGGTTCATGTCCGTGGTCCAAAAGTCATTAACGGCGAGGAGCGCATTACGCGAACGCCGCTGGCAGGGTTATTGTGAATCGATAATACGCGCGTATAAGTTCACATCATCATAGGCATCATTCAGGAACTCAGCCTGTTTCAGACAACCTTCAAGGATAAAACCATTGCGCAAGGCGACCTGGTTGCTTTGCACATTGTCCACCCGACATTTGATCACGAAGCGTCTAAGTTCACCAGACTGGGCGTAATGATGAATCAATGCCTGCAGCGCCTGAGAAATGATCCCCTGCCCCTGATGAGATTCGTCCAGCCAGTAGCCGATTTCAGCGGTTTTATTCAGTGGTTCAATACGATTAAACGAGATAACGCCGATAAGTTCATCTTCTTTGAAAATCATGAACATTTTGGCATATCCGCGTTGATGCAACATTACATTGCCCTGCACCGTTTTTCGCGTGTCCTCTTCACTTTGAACAAACTGCGGCCAGTTTAGCGACTGCTGTAACCAGGTTTTATTTTTACAGATTAACTGATAAAGAGGTGTGACGTGATTTTCTGCAACAGCATGTAATTCAAGTGATTCGCTTACTTTTATCGTTTCGGTCATCTTATCTCCAGTCAATCCATGCAGTTGTTAAAAAAGCCGCCTGGCTGGCGGCTTAGGAAAGTTTACACCTCTTTGACGCTCTCCTGCTGCAGGATTTTGAGCATCTCATCTTTTAACTGTAACTTTTGTTTTTTCATGCGGACCACTTCCGCATTATACCCTCGACCGTCGGAACCTTCCTTTCTGGCAATTTCATGATCAAGTTTATTGTGTTTATCGAACAAGGACATAAAGCGAGGATTTTCGTTTTTCAGACGGGATATTAAATCTCGATATTCTGGAAACATACGCACTCCCTGTTAGTGGCTGACAAGGTGTATCTGAAATACACACCATCAGATTACTCATTTAACTTAGGGAAAAATGCGAGCGGGATCGTGTTTAACCAGACGGCACCTCCCGAAGAAGGTGCCGAAGAAAAAACAATTAACTCATCACGCGGTCGTCAACATACTGACGTTTATCCGGCGCTGGCGGGAAATACTGATAGAGCCATGTTTCACTGATAGCGTCGCCCTGACAACGCAGATACATCCGCATATCGACCGGATCAGTGGAGTCCGAAGTCGGATACCAGTCAAACTGAATACGATAACCATCAATGGGTTCAATATAGAGAATTTCGATTTGCTTCGCTTCCCCACTGGAAAGCGTAATCACCGGCTCAATGCCTTTTGGTGCGGCAGCTTTCAGATCACCATCAACGAAATCGACGGCAAAACGACGCGCCCATTTTTCGGGATAGTGTTCACCTGGCGCCCAACCTTCCGGGAAACCACCCATGCCGGTACGCGTCGCCATAACGCGCGCTAATGGGCAATGAACAGGCGGTTGCGCACTCCAGTACAGACGATACTGGAATGCAAACTCATCACCCGCTTTTACAGCTTTTTCTGGCTGCCAGAAGCAGACAATGTTATCCAGCGTTTCGCCCGTTGTTGGGATTTCCATCAGGCCGATGGTGCCCTTACCCCACTTGTTACGCGGTTCCACCCACAGACTTGGGCGTTTGTTATACCAGCCCATAATGTCCTGATAATGAGAGAAATCACGATCCAGTTGCAATAGACCAAACCCTTTCGGGTTGTTGTCGGTGTAAGCATTGAACTGCAATTTTTGCGGATTATTCAGCGGACGGCAAATCCACTCGCCATTGCCCCGCCACATGGACAGACGATCTGAGTCATGGATTTGCGGATGAATGGTGTCGCACATCCGACGTTCATTAGTACCGCAGCTGAACATGCTGGTCATCGGCGCAATGCCCAGCTGTTTAATGTCTTTGCGCGCATACAGGTGATTTTCCACATCCATAATCACCTGACTTTTCTCACAATGGATAGTGAACTTATAGGCACCAGTAATGCTGGCGCTATCGAGCAACGCATAAACGGTAAAGGTGGTTGCCCCCGGTTTTACCGTATCAAACCAGAAGGCAGTAAAGTCGGGGAACTCTTCTTTACTGTCGGTGTAAGTGTCGATCGCCAGGCCGCGAGCCGATAGACCGTATTGATATGTATCATCAACCGCGCGGAAATAACTCGCGCCGAGGAATGATACGACATCACGGCGCGCCAGTTCGGGGGCTTTAAACACGCGAAAACCGGCAAAACCGAGATCGCTTTGCCCTTCTAATTGTTTGGTATCAACACCCGCATCGTTGTATTTGAACAACTCCGGGCGAAAGTGAATTTCACGCGCCAGATGTGTTGCGGGATCAACAGAAAACATACGAACGCGGCGACGGAATCCCATTCCCATATGGAAGAACTGAGCGTCCAGTTGACGGTTCTCAACGTTATGCCAGAGCGATTTTTCGGCGTCGTATTGAATACTGTTATAAGCCTGCGGCGTCATTGTCGCCAGCGTGTCAGGTAACGGACGAGGCGCACCACGCCACGCTGTTTGCGCTAAGTCGTGCGCCATTGACTGTAGAATGGAGAAGTCAAAACGTTGGGTTTGCCCGTCGGCAATATCAGAATCTGCCGCGAATGCCGCCTGAGAAAAAAGAGAAGCAATGCCGCTGGTACCGCACACGGCGGCCATAGCCATTGAACCTTTAATAAATCGTCTACGATCCATACCTGAAAGTGAGTCCTTCTGGTGTTGTGAATGGTCCCGCGCTGGTCGTTTTCAGCGGCAAGAAAGTGCTTATTTATGACCGCTCACTCTAGACAATATTTATTAATAATCCAATTGTTGAACTGAGAGAATATGCATAAATCGGCAATTTTTTTATGTCGATGGGATGAGCCTGATTCGTTTGTAAAATCAGGCAAATTTTTGCAAAGGCGGATGGTCAGAATTTAAAGCAAACCACAGCGACGTTTACTGCGTTCTTCCGCTTCCTGATAAAGCTGGAACTCATCCAAAACCGGGCAGCCCAACGCCTGCTCAAATGCTTCGCGACTGGCATTACCGTGACTGCGTGCCTGCGTTTCATTACCCAGATTTGACTGGAAGATCCCCGCCGCGCTAACAGGCAAGAAATCTTCATAGGTAATGGGTTGCGCCACTACCCAACCACGTTCAATTAAGGGCTGTGGATCGTCTCCGGAATGAATCGCCTGACGATGCGCCTCACCTGAAGGCGTCAGACGGTACCGGAACCATGCCAACCCTTGCTGACGCATTAAAAACTCACTGTCAGGAAAAGTGCGGAAGGTTTCCTGTAAATGCATTTGGTGAGTGAGATTATCCTGCCCGGTTCCAGCGTTACGCAGAAGATCATCATACAGTTGTCGCCCTTTCGGCGTTAATGCCACACCACGCTGCTCTATTTCACCAAAGCGCGCGGTATGCGTACCCTGTTTCTGCCCTGCAAACAACACCGTCTCTTCCAGTGCTTTAAAGCTGGTCTGGCGTAGTAAAATCGGTACCTCGCGGCGCGGCGGCCCTTCGATCAGAATTTTGGGTTCAATCCCGCATTCAGGCATCATCGACTGCACCCGGTCAATATCCAGCGTACGTGGCGTCAGGTGGTTGATATGGCATCCAGGAAAACAGACCACATCAGCAATCAACCGATGTTCGTTGTGCAAGGCGCGATAGGTTTCTTCATCTACCGTTGCTGACTGGTGCCAACGAAACGTTTCCAGGGCTTCCTGCACAAACTCCTGTGCCTGTGTTTCGTTAAAACCGCCCCGCTGCTCATATTCCTCTAACAGTTGTCGACAACGTGGGGTGAAGATATCGCGCTGACGCAGAATCTCCTCCGCTTTCTGGCGCAAAATTTCGTTCTCGATAAGCTCAAGGCGGAGTAATGAAGTAAAAACGCGGAAGGGATTACGCGCCAGAGAAGCATCATCAATGGGCCGAAATGCTGTGGAATGTACCGGCACTCCCGCCTGCGAGAGATCGTAATAGCTCACCGGGTACATCCCCATAATGGCAAACATCCGCCGAAGAGTAGCAAGCTCTTGTGCAGTCCCAACGCGAATTGCCCCATGACGTTCAACATTCAGTCGCGCCAGCTCGTCTGCATTTACCATTTTTTCGTGCAGTTGAGGATTGTTTTCCAGCACAGCCAGATTCACATCAGCTACCAGTTCCAGCAGCGTGCCGTACTGCGGAACTTCTTGCTGGTACATGGCTGACATTGCCTGCGAAAACTGTTCCCGAATCTCATCCGCCGTGATGCTGTTCGCCATAGTGTCTGCCTCCAGTGGTCAGTAATCTGGAGTGTAGGTAACCGCATTCACTCCGGCGGGAAGAATTTACAAACTGTGATCTCGCCGCGAAAACATCAATATTATCCATTTTGCTGTAACATAATTGCTTTAATTGTTAATAATATTTTGCAATCAAGTTATCATAATCAAACAACTTCACTTGTCAGCGACACCGCTTCGTTTTTAACATCGCTTATGGAAAAAAATAGTCTGTTTAGTCAGCGCATCCGTTTGCGCCACCTTCATACATTCGTAGCTGTCGCACAACAAGGAACTTTGGGGCGCGCGGCTGAAACCCTTAATTTGAGTCAACCTGCGCTCTCTAAAACACTGAATGAACTGGAGCAACTGACGGGCGCTCGCTTGTTTGAGCGTGGTCGTCAGGGGGCGCAACTTACCTTACCCGGCGAACAATTTTTAACGCATGCAGTCAGAGTTCTTGACGCCATCAACACTGCCGGACAGTCGCTTCATCGTAAAGAAGGTCTTAATAATGATGTCGTCAGGGTTGGTGCACTACCTACTGCGGCACTGGGGATATTACCTTCGGTTATAGGTCAGTTTCATCAGCAACAAAAAGAGACGACCTTGCAAGTTGCGACAATGAGTAACCCTATGATTCTTGCGGGTTTAAAAACCGGGGAAATCGATATCGGCATTGGTCGGATGTCAGATCCTGAACTGATGACCGGACTTAATTACGAACTGCTGTTTCTTGAATCGCTGAAGCTGGTCGTCCGCCCTAATCACCCGCTACTTCAGGAGAACGTAACGCTAAGCCGGGTGCTGGAATGGCCGGTCGTTGTATCACCAGAAGGCACTGCGCCACGCCAGCATTCAGATGCATTAGTGCAGAGCCAGGGCTGTAAAATTCCTTCGGGTTGTATCGAAACGCTGTCTGCTTCGCTATCTCGTCAACTTACGGTTGAATACGACTACGTGTGGTTTGTCCCTTCTGGCGCTGTAAAAGACGACCTGCGTCATGCCACGCTGGTGGCCCTGCCTGTTCCAGGGCATGGTGCAGGCGAACCGATTGGAATACTGACCCGCGTAGATGCGACGTTCTCTTCTGGTTGCCAGTTGATGATTAACGCTATTCGAAAATCAATGCCGTTCTGAAAGGTGAAGGGATCTGTCGATCCCTCCTTGAACATTTTCACACTGTAGCGAAACTAACTGGTTCACCCGCTCCGCGAGGTTCTGCCGACACAGAATGTTTGTTCAGACGGAATACGTCCACCGCCTCAGTTAATCGTGCAGCCTGTTCTTCAAGGGACACCGCCGCCGCTGAGGCCTCTTCTACCAGAGAAGCATTCTGTTGCGTCACCTTATCCATTTCAGAAATCGCCTGGCTAACCTGAGTTATGCCTCTACTTTGTTCATCCGAGGCGGCGGCGATTTCCTGCATGATATGTGTGACACTCGCGACGGCATCAACAATAGTGCTCATGGTTTTCCCTGCCATTGCCACCTCATCCGACCCCAGGTCAATTAACCTGACAGATTCACTGATCAAGCCTTCAATCTCTTTCGCCGCCTGGGCGCTGCGGCTTGCGAGTGTCCGTACTTCGCTGGCGACAACGGCAAATCCACGTCCTTGCTCACCCGCTCGCGCGGCTTCAACGGCAGCATTCAGTGCCAGAATATTCGTCTGGAAAGCAATACTGTTGATGACGGAAGTGATCTCGGAAATTTTCTTCGAACTCGTGGAGATAGCGCCCATCGTTTTTACTACACCGGAAACCGTCTGCCCGCCATCGCTGGCTTTAATAGAAGCCTCCTGCGCCAGTTTGCTGGCATGATGCGCGTTATCCGCATTCTGTTTCACCGTCGCAGTGAGTTGCTCCATGCTGGCGGCAGTTTGTTCAATTGCCGCCGCTTGTTCTTCAGTGCGAGATGAAAGGTCCGCATTGCCAGCGGAAATTTCGCTGGTGCCACGATAAATCTCTTCCGCGCCCTGTCGAACGGTCCCTACTGTCATCCCCAGTGAATGCTGCATTTGCTGTAAATGACGACTTAAGCGACCGATTTCATTACGACCCGCCGGTTCATCATTCATCGTCAGATCGCCACTGGCGATTTTTTCAATTCGTTGTGCGGCATGTTGCAGTGGACGAATGACGATCCGACGTAGCACTATAAATGTTATCAGCGTCATGACCAGGGCAAGCACAAACGCGCCAATCATGAACATCCCACCCAGGCGGGTGCGCTGATGGGCCAGTTCCGCCAGTTGGTTGGCTCTGGTGCTACGTATCTTAATGGCTTTGCTCAAAATATCGGTATAAGCATTATCCAGCGGTCGGATCTGCTCACTTTCATGATTGATAATCGCTTCAAACATGCCATTTTTGGCATATTTCAACATCGGTTGCATACCCGTGATATAAGCCTGGAAGCGTTGATTTAATTCAGTGTCAAGGGCTTCATCAGCAGGTGTTTTCACCGACCGATTCTGATAAGCACGATAACCTTGCTGCGACTGTTTAATCTCCGATTCGGCTTGCGCAATATTTCGCTTCATTGCTTCCATTTCAGCAATACGACTCGCAGCACCAGCCTGAATCATATTGATCCGGGCTGAACGCAAAAAATCTGAACTGTTCGCTAACCCGGTCCGAATCTCAATCTCCGCAGTAACATCACGCTGATCGCGATCGGCCTGCCAGAGGAAATAGCCAGCCAGAGCTGAACTTAATGCGAATAGAACTAAGATACCGCCAAGAATGCAGGCAAATAACGGAACCAGCCTGATGTGATGCAAAAAACCTAATCGCTGTGAGGGAGTTGTATTCATTACCGTTGTCTCTCGTCCAGGTTTACTCCTGATAGAAAGTCATCGGCACTTGACGATAATTACTTATGACCAAAAACCTCTTTGCGTCACATTTTTACAACAATTATTGCAGAGAAAATTAATGCTATTGGAATGAAGAGAGTAACGAATGGCTAAACTGGCTAACCCGAATGACGAAAAATTCTGGAAAACAGCACGCAATTTCGTCAGGTGATTATTTTCGTCCCTAAGGAAACCACATAGGATGCTCACGGGTGCCTGAGACTTTCTGTTTTCAGGCTAACCGGGAATCAGAAAGACGAAGGCCCCGACCGATATTTCTATCAACCGAGGCCAACGAATGAACCAAGCAATTCAGATGTTAGCCTCTTACCCGCCATCCGGCAAGGAGAAAGGCTATGAAGCGCAACCCTCTGGTGGTGTGTCTGCTCATTATCTGCATTACGATTCTGACATTCACACTCCTGACCCGACAAACGCTCTACGAACTGCGGTTCCGGGACGGTGATAAGGAGGTTGCTGCGCTCATGGCCTGCACGTCCAGGTAAGGGCAAGCGCGGGGATTTTCCCCGCGCATCTGACTAGCAGATTCATTTTCTCATGGCACCCCTTTTACACTTCAGTTAGTGCATGTTTTTTTCGATGCACTAATAGAACCATCATTACAGACAAATTTGCCGCCTGCCGTACAGTGTGAGATCCCCCCTTTCGAACCAGAACAGGGTTTGCGCCCGGCATCGGCATAAAAGGAAACAAGCGCTCCTATAACCAAGATGAGTGCCAATTTTTTCATATAACCTCCATGGTTTATCGAATCTTATGTTCGATTTGAACGTTATACGCTGGTTTATTTTGATACCGTTGATGAGATCAAAGATCGGGTGAATTGATTAAAGATAAGCCAGATGGACGTATGGATAAGGATTATGGTTTTATTTGTCATACAAATAAATATAATAGGCGCTTCCGATGTAGACCCGTATTCTTCGCCTGTACCACGGGTCGGTTTTAGTACAGGCGTTTTCTTTAAATATCCTTCAGGAACGTTTACGCGGCATCATGCGTAGAAGTGTGTTGTCCTTCCAGAAATAGTGGTGTGCCAGTGCAGCCGCAGCGTGCAACCCGATGACAAAATATCCCAGATTCGCCAGCATTTCATGCCACGACTTTAAGCTATCAACCCGTTCGAAATTGGCCTCTGATGCATAAGGCATCGTCAAACCAAACGCAAACCACGGGTTGCCTCGGTTATACATCATCACCAAACCAATCACTGGCAGCGCAATAAACAGGAGATAAATCACCAAATGTCCCAAATGCGCCAGTCCCGTCATCATCGGTTTTGGCTTAGGTATAATCGGCGGGGTTGGGTATTTCAGCCTTAACAAAAGACGAACGACCATCAGCACGAGAATTGATATGCCACAGGAAACATGAATCATGTTGATGAGTGGCCGATCGCTACGTGGGAAGAAACCCCGAAACTCCATTGCGCAATACGCTGCAATAACCAGCAAAAAGACCAGCCAGTGAATGCTGATTTGTAACCTTGAGTATTTATTTCCCATAACATTTCCTGCTTTAACATAATTTGCCGTTAACATAACGAGCTTTTCTTAAAATTTCATTAAATATTGTTCACCCGTTTTCAGTACGTTACGTTTCACGGCAAGAATGTAGATTGCCCATCCCGCCATCGTGGTCTAAGCCTGGAAAGGATCAATTTTCATCCGAACGTTCCTGACAGGAGAAGACCATGAGTAAAGTTGGTATTAATGGTTTTGGTCGTATCGGTCGACTGGTGTTGCGTCGATTACTTGAAGTCAAAAGCAACATAGACATTGTTGCTATTAATGATCTCACTTCCCCAAAAATTCTCGCCTACCTGTTGAAACATGATTCAAACTACGGACCGTTCCCCTGGAGCGTTGATTTTACGGAAGATTCACTTATCGTTGATGGAAAAAGTATCGCGGTTTACGCCGAAAAAGAGGCTAAAAATATTCCGTGGAAAGCGAAAGGCGCAGAAATCATTGTCGAATGTACTGGCTTTTATACCTCCGCCGAGAAATCGCAGGCGCATCTTGATGCTGGTGCGAAGAAGGTGTTGATTTCCGCCCCTGCCGGTGAAATGAAAACCATCGTTTATAACGTCAATGACGACACACTGGATGGCAACGACACCATTGTTTCCGTGGCGTCATGCACCACTAATTGTCTTGCACCGATGGCCAAAGCCTTGCACGACAGTTTCGGAATAGAAGTCGGCACGATGACGACCATTCATGCCTATACCGGCACTCAGTCACTGGTGGATGGCCCGCGTGGTAAAGATCTACGCGCTTCACGTGCAGCGGCAGAAAATATCATTCCCCACACTACGGGGGCGGCAAAAGCCATTGGTCTGGTGATCCCAGAACTGAGCGGCAAACTGAAAGGTCATGCACAACGCGTACCCGTGAAAACCGGTTCGGTGACTGAACTGGTGTCTATTCTTGGAAAAAAAGTGACTGCCGAAGAGGTGAACAACGCGCTTAAAAACGCGACAAACAATAACGAGTCATTTGGTTATACCGATGAAGAAATAGTCTCTTCCGATATCATTGGCAGCCATTTCGGTTCGGTGTTTGATGCCACGCAAACCGAAATTACCGCCGTGGGCGATTTACAACTGGTGAAAACGGTCGCCTGGTACGATAACGAATATGGCTTCGTCACGCAGCTTATTCGCACCCTCGAAAAATTCGCTAAACTCTGACGCGCACAGGCGGAGGAAAAAACCTCCGCCTCTTTCACTCATTAAGACTGTAAATAAACCACCTGGGTCTGCAGATATTCATGCAGGCCATGTTTACCATCTGCGCCGCCAATACCGGATTTACGCCATCCGGCGTGGAAGCCTTGCATAGCTTCGAAGTTTTCACGGTTGATGTAAGTTTCACCAAACTTCAGCCCTTTAATGGCTTTCATCGCGACGTTCAGATTTTGGGTATAGATTGATGAGGTCAGGCCGTAATCACTGTCATTCGCCATTGCGATAGCATCTTCCAGCGTGTCAAATGCGACCACCGGCAGAACCGGGCCAAAGGTTTCCTCATGCATAATCGACATTTCCTGGCGAACATCCAGCAGCAATGTCGGCGGATAATAATATCCTTTCCCCTCTACCGCTTTGCCACCCAACGCCACTCTCGCCCCTTCTTCTACTGCGCGCGCCACTTTTTGCTCGACCCTTTCCAGCGCCGCGGCGTTAATCAACGGCCCCATCGCAATGTCGTTGCGTTCTGCGGGGTTACCAAATTGAACCGCCTGCAACGCTTCACCCAGCCGATTGACGAACTGATCATAAATGCCTTTCTGTACATAAACACGTTCTGCACAGTTACACACTTGCCCACTATTAATGACGCGTGAATCAACGATGGCTTTGACTGCCAGTTCAAGATCGGCATCGTCCATTACGATAGCTGGTGCTTTACCCCCCAATTCCAGGCACACTTTGGTGATGTTTTTCGCCGCAGTCGCCATGATCTTTTCACCTGCAGAGACGCTGCCTGTCATACTGACCATTGCGACCTTTGGGTTACCCGCCAGTTCTTGCCCAACGGTTTCACCACGCCCCAGAACAAGGTTAAACACGCCGCGCGGAAGGCCTATTTCATCGACGATTTTGGCGAATGCAATCGCATTGTTTGGCGTAAATTCACTGGGTTTAATGACAATGGTATTACCAGTCAAAAGAGCGGGAGCCATTTTGCGGGCAATGAGGAAGAACGGGAAGTTCCACGGCAGAATGCCGGTAGTCACACCAAGCGCACGTTTAAACAGAAGAATATTTTCTCCTGGACGATCGCTTTGAATAATCTCGCCCTCGTAACGCCGTGCCCACTCCGCCATGTAATCGATATAGTCCGCAGTAAAAGCCACTTCGACTTCAGCCAGCTGCTGGATCTTGCCCCCTTCTTCAACAATCAGCGCACTGATTTCACTGGCGCGTTCGCGGATCCCGACGGAGATTTTGCGCAACCAACTGGCGCGTTCAATAGCAGGCAACGCTTCCCATTCTGGTTGTGCACGTTCTGCTGCATCGATTGCCTTACGGGCATCCTCGGCCTGACCATCGGGAATGCGGGAAATGACAGCCTCTGTAGCAGGGTTTACCACATCAATCCATGCGTCTCCACGCCAGGTAACAAACTGTCCATCAATATACATAGGATGTTGAACGGGTACTGACATGAGCGGCTCCTGTGATTTATATGTTTGTTTTTGGTAAATACATTGTTAATTAACATCAATCATCAGAGAGACGGCATCATGAAAGGACAATTCTGTGAAGGGCTTCATAAAAACAAGTGTAAAAGGAATAAGAGGCAGAAATAAAAGGCAGGAGTTATGCCCGTTTGCAAACAAGTGGTTCACAAACGGGCAATTTTTAACGTAACGAGCGACTTTCCATCGCCTCGATGAGCACCGCATCGTGTTTCAGCGTTTGCCATGCATGGATGACTTCTGCCGGAAAATCAACGTGAACGATAAAATCTCGCCCGCGGGGACCGTAGCCATCGCTATCATCGCGTAAACGCGGCAGCTCGCCAGTGAGTAGTGAGAGATAACGCTCAACCGGCCATAATCCTTGCAACGGATTAACAAAGATTACACTGTCTGCGTTGTTTCCTAGCTGAGGAACGAATCCGGGATAACTTAACCAGCGAGGTGCATCTGGATTGTCCCCGGTCATACGGCGGAACGTCGCCATCGTGCGCCGCTGCATGGTGGGGTCCTGAACAACGATAGCCGTATGAACTCGTTCTACGGCCTGATTCAATAGCGCGATGCTAAAGCGTGCGTTTTCACCGCAGTTTGTTGACTGGTCTTCAATCCAGATTTTTTCATGCGGAATATGCCAGAACTGATGAGCGATATCCGCCAGGATGGTCGCTTCTGCTCTGCCAGTGGTGCGAATAGTGTTGTAGTGCGGATGCTGTGCGATGGCGCTATACAAAAAAGTTGTCGAGTGACCGATACCACCACTGATCAGTAAAGGAATTTGCTGATCGCGAGCAATCTTACATGCCGCGTCGATAGTCGGCATAACCGCATTGCCTGCAAGGATCACGCAATCGGCCTGATACGGCACCTCACCGGAGAAATCATCCTGCGCCAGCCACTGTCCGATAACATTTATGGCATCTATGGTTGCCGGCGAAAGCGTCGGAAACGGGGTAATGTTCATGGTTCCTCCTTATCGTTCCCTTAAGAATACTGCGTGAGATAATAATGAGAAGCGGAGCACTCTGAAAGGAAGATGATGCTTTTTCTACCTCGCCATCGCGAACCAGACACTGGTTTTAGTCATACTGTATTTGCGGAGAAACTGTTGATAAAACATCAATAACATCATTTGACGTGGCAATGACATAATGCTCGATCACATTATTTTTATAAATTTCACAACTTTGCATAGTAAACCATGCAAAGTAGGCGGAATTCACTACTCTATAGATCCCCGTTTGGTTAATACCGTGAATTCCTGACATTCCTAACAAATCACCTTCGTCAGTAACACGAAATGAATGTATCCAGTCAAATGATAACTTAACTTCTGACTTGATCGCCGGACATATGAGGGTAAGTTCAAGCCTGGCATTTTTATAGCTTAAATCTGATAGTTCGGCATTTTTAAAAGACAATGAAGTCGGAGTGATATTTATAAAACATTCATCCATGTTAATACCCCTTCATATATGAGACTGCTCTCGATAGACGACACATTAACCTTCTGCAAAAACGGTGCGAGTCTGTTTACGTACAATGTATAATCGATGGACATTACTGTGATTTGAAATTACCTTGTCCAGTCATCAACCATTTTTTTCAGGGGGAACATCTGCAATACATTCATTAATGCGAAATATAATTCCCCCTGTGGCACCCATATTCTAATCTTCTCATCCCCTAAAATGAAAAATTGCAATTGACGTTTGAAACCTAATGTTTTATCTTCAGGTAATTCAGCTTGTATTTTTTTATTGATATCATCAAGGTAGATGTGATGACAATACTCATCAAACATACTCATTACTTCCAGACCGTTTACAGATGTCCATCTTTGTTCACTTTCCCAATAAACAAGAACCGGTTTGCGGCAGGTATATCTGCCTAAAAAGCGCTGAATGTGTTCTTCCTGATTCTCGTAAAATATTGCCTCTGCATTCGAGATTTGCCGACGCATTCGCCAGCGGATTTTTTCTTCATAAAAAGACAATTTGTCGCATTTGGTATTACTCAAATTCATTGTCAACAACTCGCATGGTTTTAAATATAAAATTTAAAAAACCGCCAAACAAATGAAGTGAAATTTCATACTTCTTTGCCTTATAAACAATTACCGCATCTTTAATATTACCTGCATTTTGGTTATCTATAAGTTCAGCAATATCCATAACCTGCGATAAATGTTCCACTCCCGTAAACTCGAACCTTTTTCGTTCCCTTCCGGCTGTAAATTCATCAACATAAAGTTCTGCCGTCAATATAAAATTATACTCGGTGTGGTGACATTCCATTCTGGTTTCTACTAAAACACCATCATGCCAGATAATATTGTCTAAATTTTTCATACTATTAATCCAATCCATTACTTTCTGATAAAATTTCCTCTGGAAGTTTTTCATAGAAAGAGATTAAAGCCTGACCGACGCAATCAAGCTCTATTATTCGCTCATAATACGATCTCATTAAAATATCATGCTTACTCATTGCAATACGTCCTGTTTACCATGGGCAGAGTATGAATGTAACTTATGTAAAATAGTACCGCCCTTGCTATTTTTCAGAATTCATAAAGAAAAAACCCGGCGCTAAATGCTTACCGGGTTTTAGATTTATCAGGCAAATAGCAGTGTTAACCGCTAATCTGCTCCATCGCCTGCAAAATACGCTTATCTGAAATCGGATAAGGCGTACCAAGTTGTTGAGCGAAGTAACTAACGCGCAACTCTTCTATCATCCAACGGATCTCTTTCACGTCTTCATCCTCACGACGTGCGGGCGGCAGTTTGTTGATCCATTGCTGCCACGCCTGCTGGACGTTTTCGACTTTCAGCATCTGAGCACGGTCACGATGCGGATCAACCGCCAGTTTTTCCAGTCGTTTTTCAATCGCCTGCAAATAACGCAGCGTGTCGCCCAGCCGTTTAAAACCGTTGCCAGTGACAAAACCGCGATACACCAACCCGCCCATCTGCGCTTTGATGTCAGAAAGCCCCAGCGCCATAGTCATATCCACCCGCCCTTTCAGGCGTTTGTTGATATTGAAGACTGCAGTAAGGATTTGCTCGACCTGCTTCGCAATATCCACCACCGTGTCGTTCAGTTCAGCGCGGACTTTTTCATGCAGCGCAGCAAAGCCTTCTTCCGTCCAGACCGGGCCACCATTGGCGTCGATCAGTTGATCCACACCGCAGGAGATACAGTCGTCGATCAGCTCCAGCACTTTGCCATACGGGTTAAAGTACAGCCCCAGCTTGGCTTTGTTTGGCAACTTCTCATGCAAATATTTGATTGGCGAGGGAATATTCAGCAGCAGTAGACGGCGAAGACCGTTCCACATTGCCTGCTTTTGTTCCAGCGGATTATCAAACAGTTTGATCGCCACGCTGTCGCGTTCATCCACTAGCGCTGGCCACGCCTTCACTTTATAGTTGCCACGCTTCTGTTCGTAGCTTTCCGGCAGCTGACCAAAACTCCAGATATGTAAGCCGCTCTGCTCGATACCGTCATCCGCCACCGCAGACAGCGTTTCCTGCACTTTGTCTTTCAGCGCATCTTTCAGACCTTGTAGAGAGCGCCCTTCTTTTAGCTTCTTGTTTTTGTCATCCACCACGCGGAAGGTGATTTTCAGGTGATCAGGCACCTGATCCCAGTGCCAGTCTTCGCGGTCAACGGTAACGCCGGTCATCCGCCGTAACTCGCGCTCAAGGCTGTCGAGCAACGGTAACTCCAGCGGTGTGACGCGGCCTAAAAACGCTTCGGCGTAGTTTGGTGCAGGCACAAAATTACGGCGTACCGGTTTCGGCAACGATTTAATCAGTGCGATGATCAGTTCACGACGCAGGCCGGGGATTTGCCATTCAAACCCGCTATCTTCTACCTGATTAAGCAGCGGCAGCGGAATATGCACGGTCACACCGTCCGCGTCCGCGCCGGGCTCAAACTGATAGCTCAAACGCAGCTTGAGATTGCCCTGATGCCAGAAGTTCGGGTAATCCAGCTTGCTGATTTTTTCCGCCCCTTCTTTGATCAACATGCTCTTTTCAAAGTTGAGCAAATCAGGCGTTTCGCGGCTGACTTTTTTCCACCAGCTATCGAAGTGACGAGCGGAGATTACATCGTGGCTGATGCGCTGGTCGTAGAACTCAAACAGCGTTTCGTCATCAACCAGAATATCGCGGCGACGTGATTTGTGTTCCAGCTCTTCCACTTCGGCCCGCAGTTTCAGGTTTTCACGGAAGAATGCGTGGCGCGTCTGCCAGTCACCTTCCACCAGCGCGTGGCGAATAAAGAGTTCACGACATAACGCCGGATCGATCTGGCTGTAGTTGACCTTACGCGCAGCAACAATCGGCAAACCATAAACAGTGACTTTTTCCGTTGCCATCACCGCGCCCTGCGCCCGTTCCCAGTGCGGTTCGCTGTAGGTGCGTTTAATCAAATGCTGAGCAACGGGTTCTACCCATTCAGGGTCGATACGCGCAGCAATGCGCCCCCACAGGCGGCTGGTTTCTACCAGTTCCGCCACCATTACCCATTTCGGCGGCTTTTTAAATAAGCCGGAACCGGGGAAAATGGAGAAACGCGCGTTACGTGCGCCGGTATATTCTTGTTTATCGGCATCTTTCATGCCGATATGGGAAAGCAAACCGGTCAGTAAGGCGATGTGAATTTCGCGATACTCCGCCGGTTCGCTGTTAACCGGAATGCCAAGTTCTTTCACCACCTGACGCAACTGGGTGTAGATATCCTGCCATTCGCGCACGCGCAGATAGTTGAGATAATCGGTACGACACAGGCGACGGAAGGCGTTGGAAGAAAGCGCCTTTTGCTGCTCGCCAAGATAATTCCACAGATTTACAAACGCGAGGAAGTCGGATTCTTTGTCGTGGAAGCGACGATGTTTTTCGTCCGATGCCTGCTGTTTGTCCATTGGTCGCTCACGCGGATCCTGAATGGAGAGCGCGGACGTGATAATCATCGCCTCACGCACGCAGCCATGTTTCTGCGCTTCCAGCACCATACGCGCCAGACGAGGATCGACAGGCAATTGCGAAAGCTGGCGACCGAGCGGCGTCAGTTTATAGGCGCTGGCCTGTTCATCCGTGGTGATCGCGCCCAGTTCTTCGAGCAGACGCACGCCATCCTGGATATTGCGTTTATCCGGTGCTTCTACAAACGGGAATGCGGCGATATCGCCCAGCCCCAGCGCAGTCATCTGTAAAATAACCGAGGCCAGGTTGGTACGCAGAATCTCCGGATCGGTAAACTCCGGGCGCGAAAGGAAATCGTCTTCGGAATAGAGACGAATACAGATCCCTTCGGACACACGACCACAGCGGCCTTTACGCTGATTGGCAGACGCCTGCGAAATGGGCTCAATCGGCAAACGCTGCACTTTAGTGCGATAGCTGTAGCGGCTGATACGCGCCGTACCTGGGTCGATAACGTATTTAATCCCCGGTACGGTCAGCGACGTTTCCGCGACGTTGGTCGCCAGCACAATGCGCCGTCCACTGTGCGACTGGAACACGCGGTTCTGTTCGCTGTTCGAAAGCCGCGCATAAAGCGGCAAGATTTCGGTATGGCGTAAGTTCAGCTTGTTCAGCGCATCGGCGGTATCGCGAATTTCCCGCTCACCACTCATAAAGATCAGAATGTCGCCAGGGCTTTCCTGACTCAGTTCGTCTACGGCGTCAAAAATCGCCTGCAACTGATCGCGCTCGGTGTCATCGGCTTCTTCAACAATCGGGCGATAGCGCACTTCCACCGGATAGGTCCGACCGGAGACTTCGATAATCGGCGCATTATTAAAGTGGCGCGAAAAGCGTTCCGGGTCGATAGTCGCGGAAGTGATAATGATTTTTAGGTCAGGACGCCGCGGCAGCAACTCTTTCAAATAGCCGAGCAGAAAATCGATATTCAGGCTACGTTCGTGCGCTTCGTCAATAATGATAGTGTCGTACTGCATCAGCAGGCGGTCTTGCTGGATCTCCGCCAGCAGGATCCCGTCGGTCATCAGCTTGACCATCGTGTTATCACTTACGTGATCGCTGAAACGCACTTTGTAACCGATGCAACCGCCCGGCTCCGTTTTCAGCTCTTCCGCAATACGGTTCGCCACCGTTCGTGCCGCCAGGCGACGCGGTTGGGTATGACCGATCAGCCCTTTAATACCGCGCCCCAGCTCCATACAGATTTTCGGTAGCTGAGTCGTTTTACCGGAACCGGTTTCCCCGGCGACGATCACCACCTGGTGATCACGAATCGCTTCGAGAATGTCCTGCTTTTTCTGACTAACCGGCAAATTGTCCGGATAAGTGATTTCCGGTCGTGCCGCTTCACGCAGCAGGACTTTCCCTGCCGCATGGTCAATCTCTTTCGCCATCTCCTGGAAAATGGCCTGTTGTGCATCAGGATTTTTAACCTTCTTCACGCCGTGCAGACGGCGAGAAAAACGCAGTCTGTCGCGCAGCATCAGCGAATCCAGCCGCTGCTGCAAGGCCGTAAAGGTCAATTTTTGTTGTTCTGTCATAACGTTAGTGGGCAGTAGGCTGCCTGATTAATTTTCTTTTAAATGATAGATATAGAGTACCACATCGCGGCTTTCTATGCGTTGTTCAATAAATTCGAACATAGGCTTCGATTTATTGCGCTATCTCTGTGGCAGAATTGTGAATAAAGTGTCAACAAGCAACGGGGCATCGCCCATTCAAACATCTATAAGGAAACACCATGAGCAAGGTATTAGTTCTTAAATCCAGCATCCTGGCAGGGTACTCTCAGTCTAATCAGTTGTCCGATTATTTTGTTGAACAATGGCGCGAAAAGCACTCCGCTGATGAAATCACCGTGCGTGACCTGGCTGCAAATCCGATTCCGGTACTGGATGGCGAACTGGTTGGTGCACTGCGTCCGAGCGATGCGCCGCTGACTCCGCGTCAGCAGGAAGCTCTGGCGCTTTCCGATGAGCTGATTGCCGAGCTGAAATCCCACGACGTTATCGTTATTGCGGCACCGATGTATAACTTCAACATCTCGACTCAGTTGAAAAACTATTTTGACCTGGTTGCACGTGCAGGCGTTACTTTCCGCTATACCGAGAACGGTCCGGAAGGTCTGGTAACGGGTAAAAAAGCCATCGTTATTACCAGCCGCGGTGGGATCCACAAAGATGGACCAACGGACCTGGTGACGCCGTATCTGTCCACGTTCCTGGGCTTTATCGGCATTACTGATGTGAAATTTGTCTTCGCCGAAGGGATCGCATACGGTCCTGAAATGGCAGCGAAAGCGCAGTCTGACGCGAAAGCAGCTATCGACAGTATTGTTGCTGAATAACCGGACACGATCTTGATGTGGACTGTAGATATTCAGTCCACATCTCAATCCGCTTACCTGTTTTCCCATAATTTCAGCATCGCTTTGTGCTCTTCCTTAAGCACAATCCGCGAGCGTCTGGCTCGAATATAACTAATCGCTTCATCAACGGTTTTACAATGTCCGTAACATAACAGCCATGCCGCCACCACCAGCGCACTGCGCGATAATCCCAACGCGCAATGGACCAGAACGCTGCCTTGCTCTTCGCGTAATGTTTCCAACATCGCCACGGCCTGTCGGAGCTCCCCCTCTTCCGGAACCACCAGATCCAACATCGGTACACAAAAATAGAGTCGATCTTTTGTCGCTCGTCCGCGAGGGAATTCAAAGGTGACGTCCAGAACCGCATTCTGTGCCGGAATATGTTGTGGAAACGCCCCTAAATAAACACCAGCAGTAATTTTGCTCACCGGCTCAAGGCGAAGACAAAACCAACGCATAGACAGCCACATCCCGATGCGCCAGGGCAATGTCAGCCAGTAAACGGCGGGCGGGAGTTTACCCTGACTATCTTTCCCTGTTGTTATAGCGCCAAGCCCACCGTACCCACGGCCAATGATGAATAGCGATAATACTGGCCAACATAACCAGACTGACCACCATAACTGAAGCATTATCATTAGCTCCATCAATACAATGCACGAGCACGCGCCTACGACATAGGGCAGTGCTATTTTGATTCGACGTTGATCAGGTTTCTGATAATTCCAACGACGGTCGACGGGCACCATCCAGTCAATCAACATACCTACCGCCAGCCCTGTGATGACATCAATAAAATGATGCTGCCATGTCGTCAGCGTCGAAATGGCGATGAGTAAAAACCATCCGCCGCAGACTTTACGCCACCTCACAGCCAGATGCTGACGAAAGTGACGCCAAAGTAGCCAGCAGAGAATAATATGCAGCGAAGGAGACTGGTTATAAGGCAGATCAAACAATTCAAGTTGCGAAAATAACCATCCTGTCACCCCACTCACTTCAGGACGGATAAAACTAAACTTCAGCGGATAGAGAAAAAAACCGCAGCAGGCCATTACCGTTGCAAGAATAAGCCGGTGGACCAGACGGCGCTGCTCAAATGTCGAGCTACAAACGAACAGCGAAAATCCATATAAAAGATCCAGACTCCAGTAAGGAAAAATAGTCCAGGGAAGAAAAGGGATCGCCGTTTCCCAACCGAATACCTGACTGGGGATATCATGGTTGTTAAGATCCTGAGTCGCGGTGAACTGATTAAGAAATCCATAGGTGAAGAAGAAAAACGGGGCCAGCAACAATAACCAGCCAGCTCCTTGTAGCAATACGTTCCGGCGTTCAGTTATCACGACGCACCGCCATCGAAACCGTAAAAATGCCCCACTCATCAATCCGTTGTGTGCATTTATCAAATCCGGCATCATGCACGAGCGAATCCATCTCCCCTTGAGAACGCACGCGCATTACCCACGGTTTACCATCTTTATGACTGGTTAACACCCCGGCAATCAGCTCCAGTTGTGGGTGCCACGGCTGCCCGGTGTAGATGAGAATGCCACCCGGTTCGATGGCATTGGCAAGACCTGCGAGTGAGTTTTTTACCTGCTCATTTTCGGGAAAAAGCTCATACAGGCCAGAGACAATCGCCAGCGTAGGCCGCGGAGTTAACGTGCTGAGTTCTGCCGGATTAAACGCATCGCCCTGTTCAAAACGCGCCCGCCCAGACATTCCCCGTTGGGCAATCATCTCTTGCCCTTGTGCAACATTTACCTCACTGTAATCACGTAACAAAATTTCGCTTACGGCAGGCTCGTTTGCCAGCGCATCCAGTACATAGCGCCCATGCCCTGCGGCAATGTCAACCACTCGGACGGCTAAACCTTTGGCGTGGAGATGGGTAACGGCTTGTTTAATCAGCATTTGTAAATGGGTTTTGCGCTGGCGAATACCGCGCCAGCCAACACTGTTCAGGTAGATTTTGTCGATAAAGCGCCCGAATGCGTTACTGCCTTGCGGTTGATTTTGATAGACATAATCCAGCGAACTGCCTGAATCAAAGCCGGTGCTCATTCCGAGATGCAGGCCCGCAGAGTGCGCCCCGAACAGTTTCATCGCCTTTCGCATAAAGCGATACGCCAAATCAACCGGCGATAACGGCACGGGTCCACCAGAAAGGAGCCGCCATCGATCCGCTGATGGTCCTGTGCGGTCTTCATGCTGATAATCAAATTTTTGCGACTTGTTAGCATATAAGCGACTAATAAAGCTTTGCATTTTTTCAAATGCCTGCGCCCTTTTCTCTTCACCCAACGTGTCGTGATAAAAGCCTGGCAGCAGATGCAGCTCTTTCAGAGGACTACGTAAACGCTGATAAAAATCAATCTGCGGTTGGCGATGCACCACATAGTCATCGCCTGATATCAAAAGTTGCGTGGGGAGCGTAATCGCCGCCGCATCTCTAATAATACGTTCAGACGTTTTGTAGAGATCGAGCAAGATATTAACGGCAATCGCCCGTGTGATCAGCGGATCATTATTGAAACTCGCCACCCGTTGCCGATCGTGGGTCAAATAGCGTCCTTTCACATAGGAATTAATAAAAAACAGACCACGCAGACGATGCCATAACGCCAGCGCAGGACGTGCCAGCGGCACATACAATTTAACCTTAAAGGCCGGAGAAGCCAGCACCAGCCCGCGAATTGCAGGCGCATAATCATGAACCCATGTGGCAACCAGCACTGCGCCGACGCTTTGCGCGATCACTACCACCTCTTCCAGTCCGACCTGGCTGTCGCTGGCAGCAAAACGGACAAATTCATCGACATCCTGCACTGAACGCGCAAGAGACGGACTATAACAACGCGGCCCCGAAGTTTGTCCATGCCCTCGGGCATCCCAGGCATAAAAAGCAGTATCTGGCATCGCCAGTTCATCAACGAGATGTTGTAGACGCCCGGAATGTTCATGACCGCGATGAAATAAGACTATGACCTTTTTCGCCCCGGGCTGTAAAGTGGGCCAGTGCCGATAAAACAACGCTGTATTATCACTGGTGGTAAAAAAATGTTCCCCAGGGATGCGTGAATTTTCCATTTTCTCTATTTTCCTTCAGTAACAGCAGTAGCGAATAAAATAAAAAAATACCGGAGCGGTGAAAATTAATGAGTCAATCCTGTCAAGGAGTCCGCCATGTCCTGGTAATAGTTTTCCACTATCTTTAACACCAATATCTCGTTTGATGGCTGACATCACTACATCGCCGCAAAAACCACTAATACCAATTAACAAACCCGCTAATAATGCCTGTAATGTATCTAGCGGTGTCAGCAACGGTCCAATAATCAGTGACGCAATCATGGTGGTGATTACGCCGCCCATCAGACCTTCCAATGTTTTTCCCGGGCTGACTTTAGGGACCACTTTTCTTCTGCCGCAGGATTTTCCCCATAAATACTGTGCAATATCGTTTGACTCGGTTAATGCCAAAAGAAATAACACCAGTAACGCCTCGCCCTGGATATTTATGGTTGGCAACATTAACAACCAGGCGGCATGACTCAAGGTGAAAACGGTCATTATTCAGCCACAAAAAATGGCACTCACGGTATGCAGAAAACCAGAGGGGTCACCCACTAAAGCTCGCCAGGTGGCTAATATCAGAAACCCAGCCAAAGGTATAAATAACAGAAACAGCTCAAAGCAATTAAAACCGATAAGCAAATAGTTAAGAGGAATACCCCAATATAACCAACGCGGAAAATGTTCAGATATAAGCGTACAATATTATTTCAATGCCAGAAAACTTATCAGCGCAAAAAACGTCAACGTCATCCCGCGTGGACCTGAAATCACCATTGAAAAACAAATGACGATGCCCCACCAGGTACGAATACGTAATGTAACCTCACCCCCTTTTCTCTCCGGTAACCGCCATATCAGAAAACGGTTTATCAGCGTTGCTAAAATTAACAACGCGAAAAGTGTTGCCAGAGATTTTTCCAGCATTATCTTTCAGCACTCATAAAAAGCACACTCCGACAACGATTAATCGCAGTCCAGAGAAGCAGAATTGAAGCAATGCTCCATAAAAGATTATTCCATTGCATCCACTGTGGATAAATGGCAACGGCTAGCCCCCACAGACCAAATATTAACGCGCGATCGCTTTTGCCAAATGGACCGGCATAACTGCGAATACCGTTAATCGTCTGCGCGAGTAAACCACAAAACTCGGTCAATATGGTGCAAAATAACATGAGTATCACGAGTGATGCATTACTTTCAGGTAAAAATAAAAACGGTAAATAGAGCGCAATATCGGAAATAACATCGCCAGTCTCATTCAAAATCGCCCCAAGACGTGTTTGCTGATTGCACTCACGCGCCATCATGCCATCCAGCGCATTGAGCGCCATACGGATAAAAAGCACGATAGGCAATAGCAAAAAGAGGATGGGTTGTGCCACCAACATCAACAGCAATCCGCTAAGAAGAGAAAGTGCCAGTGCAGCAAGAGTGATGTGATTCGCTGTAACATGGTGCTTATTAAGCCAAAACATCGTCGGCCTTAACAGCGACTGAAAGAGCGGTTTTATCTGGTAGAGCGTCATTATCAATCCTTGATAATTCGGTTTGCGCTATGGTGCATCAATTCCCCTGACGGAGATATCGTAACACGCCGCTTCATTAAAAATTCAGAATATATCAAGGTATTGGGGACTCACCGTCAGGAATGATTATCCCCAATAAATCAAGTGGTTAAAAATTATTACGCTGTTATTCAATACAACTCATCAAGTTTTCTCATCGCTTGTTCCCGTATTGCGCGCGTCTTACCGTTAAGCGCCAGCTGCCGAACTAAATCCAGTTCAGGGTTAACAAGCTCTAACGCCAGCAAAGGATCACGTTTCAGCCTCGCCTTTAATATATCAACTGGAAAACGGGGATTATTCATCGCCACAATCCACCACTCGGGATCAATTTCTGCCGCCAGTACTGCAGGCGGTGTGTGGTGGTTGTTAAGTGCGCCGAACTTGAAAAATGTGAGATTGCTTTTCGCCAGTGTACTCCACCATATACGATCCGGTTGTTTTGCCAGTTTATCCAGTTGTGCTAATGCATCGGGGTCAAGTGCATAATAAACACGTAACGCTTCGTTAACCTGCGCACGAGAGCTGTTTTCCTGCCTCAGAAAAAACTTCGCCCAAATATCATTGCGTGGTATATTTTGCTGTAATTCCTTGAGGACAACAGCGGGTAAATTATCCCAACTAACTAATGCACTCTCTAAAAAGTCCCAGCCTTCCGAACGTATCAGAGAGGTGGCATTTAATAGCATCTGGTCATCAACTTCACCGTGGCTAATCAGCTCAGACAAAATCATATCAGCGCTGGTTTCATATGCTGCAGAATCTGCTTTCGGATTATTTTTCCGATGCGATAAAGCACGTTGCCAAATTTTTTGTTTCATCGACGTGCTCAGATACTGATTTTTCGCCAAATTACTCCACCCCTCAGGATCGTTGAAACGTGTCAATAACCGTTGTAAAGCAGCGTCAGAGTGAATTATCTGCATATCCCGACAGCAAAAGTAGGCAGGGGATTTTTTCTCCATCCTTTTAACAAAATTAAACTGTAAGTTATCTGGCAACGCTAAAAATAACGTACCTATTAGATCATCGTCATTCTCGAATTTTTGGTATAAATATACTGCTATTTTGTGACTCTCTTGTGGCGTCATCCGCAACAATTGACCATGGTGTTTCATCTCTGCCAGCTTTGACGCTAAGCTTGTGACAACATCGTTTGATGAATCGTTCGCCAACTGCATTGCCTGATTGTAGCTGAGTTGTCCTCCAGCACCGACCTGACGAATAGAGGAATCATCACTGCGGATATAGCCATCAATAATGGATTCGGGCAATAACCACGCATCTTTATAAAGCTCCTGAATGATCATATCCCAATCTCTTTTCGCCAGAGTCATGACGATATCCAGAGGGAGATTTTCACGTAGCGCAAGATTCAACGGACCGACACCATCAGGTAGATGACTCATTCGCGTCATTATTTCGACAGAGAGCGGTTCACGGTCGAGCAACCCCAGAACAACAGGCTGGTAACCCAATTGCTGATCGGTCAACTCCAGAATCTCATTGTCAGGCATATATCTCGCCATACTTTCAATCGTTTGTTCATCATTGCTATTAATAAGTTGTTTGCGTAGGTTAGCTGAAATTCCTTTAAGCCTTGGGAGAGTTCGCATTATGGCAAGATCAAATGTCGCAATGTCTCGCCCTTCAAATGCAGCAACTTTGCCTTCATCCAGCATTTGCAATTCCTGCACTAATTCAGGTGAAGGCTTAGGGCGAAACAGCGCTTCTTTTTTCATCTGATTACAGACATTCCCTGCTATGCGAATATTGCTTCGCTTAAAAATTTCTTTCAGAGCATCTTCATCATTTATTAGGCCCCAATAATATGCATCAGGATTTATTATCGTCAGCGCTTTTTTGACATTTTCAGTGTCATTTTTGTCTCCCGCACGGACCATGAATTCACTATTTGTCGAAGACACAACAACAGGTGCAATTATGTCATTGATAAATATCCCGCGCGCATTAATACTTCCCTTAATCGTAGACGGATTATCGTAATATGAGTCGATAAATACCAGTCCACTTGCATTTATCGAACCGGTAATTAACAGTGGTGAATCCGTAACTATATTCGTTGCCGTCACGTTACCGAGAATAACCCATGGATTAGAAAGAGAGAAAGTGGAAATATTACCTTTGACTGTCAAATTGCCAAGAACAATCAATTTTTGATTACTCTCTATATTACCTTCTACCACTAAATCGCCACGATGCACTTTCCAGTCCGATGCAGATAAACCGAAGGGGACAAGATTCACGCTACTGTTGATAGCTTGTTCAACTTGTTGTTTATCTTCAGCGGTAGCCGCAGAAAAAAATGGTTCAATATCAACTGCATTTGCAACACATCGAAGTTCCGCCTGTACTGGAAGACTCAGCATAAACAGGGGAAGTAAACCTATCCAGCTGCAAATCCTGGGCTTAAACATATGCACTCCATGCCATTAAAAAAGAAACAAAAGGGAAATGCATCTTTCCCTTTTGTATATTCGTTATTCTCGCGATATACCATCCAACGTAGACAACACTTCCTCAGAAAGATGCAATTTTTCAGCAGCCATATTCTCCCGTAAATGCGCAACAGAAGACGTCCCTGGGATCAGCAAAATATTCGGTGAACGTTGTAACAGCCACGCCAGCGCCACCTGCATGGGTGTTGCACCCAGGCTCGCAGCAACATCCGACAGCGTAGAGGATTGCAGCGGTGTAAAGCCCCCGAGCGGGAAGAACGGCACGTAAGCAATGCCATCGTGGGCCAAAGCATCAATCATTGCATCATCAGCACGGTGCGCGATGTTGTATTCGTTTTGCACACAGACAATTTCGGCAATCTTGCGCGCCTCTGCAACCTGCGTCGGTGTGACGTTGCTCAGGCCAATATGTTTTACCAGGCCTTGTTGTTGCATCTCTGCCAGCACGGTCAGGCTGGCCTCAATCGATCCTTCCGCTGGGCCATGACCATCCCCCATCATAACGCGCAGGTTAACCACATCCAGTACGTCCAGGCCGAGATTACGTAGATTATCGTGCACCGCTTTTTGCAACTCTGCCGGAGAAAAGGCGGGCAACCAGGAAGCGTCCTCTCCACGCCGCGCACCAATTTTAGTGACAATTGTCAGGTCGTCAGAGTAAGGATAAAGCGCTTCGCGGATAATCTGATTGGTGACGTGCGGACCATAAAAGTCGCTGGTATCAATGTGATTGACGCCCAATGCCAGCGCCTCGCGCAGTACAGTTATAGCGACGTGGCGATCTCTTGGGGGGCCAAAAACCCCAGGACCTGCCAGTTGCATCGCGCCATAACCAAGACGGTTAACGGATTTTGTACCGAGAGTAAATGTGTTGCTGCTCATCGCACCCTGCCCTGTAATAAAACGGATTAAGAAAAATCAGTATAGAAACGAAAAGAGATAAATAATGCGAAGGCGTAAACAAGATTACTGGATGAGTTGCTCTATTGTCCTTGAAGACACCAAAACAAAACGCCTAAAGCATCGCATCCGGCAATAAAAAACCGCAACCTGTATCAGCATTGCGGTTTAGGTATCACATGCTAAAAATTAGAACGTTTTCTTGAAGTTCAGCATCACGCCTTTATCGCTGATGCCGTCCTCTTTCCAGTGGTAAGCATCCAGATTCAGCGAACTTTCTTTGCTGCTGTACTTCACGCCGACGCTTGCCAGGCTGTTGATGCCGCCGCCCTTCTGACCGTCATCGACATTAAAGTGCTGACTGCCTGCGCCTGCCAGGCTTGCCGTACGCTGGCTCTTCGCGTAGCTCAGGTTCGGCCCGCCTTCCAGCGTAGCGCTAGCGCTCCAGCCGTCTTTACCTGCGTAATCCAGTTTCAACCCGACGATGCTGTCCACCGCCGTTTCGCTGCCACTGTTCATATTCAGGTTAAAGTCTCCGGCATTGCGCTCTTGATAGCCACCTTCCAGTGTGTGACGCAGTTTAACACCCGCATATGGCGTAACCTTCAGTCCTTCGCTCGGTTCGAAAGTCTTCGCCCCTTCGCTGCGGAACTCCAGGTACTGCTGCTTCACGTCGGTATCAGCCGTTTTGTTTGTGTTGCTAAATGCAATCGAACGGCTGCTGTCAAGGTTGTGAACGTCATAACGCAATGCGTTATTCCAGTTCATGCCGTTGTCGAAGGACATCTGATGTTTCAGGCCAAAGAACTGGCTATAACCGCCTGTAACGCCATTATCACCCGCTTTCTGCGCACCGTCGCCATCGAGGCGCGCGATACCGTACTCCAGACTCATCGTCTGGCTTTCGCTCAGGTCGATGGTTTTACGCAATGCCAGCATGTCGTACTCGGTATTGTTCCCCAGCTCCGCGCGCGGATCGCCTTTCGCAACAACGTTGAACGCCAGACCGTTACCCACTTTCGGTGCGGCATCCGCCAGCATGCTAAAGCGGTTGCTTAGCACGCGCGCTTCGCGGAATACCGTGGTCGCCTGGCTACCGCTGACCTGTTTCAGGGCACTGTTCAGTTCGGCAGTCGTGCCGACGTTCAGGCTGGTATACAGCTCGTTGTTGGTGTAACCCGCATCCAGTGCTTTCGCGACGTCATTCACCGAAGCATCGGTCGCCACATCGGTATAAGCATTTTTGCTCATAGTGACGTCAACGTTACCGTTGGCATCGGTGCTGCCTTTGGCGTTCCATACCACGGTCGTTGAGGTGATAGCATCCGCGTCGGTCAGGTTGCTGCCCTCCACCACGTTATCAAAACTAACGGTGGTGTCTGCCGTACCGGCGGTAAACCCGGTGTTGATCCCTACGCCGTTCATGCTGGCATTGTTGACCTTGAGCTTACCGGCGCTGCCATCGGCACTCGTACCCACCACGTAACCGTTGAGATTGTTCATGCCGCCATCAGTTGCATCACTTCCCGGCGTTACGCTAACCGTATTGGGACTCGGCACATCCGGCAATGTATAGTCGCCATAATGCACTTCCGTGTTATTACCGTTGTTACCGTTCACGCCTTCAACATTAATGCTGTCACCCTGCTTGATCAGGCCAGAACCCGTAACCCCATCGGCGATCACCACCGTGCCGTTGTTAACCACGTGACCTTCTGTACCCAGCACGCTGAATGCAAACGAGTCATTGGCGAAGATATTGATGGTGCCGTTGTTCTCGATCACCGCATCCGCCGTGGCGTTGGCATCGAGTTGCATACCGATCATGCCCGTATCGGTAGTGCCCTCTGTGCCGAGGTTGATGGTGCCGTTGTTAACCAGTTGCGCGTTCTTATCACCTTCCATAGCCACAGCACCGGTACCGCTGATATTCATAGTGCCGTCATTCTGCGCGATGAAGTTACTGTGGGTTAATTTCACAGCGCTGGCGCTGTCGTGGTCAAAGTTGATGACCCCGTTATCCTGGTTCCAGAAGAAAGCATTCTGATCCCCAGCATTACTGGCGCTAACCACCAGCGACTTAGCAGAGACATCAATCGTTCCATCGTTGATAAAGCGACCATTCCCACCCCACATATTGACAGCACCGTTGTGGGAGGAATTACTGATGTCCATGTGACCAGTGTTATAAAGCGTACCGGACTGATCAATATGTACAGCATTCTTGTTGTTATCGAGGATAAACTCACCGCTGTTATTGAAGACGGCGTTGTTATTAACTTCCAGCATACCTGCGTTATTGCCGCCACTGCTACTACCGAGGCGCCAGGTTCCTTCGTTATTGACCCAGGCATCACCGGTTAATGCAGAACCATTGTCCACTTTGCCATCTTGTAAGTTATTAAAGATGCCACTGGTCTGAATAATACGTTTACTCACTGTACCACTGTTATTAAAGACGCCGGATTTTTGCACAACATTGCTAATAGTACCGGAGTTGTTCACCAGATTAGTGCTAGCCCCAGCATACATTGTCACATTACCGTTGATGGTACCCTCATTATTGAGGGTACCTCCCTGAGCATCAATATTGCCCATCGAACCCGCATTATCTATTACAGCATCTGGTGCCAATTTCACCAGGGTGTTAATAATGCCCGTGGAGGTATTTTCGAGCGTACCGCTTTGAACGTTGATATTGCTACCAGATACCGTTCCTGCATTAATCGTGCTTCCTGGCGTTGCATCAGTTATCAGGACTGGGTTAATGAAGTTTGTCGACTCTCCTTCAGCCACCAGAATATCACCCCCGGTGTACTGTACTGACACATAACTATCAGTCGGGTTATATTGTTCCGGGCTCTGACAAATGCCAAAAGAACAGATTGTGCCATAGTTAACGATCGTCCCCGTTCCATCGCCGTAAAATGCTTGGCCGATGTCAGTATCGATATTAATAACGCCCGTTACGTCATTAATTGCTGTACCACTACGGATAGCTCCCATCGCGAACAACTGACCTTCATGTTGCTGCGTCAGTCCCTCATCTGAGAGCAGATTTATTTCGCCCTGGTTGATGACCGTGCCACCCTCCATCGCCAGCATGCCAAAGCCCTGGTTCTTAACATTAATAATCCCAGTATTGACTATATCGGCATCGCCATGACCCGCATCGGTCGAACCCGCTAACGCGCCGCCAGCCATCAGGAAGTAAGCGTTAAAATCCCAATAGGCTTCATCAGTAATATCACCATTTTCATCTACTGAAGGAATAAAACCATCAACATTGATCACACCTGCGTTAGTCGCAGTACCACGAGAAGCGGCAACACCATAGACCCCAGGACCATGAATATTAATTGTTGCGCCGGACTCATTCGTCACATCACCGTAATTGCTGGCTAACAGCGCAAAGTTGGTGCCGTGATACCATACAACAGGGAACTCATACGAACCGGAGGAACCCGTTGGTACTGTTGTTGATACCAGATTAATAATACCACCAGCCCCATTGACTGCACGAGAGCCCTCATCTATAGCGCGCATAACGCCAGCTCTTGCGTACGCTTCAGTGCCAGGTTTCACGTTAATGGTGCCCGTATTTTTTATCTCTGCACCAGCACGCGCCATCATCAAGTCCTGCGCATCGGTAGTATTGATAATGCCGTGGTTTTCTATTTCAGAGCCGATACCCGTTGCGGTAATTAGGGCATCATCCAGATACCAATTGGTATCTCTCGCCCTGACGTCAAAATCAGTGACTGAATTTTCATCAAAAATGGCATGTCCGCCATCCGCTACGCTCACTAATGTGAAGGCTCCTCTGACTTGCCGCGAGTTCATTTGTGAATGACCACTGATATTCATCACGTTGTTTCCGGTAACAGAAACTCCCTTGATTGAATGACCACCGCTATCACCAGTGATATTTATACCGCCCTCTAAATTGATTGTGTTATTTTCACCTGTAACATCCACTCCAACCAGCACAGCTTGGTCATTCAAATAGCCAGAACCAACATTGATATTAATGTTACCACTCAAATCGACCGTATTGTTATCACCGCCAACGGATAACCCAGTTAAACTATCCCCAGATATTGTCGGAGAGTCTCCCATAAGGGATACAAGATTGATATTACCATCCAATGAGATATGACTATCGTCCCCGGACATATCAACGCCGGTTCCTCCTACAAAAACCCCATTACTGTCACGTTGCTGAGTTACATTAATATCCCCGCTCAAACTGACGTCTTCACGGTCGCCTGAAATCGCTGCTCCCTGGCCATCAAGTGAAACATTGATTTCCCCAGTAGACTTAAATACTGCATCATCACCTTCAATAATAATGCCTACAGAGTTAGCATCTTCTACCGTGATTTTACCAGTATTACCGAGTGTAACCCGGTCACCACTGATATCAATACCACGTCCGGCATCACTAACAAAAAGGTCACCTTTCTGACTTACTTTTCCGCCATTCCCGGTAACAAGTGTCCCAACGGAATCACCATCAACGACCATCGAACCCGTAATTTCGAGATTGTTATTATCGCCAGATACAATAACCCCCGCTGACTGTTCACCGATAACATTCAGCGCATATGTTGACATCGTCAGGGTATTATTGTCACCGGTGATTTCCAGTCCGGTCGAAAAACCACCGGTTTCAACAAGCCCGGCAAGGGCGATACTGGAATTATCACCAACAATTTTAATTGCAGTTGCCGCATTTTGCGCACTCACATCGCCCACGTTAATTAACGTTGAGCCATCACCCTCGATGAGTACGCCGATTGCGTTTTCACTGGCTGAGCCATCACTGACGCTGATGTCCCCCATATTGATGAATGCGCTATCGTTACCGTCCAACGGTATACCAATGGATTTTTCATCAACTACGGTAATATTACCTTTATTGCTGATAATGGTACTATTACCAGTGACATCAATACCCTTCGCACCACCGCTGACAAAGAGGTCACCCTCTTGTTTCACCAGTGCATCATTACCATTAATTTTCGAGCCAGTCGAATTTTCACCATCAACGTTCATTGTACCTTTATTATCGACTTTGGCGTCATCGCCATTAATCAGACTACCGGTACCGCCATTGGTGAATGTCGAATCACCTGCGACATTCAATGTCGTACGATCGCCATTGACAATAACGGCCGTCCCACCATCAACTTCCGTCTCACCATTATTAGTAATGGTGATATCATCACCGGTAAGAATACCTACCACCGAACCTTCACCAATCGCGGTAGTTTTGCCGTCGTTGTTCAGGGTGATGTCGTTACCGTCAACGTTTATCACAACGCCGCCATTCAGGGCGATGTTGCCGCCATGGTCGGTAATAGTGGCATCGTTAATATGGAAATGTTCGCCAGTTGTACCGTCTGCGGTGGTGAGTGACTCTATGATTATTTCGATTTTTCCCGCTTCGTCATAGCGCCAGGTGGAGGTTCCGCCAGGATTGACGCCATTGAACGAAGCCGTGTTAGCAGCCTCGTCGACTAACCAATCCTTCACGATTGTGGTAGTGCCGCCAGGTCCGGTAAGCGTATAGCTGCCATCGTCATTTTTGGCGTAGGTAAAGGTGGTATCACGTAATTTTAGGGTCTTCGCGTCCTGATCCCAGGTGACATCGTTTTTATAGACCACAGGATCGTGTTTGACTGGCGTGTCATCGCCACCGTCGTCCGGGGTATCATCGCCGCCATCATCTGGCGTGTCACCGCCGTCGTCTGGCGGGACTGGTGTATCGCCGCCATCATCCGGCGGGACGGGTGTATCGCCGCCATCATCCGGCGGGACAGGTGTGTCGCCGCCATCATCTGGCGGGACGGGTGTATCACCGCCATCATCCGGCGGGACGGGTGTATCGCCGCCATCGTCCGGCGGGACTGGCGTGTCACCGCCATCATCCGGCGGGACGGGTGTATCACCGCCATCATCCGGCACCGGAGACGGATCGTCATGATGATTATTATTATCGTGGAGTGCATATACTGCGACGCCTGTGACTGCCGCTGCCAGCCCCACTGCAGCCCAGGGTAATAACTCATTATCTTCAACTGATTTACACTCTGCCGGCAGCTTTTCTAGCTGTTCTTTACTTAGTGATTTAATATTAGCCGGGCAGCTAATCTTGCTGGATTTACGAGATTCATCCGATGTTTCCGCTATCGACGTATCTGCCGCCCATGTCTGACTGCTTAACGCCATTGCAACACAGACACTGAGCAATTTTTTCCTTTGCATATGAAATTCCTCATAAATAGATGATTACGCAGCCCAGATAAACTGCACAGGGTTAAATAGTTACAAATATTCGAAATCTGGATATTGTTTTTAACAGAATAAATATATTGATTTAGCGAATATATTTATTCATTAAGTCAATGCATCTTTTCTTTAATTTATATTTTTAACGCATTTATTTCAACTTAAAATATGGCGCAATTGAGATTGAATCCGATAACACCGATGAATTAAATAATGCAATTAATTCATGAAATAAATTATCATGTGAATGAAGCATTCATCATCGGCATCTATATGAAATTAAATGAAAAATAATTCTCAATAGCATTGCAGTTAATATTGAATATTTCAGGAGGTACAACCAGGGAGATTTTTTTCGACGAATACCGACTTATTATTTTTGCAACCACATCCCGTTTATCCCGCGAATGTATTCTCCAGGCTTAGCTTTTGCTACCAGTTTCTGCCCCGCCAATTTTTCCACTTCCGCAACCGGCAGATTATTTTTCATGGCGAGTTGTTGATAGCTCTTATTACGCGATTCATTAATCCTTTTGACTAACATCTGTGTTTCGGTATCCGCCTTTAATGCAACCAGATAACCATTATACGTTTCGCCAACACGCCCCTGAGTTCGAGCGTCATTCAGCGTCAGAGCCATCGCACTGGTGCTAAATAAGGCATTAATGACAAAACACAGCATTAAATTTCTCTTCATCATCGCCTCAGAAAAGATCGCTACGAGTCTCAAGCAGCTCTTCGACATCTTTGTCTGCCTTGATGATGATCTCATGCTCAATTTTAACGTTCATATTGATAGTGATCGGTTCCTTAGGCGCAGCGACTTCAATGCGAGGCGTACAGCCAACCAGCATAAAAGATGACGTCAACGCAGCCAGTAAAATTTTCATTGTTTTTCCTCACACTCTTTTCCTTGCGGACAGTCATTTCCCGGCAGACGTGCGTTCTGCTCCAACCATGCCTGGAGATTATCGCCAAAGCGTAAACTGCGCCACAGCGTAAAAATATTCTCTTCATGATGGTAATTAAGGTTTACCGTACCGCTTTTACCATCAACGCGACTGGTACCTGTAATGTTGGCCTGCATGGTTAATAAACCGAGATTATCTAAATTAATATTTGTCGATGAACGGCTAATTTCCATATAGCGCAACCAGTTAATTGCTGAACCCGCAGTCATATTGTCTTTCACCACCGCATCTGCGGTGTCTTTATCCAGCCGCAAGGTCATTGGCCCGCTATTTGCCAGCCAACCATCTTTCACTATCCATTTTTCGTTGTTTAGCCATAACGGCAATGCACCAATAAATGCCCCGGACATGGCGAATTGTTTCGGATTGACGGCGCTAACCAGTTCGCTGGATGAGAGATTATTCAGCCGCAACAGCGCCGGGTCATGTTGCGGCATACGTAATTGTTTCATCAGCACGTTACCGCCTAACACATCGACGCTAACATCAGTCAACAGCAATGGTTCTTCTTCAGTCCACGGATAGCGCCCTTGCAAATCAGCCGTAATATTTTTCGCTGTCACCAGATTAATCACTTCGGCAATTCGCAACGTAACGGGGCCGCGAGTCCCCAGATGCCAGGCTCCATCGGCAAAACGGAAAGGCAGGACAAAATCGACACCGTTAACCTGATTATCTGGCATCCAGGCACTACCGCCTTTCAACACGCCGTGCCCTCCCGCGCGGAATCCTTGTTCAGGCGCAGCAGAAAATGCAACCTGAGCATACAGTTCACCATCGCGTAAGTTCATCTTCCAGTCGGGTGGCACCAGCGGCTGGAATACAGTCAGTGATTGTTTAGGCCACCAGGCGTTACCGCGCAGACGAATACCGTCCCAGCGACCATTTACCCGAACCGGGCCAATCTCACCAGCATGTAAATCGCCTTTAAAGAGGAAATACGTCGGATCGCGCCCATCGACGCTAAATTTTAAGGTTGATGGCGGTAACACACTGCCGCCAGTGAACAGCGTTTGCCCGGCGTCCAGTGACAGCGCGCCACTGAAGGAGGGATGCTGTGCGTCACGTACCCAGACGACGGGCTTGTCGAGAATTAATCGCGGCTTTTCTACCGTCATCGTACCGTATTGTAACTGGTCGAAACCGGTGGAGAGATCGGTCAGCGTAATCGTGCTGTCATGCCACTCACCCTTTCCTGCGACATCCCAGGTGGCATTCATCGGTGTAAAACTGCCTTTTCCCCAGTAGCGCCACTGCCAGCGGCCAGCGTCAGGGAGAAAATCATTCGCCAGTCCATCCATATGCAGCACGAAATCGCCCAGTTCATTTTCATGCGCCTGCAAAATGGCCTGCAAACGTCCGTCAATACCACGTTGGGTGACTTTTACACCCGCTAAAGGCCAGCGGATTTCATCGATGTCCAGCGAATCAATGACTCTTCCCTTTGAACGAAGTAACGCGCCAGGCTCAAAGGCCAGCGTTGGGTCAGTCAGACTTCCGCTTAGCTGCGCAGGTAAACGGGCATATAAAATGAGGTCCGCCTGTTTCGCTTCACCGGTCAGTTGCATAGGCAGCTGGTTGTTATCCATGCTTAATTTTCCTGGGCCAAAATTAAGCACCGCGTTGCCTTTACCCGCTTGCCCCTGGGTCAGCACACTCAGTCGTCCGCTGACCAGAGCGTTCTCGAGCCCTGCCTGCCAGTTGTCGACTTTGACACCCAGTCGGCCACTCAAAGGAAAACCTGCATACGGCCAACTCCAGCGACCATCGCTTACGGTCAATTGTTGACGAGTAATTTGCCACGGCAAATCGAGCAACGGATCGCCGTTATCCCGTGCCAGCACAATCAATTGCCCGCTATTTTCCAACCAGTCCAGCTCGGCATCCACCAGTGACGGTTCCTGCGGCAAGTTTAACGTCGCAGTAGCATGACCACTTACAGGAAGTCCATCCGGCACTAGCGGCATAGTAAATTCCCCCACCAGTTTTACCGGCGGCTGATTTTCAAACGCGACGACATCCAGTTCGCTGACTGTAAGTTGTTGCCCTTTCAGCTGGCCTTGAAATTTAACTTTTTCGCCCTGATAACGCAGTTGCTGGATATCGGAGTTTAATGCGAGAGAGAGTTTTCCCTGCCATTCCTGCCAGGGAGAAAAAATTAGTTTATCGATATTGATCCAGGTGTTAGGCAACATGGCCTGCCACTGCGCGAGGGTTTTTGGAGCGGCAGGCGATTGCTCCGTCTGCGGCAATTTCGCCAGACAAGCAGAATCAAGTTCTACCGTGCCGACGTTCAATAACCAGCGGCTCGGATGTGAAAGGCTGGCGTTGGTGATATGCGCAAGCTGACAATCTCCCACCAGATAACGGAGATCGGGAATGATTAAACCTTTACGCGTAATGCGTGGGCTTTCATCTAATGCAATACGTGTCCCGAGCGGTAGCCAGATGCCCGCCAGTGTGGGAACCCACAAGCCGAGCGTCATCAGCAGCGTCAACGGCACAAGAATAATCAGTAATAACAGCGCGAGAACGGCTTTATATTTACCCAGCATGGGTAGTTAATATCCTGATTTAGCGAAAAATTAAGCATTCAATACGGGTATTGTGGCATGTTTAACCGTTCAGTTGAAGGTTGCGCCTACACTAAGCATAGTTGTTGATGAATTTTTCAATATCGCCATAGCTTTCAATTATATTTGAAATTTTGTAAAATATTTTTAGTAGCTTAAATGTGATTCAACATCACTGGAGAAAGTCTTATGAAACTCGCCGTTTATAGCACAAAACAGTACGACAAGAAGTACCTGCAACAGGTGAACGAGTCCTTTGGCTTTGAGCTGGAATTTTTTGACTTTCTGCTGACGGAAAAAACCGCTAAAACCGCCAATGGCTGCGAAGCGGTATGTATTTTCGTAAACGATGACGGCAGCCGCCCGGTGCTGGAAGAGCTGAAAAAGCACGGCGTTAAATATATCGCCCTGCGCTGTGCCGGTTTCAATAACGTCGACCTTGACGCGGCAAAAGAACTGGGGCTGAAAGTAGTCCGTGTTCCAGCCTATGATCCAGAAGCCGTTGCTGAACACGCCATCGGTATGATGATGACGCTGAACCGCCGTATTCATCGAGCGTATCAGCGTACTCGTGACGCCAACTTCTCTCTGGAAGGTCTGACCGGCTTTACTATGTATGGCAAAACGGCAGGCGTTATCGGTACCGGTAAAATCGGTGTGGCGATGCTGCGCATTCTGAAAGGTTTTGGTATGCGTCTGCTGGCGTTCGATCCGTATCCAAGTGCGGCGGCACTGGAACTCGGTGTGGAGTATGTCGATCTGCCAACCCTGTTCTCTGAATCAGACGTTATCTCTCTGCACTGCCCGCTGACACCGGAAAACTACCATCTGTTGAACGAAGCCGCCTTCGATCAGATGAAAAATGGCGTGATGATCGTCAATACCAGTCGCGGTGCATTGATTGATTCTCAGGCGGCAATTGAAGCGCTGAAAAATCAGAAAATTGGTTCGTTGGGTATGGACGTGTATGAGAACGAACGCGATCTGTTCTTTGAAGACAAATCCAACGACGTGATCCAGGATGACGTGTTCCGTCGTCTGTCTGCCTGCCACAACGTGCTGTTTACCGGGCACCAGGCATTCCTGACAGCAGAAGCACTGACCAGTATTTCTCAGACTACGCTGCAAAACTTAAGCAATCTGGAAAAAGGCGAAACCTGCCCGAACGAACTGGTTTAATCTTGCCGCTCCCCTGCATTCCAGGGGAGCTGATTCAGATAATCCCCAATGACCTTTCATCCTCTATTCTTAAAATAGTCCTGAGTCAGAAACTGTAATTGAGAACCACAATGAAGAAAGTAGCCGCGTTTGTTGCGCTAAGCCTGCTGATGGCGGGATGTGTAAGTAATGACAAAATTGCTGTAACCCCAGAACAGCTACAGCATCATCGCTTTGTGCTGGAAAGCGTAAACGGTAAGCCCGTGACCAGCGATAAAAATCCGCCAGAAATCAGCTTTGGTGAAAAAATGATGATTTCCGGCAGCATGTGTAACCGCTTTAGCGGTGAAGGCAAACTGTCTAATGGTAAACTGACAGCCAAAGGGCTGGCAATGACCCGTATGATGTGCGCTAACCCGCAGCTTAATGAACTCGATAACACCATTAGCGAAATGCTGAAAGAAGGTGCACAAGTGGATCTGACCGCGAACCAGTTAACGCTGGCGACCGCGAAACAGACATTAACTTATAAGCTAGCGGATTTAATGAATTAATAGCTGCCACAGCTCCCGGCGGCAAGTGACTGTTCGCTACAGCGTTTGCCGTTGGGTAATGCACACATCCCAATCGCCGTACCATCCAGTTGACGGGCAACAGAAAGCGAACCGCCGATCATTGCACAATTTGCTTCTCCACTACTGGACATCGACGCTTTTAAACCTGGCGCTACGTGCGCCGCAGTCGCCTGCTGAACAGGTTCACTACTACACGCCGACAACAATAAAGCGGCACACCCTACCCAAAACGCTGCTCGCATCTTTTCTTCCTCTGATCTTCAAGCCAAACGACACCGCCATAAATAATAGGCAGCACAGAGGGCGGCGTCGAGAGCTGTCCTGCGCGTTGCCCCGCATTTTTACTTTTTTATGGCTATTTTTTTGCCCTCTGTTTGATCAAAACATTCATTACGCTGATGAGGGGGACACAAAAGCGAAAATGCAGAAGAAAGCCATTTGCTAAAATTGAAGGATTACTACTGGGCGCGCAGCAATTTCGTGCGCCCCTCATTTGCGCAATGTAAGGGTGTCATATGATTACTATTGACGGTAATGGCGCGGTTGCTTCGGTGGCGTTTCGCACCAGTGAAGTTATCGCCATCTACCCTATTACCCCCAGTTCCACGATGGCAGAACAGGCTGATGCATGGGCCGGAAACGGCTTGAAGAACGTTTGGGGAGACACACCACGCGTGGTTGAAATGCAGTCGGAAGCGGGGGCTATCGCTACCGTGCATGGCGCTTTGCAGACGGGTGCCCTTTCAACATCGTTTACGTCATCGCAGGGTTTGCTGCTGATGATCCCGACGCTGTACAAACTGGCAGGCGAACTGACGCCATTTGTCCTGCATGTAGCGGCACGTACCGTTGCCACACATGCACTCTCTATTTTTGGCGATCATTCCGACGTTATGGCGGTGCGCCAGACGGGTTGCGCGATGTTGTGTGCGGCAAACGTCCAGGAAGCGCAAGACTTTGCTCTTATTTCGCACATCGCGACGCTGAAGAGTCGCGTGCCATTTATTCATTTCTTTGATGGTTTCCGCACGTCCCACGAAATCAATAAAATTGTCCCGCTGGCCGATGACACGATTCTTGAACTGATACCGCAGGCCGAAATTGATGCCCACCGCGCCCGCGCGCTGAATCCGGAGCATCCGGTGATTCGTGGTACCTCGGCTAACCCGGACACCTATTTCCAGTCACGTGAAGCCACCAACCCGTGGTACAACGCAGTTTACGACCATGTTGAACAGGCGATGAATGATTTCTCTGCCGCGACAGGTCGTCAGTATCAGCCGTTTGAGTATTACGGGCATCCGCAAGCGGAACGGGTGATTATCCTGATGGGCTCTGCCATTGGCACCTGTGAAGAAGTGGTTGATGAATTGCTAACCCGTGGCGAAAAAGTCGGCGTGCTGAAAGTTCGCCTGTACCGTCCCTTCTCCGCCAAACACTTGCTACAAGCTCTGCCGGGATCCGTACGCAGCGTGGCGGTACTGGACAGAACCAAAGAACCCGGTGCCCAGGCTGAACCGCTCTATCTGGATGTGATGACCGCACTGGCAGAAGCCTTTAATAATGGCGAGCGCGAAACCCTGCCCCGTGTCATTGGTGGGCGCTATGGTCTTTCATCCAAAGAATTTGGCCCGGACTGTGTACTGGCGGTATTTGCCGAGCTCAACGCGGCTAAACCGAAAGCGCGCTTTACGGTTGGTATTTACGATGATGTGACCAATCTGTCACTGCCGTTGCCGGAAAACACCCTGCCAAACTCGGCGAAACTTGAAGCCTTGTTTTATGGCCTTGGTAGCGATGGCAGCGTTTCCGCGACCAAAAACAATATCAAGATTATCGGTAATTCCACGCCGTGGTACGCACAGGGCTATTTTGTTTACGACTCCAAAAAGGCGGGCGGCCTGACGGTTTCTCACCTTCGCGTGAGCGAACAGCCGATTCGTTCCGCTTATCTCATTTCCCAGGCTGATTTTGTTGGCTGCCACCAGTTGCAGTTTATCGATAAATATCAGATGGCTGAGCGTTTAAAACCTTGCGGCATTTTCCTGCTCAACACGCCGTACAGCGCAGATGAAGTGTGGTCGCGCTTGCCGCAAGAAGTTCAGGCCGTGTTAAACCAGAAAAAAGCGCGCTTCTATGTGATTAACGCGGCGAAAATCGCCCGCGAATGTGGCCTGGCGGCCCGTATTAATACCGTCATGCAGATGGCTTTTTTCCATCTTACGCAAATTCTGCCTGGCGATAGCGCCCTCGCAGAATTGCAGGGTGCGATTGCCAAAAGTTACAGTAGCAAAGGTCAGGATCTGGTGGAACGCAACTGGCAGGCTCTGGCGCTGGCACGTGAATCCGTAGAAGAAGTTCCGCTGCAGCCGGTTAATCCGCACAGCGCCAATCGACCGCCAGTGGTTTCCGATGCCGCCCCTGATTTCGTGAAAACCGTAACCGCGGCGATGCTCGCCGGGCTTGGTGATGCCCTCCCCGTTTCGGCGCTGCCGCCAGACGGCACCTGGCCGATGGGCACCACGCGCTGGGAAAAACGCAATATCGCCGAAGAGATCCCCATCTGGAAAGAGGAACTCTGTACCCAATGTAACCACTGCGTCGCCGCTTGCCCACACTCAGCTATTCGCGCAAAAGTGGTGCCGCCTGAAGCGATGGAAAACGCCCCTGCCAGCCTGCATTCGCTGGATGTGAAATCGCGTGATATGCGCGGGCAGAAATATGTCTTGCAGGTGGCTCCGGAAGATTGCACCGGTTGTAACCTGTGCGTCGAAGTTTGCCCGGCGAAAGACCGTCAGAATCCAGAGATTAAAGCCATCAATATGATGTCGCGGCTGGAACATGTCGAAGAAGAGAAAATCAATTACGATTTCTTCCTCAACCTGCCAGAAATCGACCGTAGCAAACTGGAACGTATTGATATTCGTACATCGCAGCTGATTACACCGCTGTTTGAATATTCCGGTGCTTGCTCCGGTTGTGGCGAGACGCCGTATATTAAATTGCTGACTCAGCTCTATGGCGACCGGATGTTGATCGCTAACGCCACCGGCTGTTCTTCAATTTATGGCGGTAACCTGCCCTCTACACCGTATACCACCGATACCAACGGTCGCGGGCCGGCATGGGCGAACTCTCTATTTGAAGATAATGCCGAATTTGGCCTTGGTTTCCGCCTGACGGTCGATCAACACCGTGTCCGCGTGCTGCGTCTGCTGGATCAATTTGCCGATAAAATCCCGGCGGAATTACTGACTGCGTTGAAATCAGACGCCACGCCAGAGGTTCGTCGAGAACAGGTCGCAGCTTTACGCCAGCAACTCAACGATGTTGCCGAAGCACATGAACTGCTACGTGACGCAGATGCACTGGTGGAAAAATCAATCTGGCTGATTGGTGGCGACGGCTGGGCTTACGATATCGGCTTTGGCGGTCTGGATCATGTATTGAGTTTGACGGAAAACGTCAACATTCTGGTGCTGGATACGCAATGCTATTCCAATACCGGTGGTCAGGCGTCAAAAGCCACGCCGCTTGGCGCGGTGACTAAGTTTGGCGAGCACGGCAAACGTAAAGCGCGTAAAGATCTTGGCGTCAGTATGATGATGTACGGTCATGTTTATGTGGCGCAGATTTCTCTCGGCGCGCAGCTGAACCAGACGGTGAAAGCGATTCAGGAAGCGGAAGCGTATCCGGGGCCATCGCTGATCATTGCTTATAGCCCGTGTGAAGAGCATGGTTACGATCTGGCACTCAGCCACGACCAGATGCGCCAACTCACTGCCACCGGCTTCTGGCCGCTATATCGCTTCGATCCACGTCGAGCCGATGAAGGCAAACTGCCGCTGGCACTGGATTCACGCCCGCCGTCAGAAGCACTGGAAGAAACGTTACTTCACGAGCAGCGTTTCCGTCGTCTGAATTCGCAGCAGCCAGAAGTGGCAGAACAGTTATGGAAAGATGCTGCAGCTGATTTGCAAAAACGCTATGACTTCCTGGCACAAATGGCCGGAAAAGCGGAAAAAAGCAACACCGATTAAATGCACTGGATAAGGATTATCCAATTCTAAAAAAAAGCCCGGACGACTGTTCGGGCTTGTCTCATTATTTGTTGGAAAATCAGTAGCAACGCAATGGCCCAACAGAAAATAAAATCTGTGACAATAAAGGCATATAACCCGCGCAGAATAACGTATAGCAAATTAAAAGTATAATTTTTATTTTGTATGTATTATCTTCAATACATTCACCAGACTTATTATCATTTCAGAAGAATTATTTGATTAAGGTTTTACTTAAGGCGTAACAAATGATATTTATCGGCTAACTGAACTTCTCCTTTAGGATGCTTTCACTCCCCAAAATGGGGATGAAAAGGCAAATAAAATAACTAAAGGATTTATTCAATGAAAAGCAAAGTACTGGCACTTTTAATTCCTGCCCTGCTCGCCGCAGGTGCTGCACATGCAGCCGAAGTTTATAATAAAGACGGCAACAAATTAGATCTGTATGGCAAAGTTGATGGCCTGCATTATTTTTCTGATAATTCAGCGAAAGATGGCGACCAGAGCTATGCGCGTCTGGGTTTTAAAGGCGAAACCCAAATTAACGATCAACTTACTGGCTACGGTCAATGGGAATACAATATTCAGGCAAACAACACTGAATCTTCAAAAAACCAGTCATGGACCCGTCTAGCATTTGCCGGACTGAAATTTGCAGATTACGGTTCTTTCGATTACGGACGTAATTATGGCGTTATGTACGACATCGAAGGCTGGACCGATATGCTGCCTGAATTTGGCGGTGACTCTTATACCAATGCAGACAACTTTATGACTGGTCGAGCCAATGGCGTCGCGACTTATCGTAATACTGATTTCTTCGGTCTGGTAAATGGTCTGAACTTCGCGGTGCAGTATCAAGGTAACAACGAAGGTGCCAGTAATGGTCAGGAAGGCACCAACAACGGACGTGATGTTCGCCATGAAAACGGTGACGGCTGGGGTCTTTCCACAACATATGATTTAGGCATGGGCTTTAGCGCTGGTGCGGCATACACCTCTTCTGACCGCACCAATGACCAGGTTAACCATACTGCGGCGGGTGGTGATAAAGCAGACGCGTGGACTGCTGGGCTAAAATACGATGCTAACAATATTTACCTGGCAACCATGTATTCAGAAACGCGTAATATGACCCCGTTTGGCGACAGCGATTATGCTGTTGCAAACAAAACCCAGAACTTTGAAGTTACTGCACAGTACCAGTTTGATTTTGGTCTGCGTCCGGCAGTCTCTTTCCTGATGTCTAAAGGCCGTGACCTGCACGCTGCCGGTGGTGCAGACAACCCAGCAGGTGTTGATGATAAAGATCTGGTTAAATACGCCGATGTTGGCGCGACTTACTATTTCAACAAAAATATGTCCACCTACGTTGACTATAAAATCAACCTGTTGGATGAAGATGACAGCTTCTACGCTGCCAACGGCATCTCTACCGATGATATTGTCGCTTTAGGTCTGGTTTATCAGTTCTAAATCCTCCTGCCCGCTGTTATGGCGGGCTTTTTCTGCTTATTCTTCCTCCTTTGATCTAAATTAAAAATGTGAACTCCGTCATTACACAAAAAGTGTCATCTGGCGTTACACTTTATGCGGATACTAAAACAGGAGGTTTTATGAACAGAACGATTCTTGTCCCTATCGATATTTCCGATTCAGAATTAACTCAACGCGTGATTAGCCACGTTGAGGCAGAGGCAAAGATTGATGATGCAGAGGTTCATTTCCTGACGGTAATACCTTCACTGCCCTACTATGCCTCTCTGGGTTTAGCGTATTCCGCAGAATTACCGGCAATGGATGACCTGAAAGCGGAAGCCAAATCGCAACTGGAAGAGATCATTAAAAAATTTAAACTGCCAACCGACAGAGTGCATGTCCATGTTGAGGAAGGCTCGCCCAAAGACCGCATTCTGGAATTGGCGAAGAAGATCCCCGCTCATATGATCATCATTGCTTCCCATCGACCGGATATCACCACTTATCTGCTCGGTTCCAACGCCGCAGCTGTCGTGCGTCACGCAGAGTGCTCCGTGCTGGTTGTGCGCTGACACTAACGCCCGCACATTGCTGCGGGCTTTTTGATTCATTTCGCAAATGTGCTGACATTTTCCCCTCTAATCCGTACCATACACGCCACAGTTTTTATATCAGATTTCTTATGCTGGGCGTTCCGGCATGACGCATACTCTTCTGATGCCATATAACGAATTGAGTCGCTTTTAAATGTCGCAAAATCAAGAAATTAGTAAGAAAGAACAATACAACCTGAACAAGTAAGGGCAAAAATCACAACTATCTGACTCATAAGTGTTTTACTTATTTTTCAATGTGTTAAACATCATCAGCGAGAACAATAAACTACGATAATCCACTCTTTTTTTGCCCCTTTTTTGCCCCTTTTGCAGCGCTTTGCCCCATTTTTGCCATCAACAATTCTCCTCATAAAGTCATTTCAAAGCCTAATAGCTGCCCTAATTTTTTCCTCAATACCACATCGCCAGCAGGAAACAACCTAATCCCTGTGTTGGGCCCACAACCGCTAATGATAATCATTTTCATTTTGCATGGCTTATGCTATAAAACATAGCTGTTGCTATGTTTGTTCTAATTTTGCTCACTATAGGTACTAAATTATGCACTCAATAAAAAAAGTAACCATGCTCTTGGGGTGCCTCGCCCTCACCTGCTCGATCGCATTTCAGGCAAGTGCAACTGAAAAATTCAAGGTCATTACAACATTTACCATCATCGCGGATATGGCCAAAAACGTGGCTGGAGATGCTGCAGAAGTCTCATCCATAACCAAGCCTGGTGCAGAAATTCATGAGTATCAGCCTACCCCTGGAGATATTAAACGTGCGCAGGGGGCACAACTGATTCTCGCCAATGGTATGAATCTGGAATTGTGGTTCCAACGCTTTTACCAACATCTCAATGGGGTTCCAGAAGTAATTGTCTCTTCGGGTGTGACGCCAGTAGGGATCACCGAAGGACCCTATGAGGGCAAACCTAACCCCCATGCCTGGATGTCGCCAGATAATGCTCTGATTTATGTCGATAATATTCGTGATGCGTTGATAAAATACGATCCGGCAAATGCACAAACCTACCAACGTAATGCCGATACTTATAAAGCCAAGATTACCCAAACCCTTGCCCCCCTGCGTAAGCAGATTGCTGAACTCCCTGAGAATCAGCGATGGATGGTCACCAGTGAAGGGGCTTTTTCTTATCTCGCACGCGATTTGGGGCTAAAAGAGCTTTATCTGTGGCCGATTAATGCCGATCAACAAGGCACGCCGCAGCAGGTACGTAAGGTTGTTGATATGGTGAAGAAAAATCATATCCCGGCAGTCTTTAGCGAGAGTACGATTTCCGATAAACCAGCGCGTCAGGTTGCGCGTGAAACCGGCGCGCACTACGGCGGTGTACTCTATGTCGATTCCCTGAGCACAGAAAACGGCCCGGTACCTACGTATATCGACCTTCTGAAGGTTACTACCAGTACGCTGGTACAGGGAATTAAAGCCGGGAAAAGGGAGAAATAATGATGCAATCTGCGGGCATTGTCGTTAATGATGTTACTGTCACCTGGCGTAACGGGCACACAGCACTGCGCGATGCATCCTTCACAGTACCAAGTGGATCTATTGCCGCTCTGGTTGGGGTAAACGGTTCCGGAAAATCGACGTTGTTTAAAGCGATTATGGGATTTGTGCGTCTGACCAGCGGAAAGATATCTGTTCTGGGTATTCCCACGCGACAGGCGCTACAGAAAAACCTGGTTGCCTACGTCCCTCAGTCAGAAGAGGTTGACTGGTCATTTCCTGTACTAGTGGAAGATGTGGTGATGATGGGCCGCTATGGGCACATGGGTATGTTGCGTATAGCCAAAAAGAGGGATCGTCAGATTGTCACCGATGCGCTGGAACGTGTCGATATGGTGGATTTTCGCCATCGACAAATCGGCGAGCTTTCCGGTGGACAAAAGAAACGCGTCTTTCTGGCGAGAGCGATTGCACAGCAGGGTGATGTGATCCTGCTGGATGAACCTTTTACCGGCGTTGATGTGAAAACCGAAGCGAAAATCATCAGCCTGTTGAGGGAGTTACGCGCGGAAGGCAAGACGATGCTTGTCTCAACGCACAATCTCGGCTCAGTCACGACATTTTGCGATTATACGGTCATGGTCAAAGGCACCGTCCTGGCAAGCGGGCCGACAGACACCACTTTTACAGCCGAGAACCTGGAGCTGGCTTTTAGCGGCGTACTGCGCCATGTCACACTTAACGGCTCGGAAGAAAGCATTATTACTGACGATGAACACCCTTTTGTGGCACATCGACCGTCAGCGGTGCAGGGGGAAGCAAGATGAACGTGCTACTGGAACCCTTCAGCTATGAATATATGCTCAATGCGATGTGGGTCTCGGCGATGGTCGGCGGTCTCTGCGCTTTCCTGTCATGCTATCTGATGCTAAAAGGCTGGTCGCTGATTGGCGATGCGCTGTCGCACTCTATTGTCCCGGGTGTTGCGGGGGCATATATGCTGGGGCTTCCGTTTTCTCTGGGAGCCTTCTTTTCCGGCGGACTGGCAGCGGGCAGCATGCTGTTTCTTAACCAACGCACTCGCTTAAAAGAAGATGCCATCATCGGCCTGATCTTCTCCTCCTTTTTTGGCCTGGGGCTGTTTATGGTGTCATTGAACCCGACATCCGTGAACATTCAGACCATCGTCCTGGGCAATATTCTGGCAATCGATCCGGCGGATATCCTGCAACTCACTATCATTGGCATTCTCTCGATCATCGTGCTTTTTTTCAAATGGAAAGATCTTATGGTGACCTTTTTCGACGAGAATCACGCTCGTGCTATTGGATTGCATCCGGGCAGATTAAAAATCCTCTTCTTCACCCTGCTGTCGGTTTCGACCGTTGCGGCGCTGCAAACGGTTGGTGCCTTTCTGGTGATCTGTCTGGTGGTGACTCCCGGTGCAACAGCATGGTTGTTAACCGATCGTTTTCCCCGCCTGCTCATAATTGCTGTAACTATTGGCAGTGTAACCAGTTTCCTCGGCGCGTGGGTCAGTTACTTTCTGGACGGCGCGACAGGTGGAATCATCGTGGTGGCGCAGACACTGCTGTTTCTTTTAGCATTTGTATTTGCGCCCACCCATGGGCTTTTGGCAAATCGTCGGCGTGCGCATAAAGCGCTGGAGGATCGCTCATGATGGCATTATTACTGGAGCCACTGCAGTTCACCTTTATGAGTCACGCACTGCTGATTTCACTGGTAGTTTCCATACCCTGTGCGCTGCTGTCGGTCTTTCTGGTCCTGAAAGGTTGGGCACTGATGGGTGACGCGATGAGTCATGCGGTTTTTCCTGGCATCGTGCTTGCCTGGATTCTGGGGTTACCTCTGGCTACAGGGGCATTCATCGCCGGAGTATTCTGCGCGGTGGCGACGGGATACCTGAAAGACAACAGCCGAATCAAGCAAGATACAGTGATGGGGATTGTTTTTTCTGGCATGTTTGCCGCAGGTCTGATCTTGTATATTGCAGTCAAACCAGACGTACATCTTGACCATATTCTTTTCGGCGACATGCTCGGGGTAACCATCGGCGATATAATCCAGACGGTGATTATTGCCGGGCTGGTTACACTTGTTATTAGCGTAAAATGGCGGGATTTTTTGCTGTTCAGCTTTGATTATCAACAGGCGCAGGTAAGCGGTTTGCATACGAGATGTCTGCATTATGGGCTGCTGTGCATGGTCTCTCTGACCATTGTGGCGACGCTGAAAGCGGTAGGTATCATTCTCTCCATTTCTCTGCTCATTGCGCCTGGCGCCATTGCGGTACTCCTGACACAACGCTTTCATATTGCGCTCCTACTGGCGATTGGCATATCGGTAATAGTGTCAATGACTGGTGTCTGGTTGTCCTTTTTTATCGACAGTGCACCAGCTCCGACGATTGTCGTCTTATTCGCGGTTGTGTTCATCATGACGTTCACCGTTACCAGCATCAACGCACGCACAAAGGGAAACACCCATACACAGGATTTGTCATCACCCAATTAGCACAACATCCGAGGGCAGCATCGTCCGCTGGCCCACAGAAGTCCGGAAAGTCATGGAAGGTCGTTGTTGGGAGGAGGTACAAATTCTCTCATGCAAAAAATACGTAAAATCGATAATAGCTGGAAATAATTCAATACATGCACTCTCGAAAGTGCATCAGCCAACCGCAGAACGTTATTGCATACAACGTTTCTGCGGCATAATCCCAATGATTACTCCCTGACAGGGTTCGTAGGCCACTCAATATCAGGTGCAGTTGATGTATCAACACGGTTCAGCAGCATCCGATACTTTTTCCAGGCTTCCAGCAACGGGGTTTCTTCCTCCGTTGCATATACAGCTCACCTTTTTTCACCCACGATTAACCAACAGCCAGACCAGCAGACACGCCACCACCGGCACAGCAAAATCCATCAGGCTTGCCACATCCCATGCACGTGTATCAAAACCGCCCCACCACGGCATATTCATTCGCTTGCCATGCCCGAACATTTCGATCCAGCGATATTCTGCCTGGGTGTGTTCACGCGCAATGAAGAACGTACAACCGGCTATCGCCCCGTAAGCCCAGTTCCCGGTAAAAAGACCAATCAGTAGCTGCGCAGCCACAGCACAAAGCGCATGAAGGAAAGGTGTTATATCCATTTTCATCCTACCCAATAAAACGGGGCGCTCGGCCCCTTAATATTATTTAGACGCAAGCGCCGCCTCAATTGCAGATAATCTTTGTCTTAATTCTGCGTTTTCTTCTTCCAGTGCTGTTATTCTGTCGTCTGACTCTCTGGCTACCTGAACAAGCAAGCCAGTAACACCAGAATAATCTACTGTGTAATAACGTTCACCTTCTTCACCTTCCGATCCGCTCGCACCGTCCTGATATTTCATTGCGGAACCTACAACTTCTGGGATTGCTTCCAGAGCTTCCTGTGCAATGACACCAGCATAGGGCATACCGTTTTCTTTAAGCGTGTATGTATAGCCGTTCATTTTACGGATGCGGTCGGTTGCATTATCGATCACCTGAATGTTGTCTTTCAGATCCCGGTCGGAATGCTGGTTAAATGCGGTGGCATGACATGCACCATTAACGCTTAACATATAGGTGTTATCGGTATTTTTCTGCGCATAGAACATATAAGCGCCACCATCAACACCGACTTCATAAACAACAGGACGGCTGGAGTTGCCCCACAATTGAGCAGTAACACCAGCATAAGCGGTTCCCTGTGTGTTTAATGTCATGGTTGACCCATGATTGGCATATTTGATCTGTAATGTGTCGGTGTAATCAAATTTAATAAGCGCGTTACTTCCACGCTTGCTGTATGACATAAGGCAGTTACCCATTTTGAGGTATCCGCTGTCACCGGGAAAAATCATCGTACCGCCATAAAGGTTGGTAAAGTCCCAGCAAATGTTTGTCCCGTTATCGTTCAGGTTAAGGCGCGCCATTGCGTTACCTGGACTGTCTATCCATTTTTTGAGGTATAGTTCGCAATACGCATCCTCAACACCTGCCGTCCTGTGAGTTGAGCGGAGTTTTCTCCCAAATATAGCTCCGCTAGTTGGCAATACCTGCTGATACCATGAAGCAGACCAGTCACCAACGATTTCATCTTTGCTGTCTACATATAATTTTGTTGCGTAGCTTCCTTGATCGTTTTTTAATTTGCTAACGTCGGATTTTAGCGTTTTGATGTCATCAGGAATTACTGTCGATGTAGCCATTTTTCTTCCTCACATCCAGCCACGAAGTTGATGCTCAACAGCAACCACGTATTCATCGAATAATGACGATATTTGCGAATCATTAATGATGCGCACGTTTACAAAATATCCGTCTTCCTTAACACATACCGGTTCGCCATCTTCAGTCAGTTCTCCGGTTTCTTTGTACACGTTACCTATCACGTCGATAAGAATATCATCCTGCATCGACTCGTCATCATAATAGCCAATACTCTCCATAAAGGCCGAAAAGTCGGCACTGTCTTCAAATTTGAGTGTTAAATCTTTCATTAGATTGACTCCCCCACCTGAGCATCAGTCAATGCCTTGTGCCATATTCTGAAATTCCTGACATGACCAAATAAATGACGTAACCCGGCTGTAGTCTGGCCTCCAATACGGATAATTGCGGTGTTCTGAATACAGGACCATGTGGTTTTTGTTTCGCTGGATATATGCCCGTTACTTACTGAGCACGTAGACTGCTCTGACTTTACACGCATCCCCATAACCATTTTTTCAAGCGATGCGTTTTCGTTTACCCGTCTGTTAGCTCCTCCAATATCGCAATAAGGAAATCCGTCGTAATCTGTTGAACGACCGAAGCCAAGAATAATAGCCGCTCCGGTTTGATGACCGCCGGTATCAAAAACACGTGGCGCTGCATTTGGCGTTTTATACCAGTTCTTATGTACCTCACAAAGAACCGTAAAAGGAAGATTATAAAGATTATTCTTAATTGGAACTGTAACTATATCGCTTGCGCGGGTCGCCGCCGTCGCTCCTGATATAATAAAAGATGATACACAAGGCCCATCTTCTACTTGTGGGGTGGCCAGATAAATATAGTCACCAGATACGGTTGCCCCGCTCTGCTTAGGAGAATACTGTATCTGAGAGCCTATTTTTAACTCCCCATCAATTGCCTGAATTGTTGCCTCTGCAAAAATCCATCCGGTAGCTTCGTCCTTTCTGACTCTCGCTGTAATCCTTGAGGCAGCACCGCCTGTCATATTAATTTCAAGCGTTTGTGTATCAATATACGCATCACCAAGAAAAGTTGTTGCGCTACCGTCATATTTATCAAACCGGATACGCAACCTTACCTGCAGTTCTGTTTTAAAACGACATGAGGTTGTCACGTGTTTATTATCGCCTGAGACATCAACTGACTTTGTTGCAGCAATTGATGCCATATTAATGGCTGAGGTTTGCCCAATCAGAGAATCGTTGCAGACAAACTTTCCATAGGTAAAACCAAAATTATCCGTCCCTGTTTCGGGCACATCCATATTTGACGATCGCCCCCAACTGGCAGGGCTTTCCGAATTGAGCATGTAGTTTGTTCTTTGCCCCTCAATAAGCAGGCCATCACGTTCAAATCGTGGCTCGTCAATGGCAGCCTCTGTCAGCACACCAGATTTGTTAATATAGGTTGCTTTCGATGCACGTTTAAACTTAACAATCTTGTCGCCAGGCATCGTTATTTCATCGTCACCAATAACAATTTTTTTATATGATGGCGAAAAGCCCGTAATCATATCCAGCGAATCGTTAAATGGTATCCACACATCAGGCAGCGGCTGTAAGACATATTTATACGGCTCCGCAGCCTGGCTTGCGTACTCTCTGGCTGCATCTTCGCTTGCTTTAGCTGCCGTCTGGCTTGCTGCCGATGCTTTCGCTGAGTTCGCAGCCGCTGTTTCGCTCACCTTTGCGTTGGTTTCACTGGTTTTTGCTGCTTTTTGACTGTTAGCTGATGCAGTGGCAGAAGCAGCCGCCGCGCTTGCAGAACTGGCTGCGGCACTCTCGCTTTGGGCCGCTGCATCCTGACTGCTTTTCGCCGCAGTTTCACTGGCTTTGGCATTCGTTTCGCTGGTCTTCGCTGCCGTCTGGCTGGACTTTGCGTTAGTTTCACTCGTCTTCGCAGCTTTCTGGCTGTTAGCCGCAGCAGTTGCTGATCCAGCTGCTGAAGTCGCAGAACCGGCTGCCGCGCTCTCGCTTTGGGCTGCTGCAACCTGGCTGTTTTTTGCCGCAGTTTCACTGGCTTTAGCATTCGTTTCGCTGGTTTTCGCTGCCGTCTGGCTGGACTTTGCGTTGGTTTCGCTCGTCTTTGCGGCTGTCTCACTGTTTTTCGCGTTGGTTTCTGATTTTTTGGCTGCTGTCGCGGAGTTTGCCGATGCAGTCTGTGAGGTCGCTGCCGCCTGTGCGCTGTTAGCTGCATTCGTTTCTGAGGTTTTCGCCGCGTTCTTCGATGATGCCGCTGCAGTTTCGGATTTCTTTGCCGCCGCTGCGCTCTGAGAGGCGGCTTCAGCGTTGCGTGCCGCTTCTTCCACCATTTCCTCAAAACGACGCAATGCCTCCGGCATGACATCATCTTCCGTCATGGCACCGAGAAAATCATTCAGCGTACCTGGTCTGGAACCTTCATAGACGGTAATGGTCCCGGCATGTGAAGGCGGAAAACCTTCAACCAGCAGGGTGACGCTGTACTGGCCATACTCAACATCCATGCTGTAACGCCCGGCTTCATCCGGATTTTCAGAGGCCACCGTGTTCACCAGTACCGTGGTGCTGTTACGCTTTGCCTTCAGTTGAATAGTGCAGTTCTGTATTGGTTTTCCCGCACCATCTTTCAGCACACCTGAGATTTTTACTGCTGCCATATCCACTCCACAAAAAAGCCCGCCTGAACCGGCGGGCTGTCATAACACTGTGTTACCTGGCTAATCAGAACTTATAACCGACACCCACGATGAAACCGTCAGTGCGCCAGTCACCACTGCCAGAACCTTCATAAGCAATATCAATGGCCACGGATTCGGTCGGGTTAAACTGCACGCCAGCCCCCCACGCCAGAGACGTGTTGCTGTGGCGACCGTCATCACTTCCGGTCAGCACATCGTGCGTTTTCCCCTTGTTGTCAGTTACGCGGAGGTAATCCCCGGAAAAAGTCGAAACACGGCTGTAAGCCATACCCGCCATCGCATACGCGCTGAACCATTCATTCACGCGCACAGACGGCCCCGCCATCACGCTGGACCAGCGGTTACGCACGGAATCTTTATGCCAGCGGGTATCGCTGTAACGGGTCAGCTGACGATTCTTGTATCCTGCATAACTGAATGACGTCACCAGCCCCAGCGTGTCCGTAAATTCATAACGGTATTTCACGTTAATGCCCTTCAGGTCATCACTGCCTGGCATATCAGTATGGGTCTGAAGATACCCGGCGCTTAGTGTGGACTGATGCTCTGCTGCGCTCGCTGGCGTACCAGCGGCAACCAGCCAGACTACTGCGGACAGAATAACAGCACATAATTTACGCATAATTACCTCTCGCTTTTCTGCAATAAAAAAGGCGTCATTTCTGACGCCCGTATTGGGGTTATAAAATTCAGCTGATACTGATGCCTGCAGTGGCTTTCTTCATCACAACAACCAGCAAATCGCTGATACTTGCTGTGGGATACCAACCATTTACCCACCATGCTGATACAGAAAACTCCAGTGTCATTACACCACTGCCTGCAGGCATATCAATAACACCCGTGTAAATCAGAGTATTATCCAGAGCCGTTCGGTTATAAATTTCAGCCCCGTTTTTCTTCACTATCAGGCGGCATGACGAATAAGTATCGCTATTCTCCCGCTCATGTCTGGCACCGCAGAAAGCCACCGCTGGAATAACAATTTGCCGGTCAAACGACTGATCGTCATAAACCCTGACGGTAATAGTCCCTGATGGCCACCGCTCCGGTGCACGGGAGTCCCGGGGGAAAGCTTTGCCCACTGTTTTAACGAGATCGCCTTCAATCTGGTTCGCGGACAGTTTTCCCAGAACCCGACAGTTCTCGTTAATCGTGACATTATTGAGCGTCCCGGAGTTCGCATTCACGTTACCGCTGATATCGGCATTTTTCGCCGTCAGCCGCCCGTCCGGTGTCAGGGAAAATACCGGAGGATTGCCGCCACTGGTAATGGTGGGAGCCGTCAGATACTTCAGGAACACTTCGTTCATGAATATCTGGTTGCCCTGCGCCACAAACATCGGCGTTTCATTCCCGTTTGCCGGGTCAATAAACGCGATACGGTTAGCGGCAACCAGGAACTGGCTCAGTTTGCCTTCCTCCGTATCCTCCATACTAAGGCCAAGCCCCGCGACATAATGCCTGCCGTCTTCGGTCTGCTCAATTTTGACGCCCCACATGGCATTCCATTTATCGTTGGCGTCCTTCCACTCTTTCGAAAACTCCTCCAGTTTGCTGGCGTTATCCTCCGTCAGCTCGACTTTTTCCAGCAGCTCCTTGCCGAGATGGGATTCGGTTATCTGGCCTTTGAAAAAATCCAGGTAACCTTCCGCATCATCGCTCGCCCGACCGACAGCCTCCACGAATGTCGATTTGCCGACGGTGTTCACACTGCGAACGTAAAAATAATAATCATGGCCCGGTTTGATATTGATACTGGCGGCTATCCAGTACAGCGCCGTGCCAAGATAACGCGCGCTGGTTTCAACCTGCCTGATATCCGCAATCCGATTTTCCGAGAACCAGAACTCAAACTGTACAGTCGGATCATAAACCGCAAGATGCGGCGTGGCGGTTATCTGAAAATAGCCCGGCGTCAGCTCAATCCGCGATGGTGCTGCCGGTGCGGCAATCCGGAACGATACCGACGCCGGATCGCCCTGCTGCCCCCACGCATTTACCGCCCGGACTGTCAGACTGTAATTTCCCAGAGCCAGCTGCCTGAAGCGGTATGTGGTTTCCGTCGTCCGGGCCGTGCTGACCAGCCGCTCACTGCCGTCATCCGCTGCCACGGTCAGGCGAAGCATAAAGCTCACGCCCTTCACCACCTTCGGCGTATCCCAGCGCGCCAGCACCTGGTATTCCCCGCTGTCTGCGGTGACTTCGGCGGTCAGGTGCTGCACCGCTGGCGGCGTGACACCATTCACCGTGCCGCTCTGGTCGCCGTCAAAGTGCGCCCCGTTATCCACGATGGCTTCTTTTTCCGGTACATGCTGCACGGCAGTGATGGCATACGTGCCGTCATCGTTCTCACGGATACTCACACAGCGGAACAGGCGCTGACGCAACGTCGGCAACTTCAGCCCCCACACACTGTATTCTGCAACGCCGTCAGGAACCCGATTCACTTTCACCTTAAGTCCGTCGGTGACGGACTGAACCTCCACGCTGACCGGATTACCACTTCCGTCAACCAGGCTTATCAGCGTGGTACCGGAGGATGGCAGCGTGATTTCACGGTCGAGCGTCAGCGTCCGGGTCTGGCTGTTCACCGCCAGCACGCGACCACCGGTGCTGATACCGGCATAGTCATCATCGCAGATTTCAATGACATCGCCCGGTACATGGCGAAGCCCTTCAGCACCCACGCTGAAATCCACGGTCTGCGTCTCCAGCAGTTCCGTTTTAATCAGCCACAGCCCGGCGCGGTGTGCCTGCCCCCGGCTGGTACAGCCAAAGGCATCCATCTTCGTGACATTACGACCGTAACGGGCAATGGCCTGCGTATCTTCAACAAGCTCTGTCGCCGTCTCCCAGCCGTTGTTCGGGTCAATCCAGTTCACCTCAACGGCATTATGGCGGTCCTTCAGGGCGCTGAAGCTGTAGCGGAACGGCGCGCCATCATCCGGCATCACCACATTACTGCGGTTATAGGTCCACACCTTATCTGATGGTCGGTCCTGCACGAACGTCAGCGTCTGCCCGTTCCATACCGGCATACAGCGCATCGCCGAGCAGAAATCACTGAGCACATCCCACGCCTTACGCTGCGTGGTCAGCCAGGCATTACAGGTGATGCGCGGCTCCGTGCCGCCAAAGCCGTCCGGCACCGACTGGTCGCAGTACTGGCCGATGACATACAGCGCCCATTTATCCACATCCGACGCACCAAGACGTTTTCCCATGCCGTAGCGCGGATGGGTCAGCATATCCCACAGACACCAGGCCATGTTGTTGCTGTATGCTGGCTTAAACGTTCCGTCCCAGATACCGCTGTATTGTCGCGTCTGCGGGTTATAGTTCGACGGCACCTGCAGAATGCGCCCGCGAAGATGATAATTACGACTCACCTGCTGGCTGCCGAACTGCTCCGAGTCCACCTGTACGCCGACCAGTGCCGTGTTCGGGTAGCACTGTTTCACATCGATGATTTCGGTGTATGACGACCAGAGCGTTTTGTTCTGCAGCTGGTCTGTGGTGCTGTCCGGCGTCATCCTGCGCATCCGGATATTAAACGGGCGCGGCGGCAGGTTATCCACCACCACCGAGGCCAGATACTGCGAGGTGGTTTTGCCTTTAATGGTGATGTCTTTTTCCGTCACCCAGCCACCGTTACGCTGTATCTGAACCAGCAGGCGGACTTCCGACGGATTCCGGTCCCCCTTTGAGGTGGTTTCCACCAGTGCCTGCACACCGAAGGTAAAGCGCAGACGGTCGATGTTTGCAGACGTGATGGTCCGGGTAATCGGCGTGTCGTACTTCACTTCCGTACCCAGCACCGTCTCGGAGCCGGAGGATTCAAATCCCTCCGGCGGTGTCTGCTCCTGCTCACCTGCCCGGAACACCACCGTGACACCGGAGATATTGGTATTCCCCTCACTGTCCAGCACCGGCGTACTGTTCAGCAGCACACTTTTTAATCCGTCCACCGGACCTTCAATCGGCCCTTCACTGATGGCGTCTATCACGCTCAGCATCTGGGATGATTTCAGGTTGTCCTTCGCTTCGCGCGGGGTATGCCCCTTACTGCTGCCTTTACCCATTCCTCACGCTCCAGAAACGACAAAACCGCCCTGAGGCGGTTTCACACAAAACATTCTGCATCAACGACCAATCACCACAACCTGACCACCATCTCCTTCATCTGCCGTGCTGATCTCCTGCGAAATCACCCGTGACCCCACGCGCATTTCACCGTACAGAACCGGCAGAACATTGCCCTGGGCAACCATGTTATCCAGTGAGGAGAAATAGGTGTTCTGTTTGCCGTTATCCGTTGTCTGTGTACGGGGAGTTCTGGCTTTCGGTGCCAGCATCTGCGCCACACCACCGAGCACCATACTGGCCCCCGCACCATACATTCCTGTAATTGCGGCAGCCCCCAACCAACCTGCAGGGTTCCACCATGCCACCGCAATCAGCGCCGCCCCCAGCACAGCCTGAAAAAGACCGCCACTTTTGGCTCCCGCCAGACGCGGCACAATGTGGATCACGGCACCATTTGCCAGCGGTTCATTAAGACGGGCTGATAATTCAGTTTCACCTGCATCACGCCCGGCAATGCGTACCTGATACCAGCCGTCGCTCAGTTTCTGACGAAACGCCGGAAGCTGTGTGGTCAGCGCCCGGACTGCTTCGGCCCCCGTTTTCACACGCAGGTCGATGCGGCGGCCAAATCGTTGTAAATCCCCGTAAAGGCAGATTCGCGCCATGCCCGGTGACGCCAGAGGGAGTGTGTGCGTCGCTGCCATTTGTCGGTATACCTCTCTCGTTTACTCAGTTGTTCAGGAATATGGTGCAGCAGCTCGCCGTCACCACAGTAAATGGCGGCATGATTCGGCACCGATGAACCAAAACAGCACAGCAGCACATCACCCGGTTGTGCTGATGACAACGGCACCTGATACAGCCCTGTGGCCTCCAGATTATCCAGATAGAGATTCTGGCCGTTACGCCACCAGTCATCCTCACGATGAAAATCCGGCATCTCAATCCCCGCCAGATGGTAAGCGTCCCGGAACAGCGTGTAACAATCCGTCACCCCGTGCTCAAAGCGCCGCCCGGTAAGATGCGGCACACAGCGGAATTTATGAATCGCCCCCCGGCAGACCAGCCACCATGGCAAATCACTCTGCACCTGCAGCCGCCGGTCAGCCTCACTCAGCCAGGGCAGGCCACCGGGGTGGCTGTGGACCAGCGCCACAATCTCACCCTGCATCTCTGCCCGCAGCCAGTCCTCCGGCGACATCCGGAAATAATCCTCCGGCTCACCGGAGATATTCACGCAGGGAAAATATCTTTCCCCTTCCGACGTTCTCACCACGAAGCCGCACGACTCCGCTGGCGCACATCGCCGGGCGTGCGCCAGAATCGCTGATTCTGTCTCTGTCATGGGATTTACTGCGAAAGTTTGTTAATGGAAAGGAAGCCGCCAAAGTTGCCGACATTATTGCGGAACTTACAGCCACTCAGGCATTTGCTGCATTTATCCTTCGTGATTTCGGATGTCGGCTGGTCATATTCATCCGCGACCGCCGGACCGTGATAACCGCACTCATCACCGCGATAGGTCCAGGTGCAGGTATTAGCAAGCATGATGCGCCCCGGAAAAACAGCGCCGTCCGTTTCCGTCGGCGTGGACAGTACAAAGGAGGCACTGACCGCGCTCAGTTCGCTGCACTGCTCAATACGCCAGCGGCTGATCACCTCCTGCTCCGGATCGGCGTCACTGTTTCCGTTGACGAAGTTCACCGCATCCAGAAAACGGGCGTAAACCTTACGCCTGACCACCGTTCCGCCGACCAGACTCTGCAGGTCTTCCGCCATCCCGGTGACCATGCCGTGCAGATTAGAGACTTTCAGCGTTGGCCTTGCACTGGCACCTTTGCCGTTCATCTCAAATCCACTCCCCTGAATGGGATAGGCCTGATACTGCCGACTCTGCCAGGTGACAGACTCTCCTTTCTCGTTCTGCTCATTGCAGAAAAAGTAGCGATCCCCGCCTACCTCGGTCAGGTCGATTTCCCAGAGCACCACGCTGGCCGACTGCTCCGCACGAATGCATTCATTCAGCGTTTCCTGTTGTATGTCCTGCATCAGATCACCACTTCGTCAAACTGACACGAAAAATCGGTATAGGTGATATGTTCTGTCGCTGACCACGTTCGACACACCACTCTGATTTTTCTGTTAATACCAGGCGGGCGCCAAAAAAAAGATTTATAGCCTTCATGCCGGGCTAAAAATTTTTCAAATGAATCACGTTCATTCGCCTCAACTTTGAAATCACAGGTGAAAACGCGCAGAGAATGATTAAGTCCATTTGGACTTCGTTGCTCATAACCATCGCCAAATCTTACAGTTTTTATCGATGGTTTATTTTCTGTTTTCATTCCATCCTCTGGTAACCAGTGAAATTCTTCCGTATTAGCCACTTAACATTCCCCCATCACGTCGCATATTTAACAGATTGCCCTGCACCCGCTGATCAACCATCCCCATAAGTGCTTTTATTGCCTGAGGGCCAATCTCTCCATTCTGGCCGTCATTTTGAATAGTGATTTGGTATACAGGGGCATAGGTAATATCTCCGCCTCCATTACCACTTTTACTATTAATAGCTCTGACACCAAGAGAACCATCGGATGTTCGTGTTAATGGCATAATGGCTTCCGGACCAGCCTCACCAAAAACACCAGCCCCTTTTGCAAAAGCAAAAAATTGCGGGGAATCATAAATACCGTTCGAATACGTGTTCAATGACGGAGACTCATAAACACCGCCCTTTGCATTCGGAATAAATTTACTAATAGCACTCCCGATAGTTCCTAAAATCCCCCCCGAAGAACTGTTACTAATGCTGTCGAAAATCCCAGTAATTGAAGCCTTTAATGCTATTCGACTAAGATCCGAAATCACGGAAGTAGCGAAAGAACGAAAATTTGCCTTGCCTGTCGTGACAAAATCACCCAGCGCATCGGTCATTCCATCAAACATCTGAGTCGTGGTTGATTTTATCTGCTCACTGATATCCTTAGTGTCATCCAGCCAGTTATTGAATCCCTGGGAGGCACCACTAACCCAGTCTCCTACCTGAATATCGAGCTGCTCGTTTTTCTGTCTGACAATTTCTTTTTCTCGTTCCAGAGCATCATTCAGAGCCTGCATTTTCTCCTGAAAAACATGATTTGACATCCCACGGGATTTATCTGCATAGTCACGTTCAAGTTGCAGACGCTGATTGTTATATTCACGTTCAATCCGCAGTAATTCCTGCTGGCGCTGCTGATTTTTATCGCCAACCCCATAACCAGCAATCTGAATATCATACCCCTGTTGACGATTATCAATCGAAGCCTGCAATGAATCACGCCATGCAGCTATTTCGGCGGATTCCTTGATTAGCCTGTTATTTTTTTCAATCGCAACATTTTTCTCCATCAACGCGGTTATTTCTTCCCGGTGTAAGAGAAGCGATTTCTGATCCTTGGTTAATTTCGATGACGGTCGTGACTCCAGGTCGGCAATCTGCTGACGCCACTTAACCAGTTCCTGTTCAGAGGAACTTAATTTAACGGTTAATTCAGTTTGTGAACTTAGTAACGCATTCTGTTGATTCAGATGATCAATCATTCGTTGGGCAGCATCATCCGAATAACCTTTCGCCTTTGGTTGCTTTGGATCTTTATAACGCTCATTTATTTGAGCGATAAGATTATTATATTCTTCCTTTGAATACTGACTCTTTAGTTTTTCCAGTTTTGCAAGTTCACTAGCTCTCTGCTGCTCCCAGGTCTGATATTGTTTTGAAAAGGCATCTGCTCTCTGTCTGAGTTCAATTCCTTCCTGTTGTCGCTTGTTGTAATCGTTTATTGATGAATTTAGTACGTCCTGAGCAATTTTTTCTGCTTGAAGTACGCCCAATTGCTGCTTTAATCGTGCCAGCCTTTTATTTTGAGCTCCGCCATCTCCAATGCCACCTAACCCGAAAACTCCGGGTCGGGTATTTTTTTCTATTTCATCAATTTGACGGAGAACATCTGAGATTTTTTGATCAAGGGAGGCCTCACAGCCAATATCCAGCATGGAATCCCATGCCCATTTTGCGGAGTCTGCGACAGCTTTCCATGCAGTCTCAAGATAACCAAGATTTTCTTTAATCTGGTTGGTGCGCTGGATCATTGAGGATGAGTATGCTTCTGTCGCAATGCGGGCGGCCTCCTGCTGGTTCCCTTCATCCTGTAGCGCCTTAATATGGTTATAAGTCGCAATTGTCAGAAAATGGTACTGATCATTAAGTTTTGATATGGCACTGACAGGATCCTTTGCAATTTCATTGAAGTCATTAACCAGTTGTTCGGTTGATATTCCTGTTACTTCGCTCGTTTTTACTATCGCTGTCGTCACTTGCTCCAGCGAACTGCTCGCTACCTTTCCCGAACGCACAAGCTGGTTTAATACTGCCGCCGCAGCGCCAGTTGTCGAATCAGCCGCATTCCCGGCACGTTGAACTATATCGGCCAATTGCCCGCTGGTTGTCCCCAACTGATTTCCGGTAAGAATAAGAGATTTATTAAATTCGTCCTGCTCCTGAGAGCCTTTATAGTAAGCCAGCCCTAAGACGCCAACGGCTGCTGCGGCCAGGGTAAAAGGATTAATTAATCCCAGCACATAAGAACCAACACCTTTGATCGCCGGGCCAATCCCACCGAACATATCTTTTAGCTGGCCGCCCTGCTGCATTAACACCATAAAAGGCGACTGACCAGTGGACAACCCAACAACAATATCCGTCATTTGTGCAGGCAACATGCGCATAGCAAAAGCCGTTTGTTTTGCCGACATTCCGGTTTTGCTTAATTGAGATTGAGTAACCTCAAGCTCACTCCGCATAGCACGAAGTTTTCCAGAAAGCTCCTCATACATTTCAGGAGAAAGCATCCCCTTGGCTTTTGCTTCGCTGAGTTGCTTTTGCTGCTCTGTCAGGCGGTTAAAAGCAGTTCCGACAGGGTCAAGTTGAGCAATCAGACGTTGCAAAGCAACAACCTGTTCATCATGCGCTTTTGCTGCTTCTCGCTCTGCCTGAGCCTCTCCGGTAAGCTCTCGCCGTGTTTCCTGTATTTTTCGGCTATAATTCTCAAACTGAGAACCATTTATTTTCCCGGATGCAAACGCAGCATTAAGTTCATCCTGCTGTTGTTCAAGATTTCTTAGCGCCGCAGCCAGAGGGTCGATCTTGTCCAGCATTCTTTGAAAGGCCTGAGCCTGCGCTTCCTGCTGGGCGGCAGCAAGTTTTCCGGCCTTCTCGGCTTCTCTCTGCGCTTGCGCAACCCCGCTCAATTCCTCTGTGGTTTCATTAAGTTTACGGACAAGAAATTCATATTCTTCTTTATCAATAAGCCCTTTATCGAAAAATTTCTTTAATTCAGAATAGCGTCGACCGACAGTATCAATTGCGGCACCAACTGGATCAATAGCTGCTTTTAATTTTGCGAGCGCGTTCTTCTCATCTTCTGTTGCCTTAGTCACTTTCCCTGCGCTATTTGCAGCAGTTTTCCCAGCCTGCGTCATTTTGACTAATGAGGAGGTCAGATTGTCAGCATTATTTTTCGCTCCAGTGCTATCAATAATTATTGCGAGACGCGAGGTTTGCTCTGCCATTTATTAAAACTCCTGACAACAAAAAACCCACCGAAGTGGGTTTCAGGCGACATAATAGTAGATATAGCGATTACGAGGTCACGCAATGCTTTTCTCCAGGAGCATCATCGATTTAATTAAAGACACCATCACATCTCTGTAACAGAGTGTACGTAATTAACAACTACACACACTGCTCCTGAAAATACTGGTCATCCAGTGCAAAGATCACTGCTTCAAATTCATCGCGCTCAATCAATACCGGATGAGTGGCTAAATATTCATTTATCTCTGTCAGAGATAAAGGCAAAGGCACCCCAGTCATTCCAGCATAACGTCGGGCACGGGATATTACCGAATAGGCGTACAACAATTCCTTAAGCACCGGGTCTATTTCTGGTTCCGGTATCGGTGGCAACCTGAGTTTTTCTCGCTTCCATCTTGCCTTTTCCCCCCTTTCTCCCCCGAACTCCGATAACCACCGTTGGGCGGCTATGGCTTTTTTATCGTATCCTGCTTCTGCTGCTCTTTACCCTGGGCGATGCTGGCTGCTTCTGCAAGGATCTGCCAGTACAACTCTGGATTCTGCCTAAGCAGCGCGATCCCTCGTTCTGGCGTATATTCCAGTGCAACCTCAACACCATTAACCAGTTCACCAACCCCTTTCCAGTCTTTCAGCAGATAACGAGCGGCATTATCAATGAGTAAATCATCAACAGAATCCACCTCGGAAACCTTTGAAATATCAAACTCCTTCGTTCCGACGTGCAAACTGGCATCCATTTTCTCAATGTGGCGACGGATTAATGCATTACGGGAGCGATACTGATCGTTATCGCTGCTTGCCACCAACAGTTTTAACCCGTCTACAGGTTTTAAGTCCTTCATTGGCGTAAACCAGCGTTCTCCACCGATGATAATTTTCTGATTAAGAATAAACATCCATAACCTCATTCAATGCGTCCCCCTGTAGTGCAGTACCACAGGGGGAATAACGGAAAATCAACTAATCGCCTCAGCACTGGCTTTTGCGATCACGGCAGCCGGAGAGTTTTTTTTTCTGGTTATCGTAGGTGCTTCATCTGCTGCGGTAATGCTCAATTGAACCTGGATAATGTCGGTATTACCCCCATCAGGCCATTCACCTGACACCTGAACCTTCGGGAAACTGAAAGTGTATGCCCCCTCTCCATTCGAAAGCGTGAAGCTGAACGGAACTGTTTCTCCAGTCAGTGTTTTACTCCAGATTTCCCATGCAGCTTTAGACCATGAAAGCGTCACCGTACCGGACGGTGTAAAAGTAGTCGGAATATTTGCTCCTGCATAAGGCGAGCCAGTCCCGATACAACGCTGTGTCTGGAGTTTGTTATCGAACTGAATATCAAAACTGTCGATACAAAAACCGTTACCTCCGGCAACACCATTCAGGCTTACTGCTGAAACCTCCTTAAACGAATAACGTAGCTTTCCTGCACTATCCACAGGTTCGCCTTTGATAAAATTCGTATCATCGGCCTTTGATTCCCAGTCCAGTCCGGCAAAGGTTACGGTCGCTGTAATATCGCCGTCGTTAGGGATCTGCATTTTCCATGAGCCAACCTGCGCTCCTCTGACGACAGAGGCAATTCCGACATCGGACGCATAGGTCGCCAGAGAAAATGTTATTCGCTCATTCCCCATTGTCAGAGAATCGCCTGACCATTCCGCGCCGAAACAGGATGCAAGAAAATCATCATGTTGACCCCAGCGAAATTTGGTACCAACATCACCGCCGACATCCACAGTGCCAGGCGTCGCCCCCTGAGCCATCCGGGAGCCACCAATCTCATTATTTTCGCCTTTATTCTGGGTGGGTTTTACTCCCCAGCTTGTGCGTTTTAATAAACTCCAGTCACCACTTGCTGGCGTAGTGCCTGCAACCGTCTCCCGGATAAATGCCGAGATAACCTTTGCACCTGAACTCACAGGAGCCTCCTATGTCATTAATTGCGCTAGAGCGCGCGATATGGAATTTGAAGATTAAGCTGGAACCAGCCATTCTTTTCACCAACGGCTATTGAGGAAACAGCCTGGTAACTGAGACGATCGTCATCCTGAAACTCAAACAGTCCCCGCAATTTATCGGCTGTCTCAGTAATGAGTTTTGAACCAGAACCTGCGGGGACAAATAACTGAATAATGATTATCCCCGTGCGATAAACAATCGGCCCCGCGCCAATTTCATTAACTCCAGCCTGCCCGGGAATATTACTTAACCGCGCCCAGATTAACTTACCGGAAGGATCGAACGTTGGCGCGTTCGGATACAATACGTCTTTTCCATCAATAATCGTCTGTGCCGTCATTCTGGAAATAACCGTATTTCTGATTTCAGTAAATGTCATTTGTAAGCCTGTAAAACACCATGAAAAGCGTTGGCATACACGCCAGTTGGCGCTTGTTGTGAATGACCGTTTTCAAGAGCCTCTGCATAAGGAAGGTTATTCTGGATATAAATAACTCCGTAATTTGCAGCTTTCGAAATAACCCCGATCCCACGCTGAACCGCAATCGTACCGTTCGGATCCACGTTATCAGATATACCAAAATCGGGATGCTGTAACGACACCAGGTTGTTATTTCTGAAACGTCCGGTATCAACCGGAGCAGCAATATCAATAGCAGTAAGAATCTGCATAGCGATGTAGCGAATCTTCAGCCCCACATCTTCCTCAATCATCCCGGCAAATATTGACGGTTCTATATCCCATGCCTTTGCCATTTACGCTCTCCTTAACTGGATAGAGTAAACTGATGCGGAAGGATCTACACTCGCTGTAATTACCTCGTATCGTTGTAACTGCCTTGATACAGGATCATAAATCTCAATAATATGGTCGACAGCGGGTTTATCCGTAACCTCGCATACCAGAGCGGTTAATTTAAGGTCACCATGCAAAATATTAATCCCATCAATTCTGCCCAGCTTATAACGTGTCAACACGCCTCGCCCGGTATAGATTGCGGTGGATTCGCCGCCAGTTTCCGTCACAGGATCCCAGTGCCGGTGCGTAACGTAAGAACCAGAAAAATCACTCACGGCGTCCGCTAAATCCTCATCAAAAGCAGCGGCAACCTCTGACTGAATCTCTTCACGAAGCCCCATTATCCCCCCCTCACAACCCTGACTTGTGAGCGACTAAGTCCGTACGGTTTCAGCAGTGCTATCGCAAGCTGTAAATCGGGTTCAAGCAATGCAGTGCTGTTTGCTGGCAACTCAGCAAATGATTTCGATACACTGACCCCGTCAGCCGACACGGCTTTACTGATAACAACGCCAGAATCATTTTTCTGCTGAAACAACTTACCGAATGAGGCAATTCTGGCTGCATATGCTCCCGCAAGTTTTACCTCTTCCGGAATACGGGATGGGTTAATTTTCAGGTTGAAGCCATTAAGCCAGGCATTAGCCATTAAAACAGCTTTATTTTTAGCGTTCTCACTCGTCCAGGCGTTCCCAAACGCATTATCAACGTCATCACAGGTCACGTAAGTGATCATGTGTTACTCCTGAGTTTTCCAGCCCATAGCCTTCCAGTTGTCAACTTCATCAGGATGAACATTAGCGATAGTTGGTGCGCCGGGAAACATCTGATAATCGGTCACCATAACCACTAACTCAATTTGCGTTTTTTGTGCGGCTTCACGCTGTGCTCTTTGCTCTTTAGTTAATCCGGCCATATGCCCTCCATTAAAAATGGGGCCGAAGCCCCGTTTGAATGTTTAACCAAGAATCAGACAACCATGTGCCGGCTTCACTGATGAAACACCCCATGCCAGTCCAACTTCATAGCGCACCTGGCGATACTGACGATACAGTGCAATCTGGAACGTAATCCCTGAAATCGGGTCCGTAACATTCATTACATCATCAGCATTATCGCCACCTTCCGGCATTGCCGGAGTACGGGATGCCAGCAGAAACGCGTTGCGATCAAACGCCATATTTGCAGTAAAGGAGCCAACAACTGTGATTGCAGTATCATCGGCCAGATCCTGACGCAGTCCGGGCGCTGCAAGAGTAATCAGATTGCTGGTCGCTGCTGCCACAACATACTGATTCGGATCGCCAGCGAACGTAACAATCTGACCTGCAGAAATACTCCCCGAACCAGTATCAATGGAAATAAGAACATCGCCTTCTTTTTTCTCGCCATTCACGAGATAACCAGTTGCAGCAACCTTTGGCGCTCGTTTTACACCTGCCGAACTGTGAATATTGAATCCCTCCAGACGCCCCAACACGCCCTCACGCAGTAGCTGTTCAGTGCCGGATTCATTCACTTTAAACAGTACAGACTGTTTTCCGCGCAAATTAGCAATGGCAGTGGAGCCAAGCACCATCTGCAGATCGGTTGTCGGTGCGCCGTTATCCTCCAGAACCTGACGAGCCAGAGCAGCATCAGAAAGATCATCTTTAACACCAAACGGCGTTGTCCCTGCGGTTCCCACGGCGCGGGAAGCACCGAAATACAACGCACCAAGATCAGCCTCAACCTCGTTTGCAAGGGCGCGAAAAGCCTGCTTGAACTGATCAGCCAGAATGGTGTTGTAAGTCCCTGAAGGGCCAAGAGCCAGTTGTTCTTCACCATTCCATTTAACCGGTGCCATTTTGGATTTAGTAATTTTCACATCAACAGTGCCAATATTTTGATCACCGGTATTCGGAGCTGACGGCCCCGGTACGATATCTTCGGTTTTCGCCTCAGGCGCAACTGGCGCGGTTACCGTCTGATCTTTTGCTGCGGCGTCAGCTTTTGCGTTTTTTGCTACCGCAGGGATAAAACCTACCTGCTCACGGGATACAACATCCAGGGCGGTATAAATAGTCGGGATCAACCCGGTCAGGGTATTTCCAGCCATAATTAAATATTCCTTAAAAATTTGCGTAATTGTGAATAGATGGAGTAATGAGCTATCCAGCCCTGACACCAGCTCCCATCCGGAAGCTGACAAATGTGTTAATCAACAATTGTGATACCGTCTTTCAATGCGTTTTGCTTACCTGCAACATCCAGTGCATCAAAAGCAGAGCGTTTCATCGTTTTCTGACCAATATCATGCTGTGTCGGACGGGAGCCGCCGCCATTGTTGCCACTGGCTTTCAGGATGTAGTCTTTCTGAGGGTAATTTTCGACGAGGAACTCCAGCGCCTCATCAAACTGCGCCAGTTCGCCAGGCTTCGCGCGGGAATAAATTTTGTTGCCGGAAGCGTCATAAGCAACGATCTTCCCTTCTTCCACTTTGAATGCCTGCCCGAAGCGGGCTTGTAATAAATCTGCCGGGATCGCAATTTTATCGACAATATATTTTGAACCCGCAAAACTACCGCCAATCATAGAATCGTAAAGCTGCTTCTCCAGCATCTGAGAGCGTTGCTTTTCTTCATCTAATTGCTGCTGAAAATTTTTCGTAATTTCAGCCTTAACCTGGTCAACCTGTCCCGCATCGATCAGCTTTTTCTGGTCGATTTTTGACAGCATTTCCAGTGCCTCGATCGCCTTCTTCGGGTCTTCGATAGCGGCAAACTTAGCCAGTTTTTCCTCTGCAGCTTCTTTAGCCAGGCGATGATTTTTTGCCTCGCCATTAAGTTCTGTAATTTTTTTTGTCGCCAGCGGTGCATCGAAGCCGATTTCTTTACCATCGTCGTGCACATAAACTGGCAGGCCAGCAGTATCAATTTCTGCGTATTGTTTTCCGTTAATCTCGACCGTTTTCAGTTTCATATTAGTACCTGGTTTAAGTCTTCCGACAGTTACGCTGCTCACCATCCGGATAGCAGCAATAAAAAAGGCCACCCGAAGGTAGCCTGTTGTAATAAATGATTTATTTAAATCCCTGCTTTTCTGAATACCTGTGCATCACGCTCACGGAGTTGCTTCAGCGTCAGCCATTCGCCTTTATCGGTGTAAAATTCATCTGGCGACATACCACCATCCCGAATCAGCTTTGCCCGGGTTTCCCCCACAATCTGTTTTTGTCTGGTGTAAGGCTGACGCAAAAACCATTCCCTGTAGGTTGTATCTCCGGCCACCACGCCATCCATGCTGGCCCGCTCAGCCGGGGAAATATCACGAACATCAATACCCAGTTCCTTCGCTGATTTCAGAATGAACGTTTCCGTTGAGCGGCAGCAGAAATGAATTTTTCCCGGCCCCTGCAAATAAGGCACGCTGTGACCTACAGGTTTATTATCCAGCGTATATTTGAGGCGATCCCTGATTCGACATTGTGGCGTAGTACGATTATCAAGCGTTGATAACCATTGCTTACCCTTAATCAAATCATTATTCGCGCGTGCAAAACTCTCACGAGCAGTAGCAGCAAGATGTCCAACCGCTGTTTTTGCAATGCTGGCCGCATTAGCCCGGCTCATCTGCAATGCACCATCCTGAAATCCCTTACTGACATGTCCCCGAATTTTTCTTGCGATCTGCTCATTGGTATCCCCCAGCAAAAAACCCTGACGCACCGTATTTGTTATGCGTCTGAGCCGATCCGCCTCAAGATCTGAGGCCCACTCACTGAGCAGTCGTCCCTGGAATGGTCGCGCCATTGCAGCGGCGTAAAGTGCATCAGAAGAGATACCAACCAGAGGGTGAACATCAGCAACAAAATCAGGTAGCAGAGAATCAAACAGACTTAACTGATAACCAACCTCATAAATTGCCAGCTCGTTCAGCTCTCCGGAGAGACTGGTAAACATGCTGTTAATAGCAGTGCGGTTAACCTCTCTGACACTCGCCAGAAGTGACTCCAGGCGCGTAACGGTAAAACTACTAGGATCGAGGCTGTCCAGTGCTACCAGCAGGCGAGCTGTAAGCTCCGCATCGCTGTCATTCAGTATTTTCACCATTCTGGCAGCCACACCAGTGCTATAGCGGGATATCCAGACTGCATGAGCAATTGATTCATCACGCAGCCGTTCATTCACGGTTTGCATCATTGATTTCCATCAGCATTACACTCTGATTTTTTAATTCATCGATCACTTCCTCTGGACGGGAATCCTGATCGATAAATTTCAACGCCTGCAACACCCGAACCGCATCAATCTGACGTATATCACCGCCCTGACGCAATGACTGAACAGCCAGCGCGGAGGATGAGTCAAACACCTGGGCAGATACATCCAGTTCAGTGCGCACATCCACATTGCCACCGCAACTCTCTCCGCTCCATTCCGCCATTATCTGGAGAATATTATCGAGGGCATCTTCGAGGGAGTTCGCCATTGTATAAAGCGGCGAGTGTTCCTGCATCCGCTCTTCATTAGTCTGATCAACAGATTTGGGGGATGTATTTTCAGCCCGCAGAAGTTTAGCGCCGGCATGACGCATCTGATTTTCCAGCTTCTCAAGTGATGTTTCGCCAGATTCTATCGCTGCGCCACTATGTTCAACATATTCGAGGCCATTTTTTGTTCTGTCCTCAAAAATCGTAGCGGTGGATGCACCAACCGTCAGTTCTTCATTCCTGTCCAGCCCGTAGGCCACCAGCAATGGAACGCGGGCAACATGAAGAATATTGTCCTGCTCGCTCTGGCTTTGCCAGTGCTTGATATTCAGCAAGCCAAGATTAAGCAATGGCGGTGTACCACGCATAAACCCTGTTTTCTTCGTATACAGTGTTACCAGAGGAATATCATCACGGCTGGTATTCCATGACTCATGAAGCGTCCAGACAGATTCGCCATTAGTACCTTCGCTGCGTCGATAAATTTCAACTCGACGGGGCATAATATGGCGGATCTGCTCCACCTTCTTCTGCCCGAAATCATCACCATCAATAATGATGACCTCTTTTATACGCAAATCAGTGAGAACAACTTTCCCTTTTTCAACTTTCGATTTCCATCCAATAACCTGGCGTGGATTCAGCATCGTAACGTACGGGCGACCACCGGCCGCGTTTTCATCGGCTTTTGTCCGAATCTCTTTCATATCCGTTCGTGGATAGTCCACCAGCGCATGTGCCACACCATACTGAAATGCGAGACTGAAAAATTGCTGCGCCCACACATCCAGTCGGCTCCCCTCCATGTCGATATTTTCTGCATATTCCCTGATTTTTTCCGGCGTTTCCTCACTCAATACTGTCGGCTCTGCAAATATGCGCCCAATATTTTGTTTGATGCTTTCTTCATACACAGGAAGTAGCGTAGCCACAGACAGGCGTTTTTTATAAGCGTCTTCATCTTCATTAGGCCATTTGGGGAGATAATTTTCCCCCTGCCTGCGCATTTCAAGCGTACCGCCCATCAATGCGTCGTTAATATCCCACGCCTCCAGCATATCGTTATAGTCGAGGTTGGGTGTTGATATATCAGCCATAATTAAATCCGAAGTGATGTGACTCTTCCGGTCGGTTTGACAATAGGGAATTGCTTAACGATGAAATAACCTCCGGCATCATTCGGGTGATCATTGCCAGATTTTTTATCAGGCTCCCCCTTATCATCCCAGACCTGTTGCTCCAGAGATTCGGCATATACCGGACAACGCTTCACATTAACTTTATAGCGACGCTCACCATTGGCATTGCAGAACATTGCATTCATTGAGTTAACGCGATCTTTTACTGGCGGGTTCGAGCTGTTCACCACAACGTTAAAACCAGCCTGCTTAAGCTGGGCTATATCCGTCGTACTTGCGTTACTTGATTTTCTGGAATCTCCGGAAGCATCTGGATAAATATAAATCTCCCTCACTTTCCGGTAATCATTCCCGTCATACAGCCAGAAGCGTTCTTTAATGATGCGGATCATATCCGGCGTATCGTAGGCATTGATGATTTCAGTTACCGCACATGGAAGCCCCAAACGCAGCACATGGACGATCCCCGCCATCTTTCCAACGTTAAAATCCATCCCAATATAAATCGGCTCCCCTGGCTGCTCCACTTCTTCGCAATTATTCAGTTTCCGGTCAAACTGATGGTAAACAGTACCACTTGTCAGGTTAGTAAACTGTCCTCGAAGATAGGCTTTAATCAGCTCTGGAGGGTATGATTCAAGAAGCGAAGGAATGTAATCTGCTGGCAGGTTCTTTTCATTATCGAAAGTAGATGCCTGCACCAGACCATACAGTGAGGCCAGCTCTGTTTTTTCACGCACGGCTTTAACAAACTGCTCGTAGACAAATTTGAATCCTTCCGGCGTGGTTGTAACGTCAATACCGTTGCGAAGTCCATCAATCTTATAACGCATACGCGCAATTATCTTGCGCCACGCCGTTCTGGCTTTTTCCTTCGGCAAAATGTCCAGTTCATCCACCAGCGCATTACCAATTTTGAAACCGACGATCGTTTGTGGCTTCTCCATCGATCTGCAGATAGTGGTTCCCCGATACTGGCGTCCGTAATAAAAGTGAACCTCTTTATTTCCCTCATTAATTTTTACGTTCAATCCCCAGTCAGCAGCAACTTCTTCCACTGTAGGGTAAAAAATATCGCGAATTTGGGGATACGTTGGCGCAAAATATCCCTGATTTATACCTGGATGCTCCCAAATCCCCTTGCATATGCCGCCACACCCAACCCATGTTTTGCCCGAGCCAAAACCAGCAATATAGGCTTTAAATTTATGGGGCATTGAAAGAAATCGCGCCTGAGGCACATTAAGCGTCGGAGAGATCATCTTCATCACTCCTTACTCTGGCATCAACCACATTAATATTGATCGCCACAGGCTGGGGATGTTCATTATCTTCCACCGTTTCGATCTCTTTGCGCAGCTTCTGGTTTTCCATTCTGCGTCGTTCAATTTCCAGTTCCTGTAGCCGCTTATCTGCACATAAAGCCCCGCCAGCAGAAAGCAAACGCAACAATTCACGCCGGGCGGCAGCCTTATCCTCCAGCAGGATCTCAACGCCGAATTTTCCGAGTTTTGCCCCTGCATATAATTGCCGCGCATCCCCATCAAGCAGAGTGGTATCAGCCATATAAAGCTGTCCCGTTCCCTCACCGCAGCACTTCGGGCAGTCCGGATTGGGTATGGCGTTATCAACAAAGCCGAGGCCTCCATATTCCGGTTCGGGTTTGCCATCTCTGGAAGCCTGCGCCGCTGCCTTGTCGAATTCTGCTATATCGCGCCACTGGTAGAGATGATTCTCGCCCCAGCAATAACGGCAGTTAACACGGCGAAATTGTGCAAGCTGATTGGGGTCGGCCAGGACAATGGCCATCAACTGACTCACCAGTAAATCCAGGTCTGCGGTATAGCGTTTCTGGTACTGATTGCGGAAGTAGCTGATAGCGCGAAAAACCCTGGCATTTCTAAGCATACGACTGGCGTTGCTGTTAGCTGTCGCACCTTGCCCCTCATAACCGGCTAGTCGGTACGCCTCTGTCGGCTTTTTCCCCTGAGCAACAAGCATCGCAAACTTAGCCTGCTGGTCAGAAATGCCGAATTCATCGGGACAGAACGAAAATTCCTCCGCGTCGCCCTCATTCAGGCCCGCATCGAATACTGGCTTTTTTTCCTGAGATTTTTCGTTCCGCTTTTGTGCAGTCTGCGCAGATTTTTTCTGCGCACTTTTTTGCGCAGTTTTGCGCATTTCTGTCTGCGCATTTTTCGGAGGTTTTTTGATGTAACGACGGGCTGTTGCGTAATTCAGTCCCCTTGCTTCACACCATGCCACCGGAGATATACCGGAGCGGGTGTATTCAGCAATATACTCCTGCTGCAACGCCCCCCAGTCCGGTCTGCTCATCAGTTAGTCCTGATTTTTATCCACCCTGAGTAGTTCGCGCAGAGCAAAGGCATCCCCTTTTCTGGCAAGCTTAAACAATGCCGCTCGTAACTCGGCTTCACCTTTCGCTCTGCCCTTACGGATGGCCGCATAAAAATCTGTCATTGCTTCCCGATTTTCTTTCAGTCGGTTCAGATCAACATCCAGAACGTCAGCGATTTGTTGTGCAGTCATCCGGCACGCTGCCAGAGACTCGACTTTCGAATACGGAATCATTTGTCACCCCTATTGATATGCAGGGTGTCTTCTTCCTGTATTTTTCGTGAAGGATTTTTACTGCAGCGTTGTTCCAGGTGACCTGATGGTGAATGCGTTTATGGCTGGCACCCATCAGTGAGATTTTTACGCACGACGGCGCATACATGACGGAGTAAAAACTTTTAACGTAGGTTCCGGAATCCAGATACAGCTCGGTCATTCCGCCGCTGTTTTTCTGCGTCTGTTTCTGCCCTAACTGGACAGCACCGATCGTCATAAACAATTCACCACAGCGACCGAGATTCGTGTACGTATTCACATCCTCGTTAATGCGCCCCATGAATGAGAACGGTCGATCAACCGAACAGATAAAGCTGTTCATTGCCTTGCGTTTCACCCACGAAGCATGGCCGCCATTGTCACCAAGAAAATCCCCGCCCTGCGACATAGCGATGGAAAGAGCAGGTATTGATTCGTAGTACGCCAGCATTTCAGAAAGGATCGCATCCAGTTTCCTTATCGGAAAATAGGCCTGGTCATAGTTGCGATCCACCCGAAACTGGAACTCGTGATAATCATCATCGAGCTGAATGAAGTATTTACACCCGACCAGTTTTGCCAGGTCGAAACAGGCATTACGGGCGTAAAAAATTGAGCGGCGGTCACCGAAATTATCGGCTTCGTCAAAACGACTGGCGATATCGGCTTTGGAAAACACCAGCACCTGTTCACCAAATTCAGCCATGTACTGATGCCGTGTCTTATCTTCATCATCAACAACGATAAAAATTTTCCCGGTATAGCCAGCACGACGCAACGTCCGGTAAGTCAGAACTTTGTCCGGTCGCCCGTGAGTCAGAATAAAGGCGCAAAAATCATCACGCATATTCCTCCTCCTCACCACCATGCATGATCTCCACCATGCGCTGCGTCATCCGGACAAATCCATTTTCAATAGCCTGCTGATAATCAATGATCACCAGCGCCGACTCCTCGAAAAAACACTGAATTTCAGCGGGGGCGTGAGCGTAATAGTCCGCAATTCTGCTGAAATTAAACACCGTGTGACGTTCTGCCGCACACAGGAGGAATTTCTCAATATCAGGCTCAAGGGAAGCCAAACGTATCCGGCTGATCAGCTCCTGCGTTTTCGTATCGTCGTACAGTTCACTGATATCCGGTTTACCGCCCGACGGCTCATAAACAGGCGTATCAATTTTCGTCGTATACGGCTCCTCCTCATTTCCTGTACCGGGCAAAACATCCGTCAACAGTTCATCAATTTCTGTCGGGATGAAGCCTGTCAGGGAGACATCAAAATCAGCATTGATTAGGTCCGACAGCTCCATCCGCAACAGATCTTCATCCCAGCCAGCATTCATCGGCAGGCGATTATCTGCCAGGCGGTACGCCTTTTTCTGCTCATCCGTCAGGCCAGACAGAACAATGACCGGAACAGAATCCATTTTGAGCATTTCAGCCGCCATAACACGACCGTGACCCGCAATAATTTCGCCCTTTTCGTCAATCAGCACCGGATTAGTCCAGCCGAATTGCTTAATACTTTCTACCAGTTGTGCCACCTGCTCAGGGCTGTGCGTCCTGGCGTTGTGCGCATACGGTGACAATTCTTGTAATGGGCGATAGACTATCTTTAATTTCTCGCTCATACATCCTTGCTTTATGAATAAAACGCACCCCAGCAGCCAGTGCTACTGGGGGCGGAGGTGTTGCTGGTAAAGTTAGGTATTGGATCAATGAGTGAGTCAACATAATATTAAACTCACAATTATAAATCAGCCATATATTAGGAGCGCCAAAAAAAACCTGAAAACAATATAATAACAGGATAAATTTCAAGGCGACCAAGAATCATAGCTATGCACATTAAATATTTTGCAATGTCATTAAGCACTCCGAATGACGATGCAGTAGCCCCAAAACCTAATCCCATATTATTAATACATGCAGCCACTGTTGCAAATGATGTAAGAAAATCATATCCCATACCATTTAACACCAGTATAAAAAACACCGTGAAGAGAGTATAAAGAAAAAAGAAACTCCATACAGACCTCATTACACGATCTGTAACTATCTTCCCTCCTACATTTACACTCAACAACGCTCTGGGATGAGAAAGCTGATTTATCTCGTGTTTGCTTTGTTTGAAAAGTATAAGAAATCGAAGTGACTTAATTCCACCACAAGTTGAACCTATACATCCCCCAAAGAAACTTGACAACAGCAAAAACACTATCGTGTGCGTGGGCCAGCTTGCATAATCCTGCGTAGCTAAACCATTATCAGTGAGCATGGAGCTGGCAAGAAAAAACGAATGAATAAAACTTCCATGCAAGTCATACATACCTATATGCCAGACCTGGAAAGAGGTAACAATGATCACCCCTAAGGCTATTAACAGAAAGAAACGAAGTTCAATATCTCTGATTAAAGGTTTTATCGTTTTCCTGCTAATAACAATATACCAAAGAGTGAAGTTGAAAGCCGATAGCAGGGAAAAAGAACCAGCCACCAGCTCAACCAAATAGTTATTAAAATATCCGATACTCTCGCTATGAGTTGAGAAACCACCAAGCGAAACTGTGGAAATCCCGTGACAAATAGCATCAAACAAAGGCATTCCTGCAAGTCTATAACAGACAATACAAGCAATACCTAATAAAGAATAAGTTATCCACAGTGTCCGTGACGTATCGGCCAGGCGGGGAGTGAGTTTGTCATCCTTAAATGGCCCCGGCATTTCTGACTGATAAAGCTTTGCACCACCAATACCCAATAATGGCAATACAGCAACCGCCAGAACAATAACTCCTAAACCACCTATAAAATTTAACTGTGACCGATAGTACAAATATGCCCGAGGTAATGAACTAACATCATCAATTACAGTTGCTCCTGTTGTTGTTATTCCAGAAACCCCTTCAAACAGAGCATCAATGAACGTTAAATTAAGTTCTGAGTCAATCCATAAAGGGAATGCACTAATAACAGAAAACAAAATCCAAAACATTACAATTATAATAAACCCATCACGGGTACGTAATTGAATGCCAGATTTCTTAGTTGTATACCACGCTCCGCCACCAATGCAAAAAAATATAACGAAAGTTATAAAGAAAACGAATAGGCTTTTTTCTTTATAAAACAATGCTACAACCATTGGTGGCAACATTGAAAGACTATAGAGCCAAACCAGGAACCCACACATATGAGTAACAACTCTTACATGAGATGTATTCATATCTAAATATTCTTTCAATTATAACCACCTTGCTGCAATATTATGATTATACTGTATAAAATTTAACTCCTCTTAGATCTTACTTCACTGTTCCTTATGAAACAATCATCAAAATGAATCATATTGTAGTTAAGATTTTACTTTAAACACTGTTCGGTTATGTATTGCTGAGCACCTTCAAGTTGGGCCTGCATCATTACCAGTCGTTCCCGGAGGGTGAAATAATCCCGTTCAGCGGTGTCTGCCAGTCGGGGGGAGGCTGCATTATCCACGCCGGAGGCGGTGGTGGCTTCACGCACTGACTGACAGACTGCTTTGATGTGCAACCGACGACGACCAGCGGCAACATCATCACGCAGAGCATCATTTTCAGCTTTCGCATCAGCTAACTCCTTCGTGTATTTTGCATCGAGCGCAGCAACATCACGCTGACGCATCTGCATGTCAGTAATTGCCGCGTTCGCCAGCTTCAGTTCTCTGGCATTTTTGTCGCGCTGCTCTTTGTAGGCGGTGGCGTTATCACGGTAATGATTAACAGCCCATGACAGGCAGACGATGATGCAGATAACCAGAGCATAAATAATCGCGGCGACTCTGCTCACTGATCTATCCCCCAACAGGCTAATGCGCTTTCCTGGTCACGACGAATAACCTGTCCATAGCAGTTATTTGAACGTATGCGGCAATCGCGCCCACCATCTTTTATCCACCAGCGAATCGCCTCGCATGCACCCTTACGATCACCGGCATTCAGCCGCTTATAAAACGTCGACGGGAAACACTTACCGGGGCCAATGTTATAGGGACAAAATGACGCTATACCCGCTTTCTGTGGTTCGGTCAGTGGTACTTTAATATTGCGCTCCACCCATGCCAGCGCCTTATCACGTTCAATAGCGTTAACCTGGTCGCATTTTTCCTTCGACAGCCTCATTCCCGGTATGACGGGCTTACCATCCACCATTGTGGCACCACGACAGATGGTCCATATACCGGAACCATCGCGGTATGCCGTTGTGTGGTTACCTTCTTTTTCATCCAGAAACTGGTCGAGAATATCAGGCGCAGGCGCACCGACGGCAATCAGTGCCAGAACGGCAGCCGACAGGCCGTATCTGATTTTTGCGTTCATGGATATTTATCAGGATTTATCGGTTTCTGAACCCTGGATATGTTTATCTGTCCCGGCCTGTTGAATCAGGCAAGGAATAGTTAAATACAATAGAGAGGATTGTTTATGGACAATAGCACCATTTCTCTACAGGAGTTGCTCGACTGCATTTCCAAGCTTCGGGATGATGTAAATGCCCTTACTGTCGCATTTTCATATCTGGCATTCTCAATTCCCAAGGAACAAATGCAACCAACACTGGCATCGCTCCAGCTTGAATCACTCAACCCCAAATGGTCCCAGCAACAACAAAATTCTTTCAAGTGGCTGGCGGTATTACTGGAAGAAAAATATGCTGGTGAAATTACCATTTCGGCGGAGTCTTCAGTGAACCAGTAATTCTTCCCGGCAGTTTTCCTTTGTAGGTTATCCACACACCCTGCGCCTCTAAAATTATGGGGCGCTTTTCCGGTGACTGCTCATCCCCTTCACATAACCCGGCAGCAACATCCAGGAAGACCTGTCTGATGCTCCTTCTGGCTGCTGCCTCATAAAACTCCAGCGCGGCACCTTCAACACGGTCCAGCGAGATGTCCAGGTCTAAAATTTCACCGTCAAAGCGTTTTTTGTCCCGTAACGCTAAAGTTACCGTAACTTTATTCTCAAAATTGCGGATCCCTTTCACAATCAGTTCATAGTTTTGAGTCATTGAATTACTCTCCCCGTGCAGCCTTACGCTTATCTTCTTTAATCTTGAAATAAAGATTTGTCAGATACGTCAACAGGCCAAACACCAGACTACCCAGCACACCTATTGCTGCCCACTGTGAGGGCGTGACTCTATCGAGCAACTGTAAAAACCAGTAGCCAGCACTGCCTGCGGAGGTGCCATAGGCGACACCTGTTGTTAACTTATCCATGGATTTCATAACCCCCACCTCGCAGATGCGGGCGCTGTGTAATGGAAACAAAAAATGGCCACCAGCGGCCCGTAAAAAACACCCCGTCAAAAGCACCGGCATCCGCAGATGCCCTTTGCGTGGCGTTATTTGATGCGCGCCAGGTGTGGCGCAAAGAAATGAAATAAGACTTATCGAAAATTAAGGTTAATTTGATGATTTAAACCACTTCTGAAGCTTAGTAGTATGAACATGTCCCCAGAAGGGGCCAATACTTATTATTCTTCATGGACTTTGTCCCGCGGTCTTAATCCGACGACCGCGCTACTCTTCACCCTCTCGCAAATTGCTATCTAAAGGACGTTGTCCCACGAGTATTCCTGTATGCTCGTGTCTTTTTTTGTCCTGAGAAAGGAATAAAAAAAACCGCCAGATATGGCGGTTGGTCAATGCAAGGGATGAATTTTTTAATTGTTATTAAACCGAGGCGTCGGGTGCCTCCCGAAGTATTCCGTGCTGCATGGATACTGTGGTTTCCCGCTAAACCGACTCTTTAAACCACCCTCTCACTGAGGAGCGCCTCTGTGGTGCTTTTACAACACCAAAATGATGCATCACCGACCCTGCCAGGAAATACAAAATCTCCACCGATAATGCACCATTCTGCTGCCGTAAAAAATTAGCACTGAGGCTACACCCGGCCTCAAATCATAGCCAGAGAACAGAATGCTTTTTCAAAACAACCTGCTCCCACGTAATAAAAAAATACGCCAGTGCCGTAATACAATAAGGCTTGTTTTAAATGCTGGAGCGGGTAGCGGGAATCGAACCCGCATCATCAGCTTGGAAGGCTGAGGTAATAGCCATTATACGATACCCGCATATGGTGCCGACTACCGGAATCGAACTGGTGACCTACTGATTACAAGTCAGTTGCTCTACCTACTGAGCTAAGTCGGCATTGGTTCTTCAGGGGAGCGATATCACCGAGCGATATCACCGAGCAAAGAAGAGTTCCCCCTCAGAACCGTTTTCGATGATACGATTTAATATTCCAATCGCAACAACACTTTGCGTCAAGCTATGTAAATTTATTTATGTATTTTTATTTTATGTGAACATTTCACCTTCACTTAAAATATACGCGACAATATATAAACAAATTTATTTTGAAGGCAATATTAAATGTCGTTTCTTATATCACACCACAATAACAACAAAACCCGCTTGATGGCGGGTTCTATTAAAGTTTAATTGCGCTTGATTCGCCTCGCGATACAGCTTTGCGAAGCGTAGCAAAATTGAAGCAGTTTACGCGTAAAAAATCAAGCCGTTTTTTGAGCGAATGATTCTCGCATGGGAATGTATAGCGCATACTCAGCAACGGCCAACCAATTAGCAATTCGCTTTTCGCATGTGCTAAAACACCACTCTGGGTGTGCATCATTTAGCAATTCAGCCATTTTGCGTTTGGTCATCCCCCGCCCCTCATACCGTTGCCGAAGGACGCTAATCAATCCTGGATGCTCTGCCAGCACCTCACTTATGACCCGATCAATACATAACGCCTCTGCATCAGTACAATGCGCCAGCCAGCTCTTTTGCTTACCGTTAATCATATCCCGCAAAAAAGCCTCAAGTTCAGACTTGTTCAGACCTGCTTTTTTCATCCTCCGGAGCGCCTCGTTAATTGCCGTTTTTGTCAGCTTTTTAGAGGCCAACAACTGGTTGAACATATTCCCCGTCTTACCGCCGCCAATATACGACCAGCGCCCCCACATGCGCAGTTTTCCCTGAATCCAGACACTTTCCAGCGTGGTGAGACGAAGGTGTTCCCCGCTTTTGCCTGTATTTGTTGGGTAAATCATAAATAACCTTCCTTTCTCCAGATTTCTTGCGTGCGAAAAACACCTTCTGCATGCATCAGGCGTAAATCTTCTTTGGTGTAATCGCTTGTTTTTACCCGCCCGTCGATTAAATCGTGGCATGAGCTACAGGCAATCGCCGCCTGCATATCGTGTGGTTTTGTCGCTGTTCCGCACGTTCCCGCCAGTCGGTAATGCGCCAGCACAGACGTTTCCGGATCGTGATTGCAGTAGCCAAGAATTCTGACGGTGCACATCCGCCCCCGCGCCGCTTTACGTAAATCCACCATTACGCAAACTCCAGCAGCTGCGCGGCCACATTTTCGACTTGTTCCGGAGAGGAAAATTTACGGAACAGAATCCAGTTCCACAGCACATTCAGAACAGATTTATAAACCTGCTGAAACTCGGTTTCGTCCATATTCGCAAAAGCGATAGATTTTGCCCGACGCCCGCGGCTACCGTCCGGATAAAAATGTTCGGTGTAAAATCCAGCCTGAATGGTTACCCACTCGCGAAAAGCCTCAAACGACTTTAGCAATGCCGTATCCCGGGTTCTGCGTGTCGCAACTGTATTCAGATATTGCTCTGCGGCATCACTCAGGGCTGGCGTGTGTTCCCGACCAACTGATTCGCACAGGTAATCAACGAAACCAGACAGCAGTTCTCGTTCGCGAGGCGTGATCGCCCCACCGACCGGAGTCCAGTAATCGAATCCCAGTTGCAGGAGTTTGAAAAAACGCTTGTGGAATGCGTAGTTACGCACACGCTTAAAGTCTGCGTGTATCCACTCGCCTATTTTGATTTGATGCAGAAAATCACAACTCTCCGGCGTCGCCGGGAGAAGTAATCCGGAAGAGGTTTGTTTGACCAGTTGTATATGCGCCATTTCTTAATCTCTCGATGGCGCAGCGCAGCAGATGCCAGTTGTTCAGGCTGACGTATGAAGTATAAATAAACTGGCTCCAGTGTAAAGCCCCACCTTAATGGAATAAAAACCAAACAACAGATTGCTGGGATACAAACAACGCTTATTATTAAAAGCGGTTAAACAAATTAAATTTTAATGTTATGCAAATCTGCCAGATCACCATAATATCTCATTTGAAAACCGCTGAAATAACAACCCTATCAGGGTTAATCATATTAAGGTGAGTAAATATGGAAAACAACAAATCTGCACATTACGTTCCTTTTTTATCTGTAATACTTTTTGTTTTATGCTGTGCGTGGGCATTATTTTTATAAATATATTTACAGATGAAATAAACCCGCCAATCAGGTTAACTGTGGCTGCGTTGAGGATGCATAATACATCAGAGGTTGCGGGGATTTCTCCCATAAGCGCTAACTTAAGGGTTGAACCATCTGAAGAATGCGACGCCTCGGTGCCTCGTTAAGACGATGCCTCGCGTTCTTCAATTGCGTTTTGTAGGCTGTCAGGGA